>NZ_CP053069.1:2129467-2433677 GCF_013003965.1 Usitatibacter rugosus | reverse complement strand
TTCCATTCACGTTGCTGCAGGCCGATGAGCTGAGGCGCCGGTTCCCGGTCATGCGCGTGGCAAATGACGAGGCCGGGTTCCTCGAGCCGGCGGGCGGTGCGCTGATGGCTCGGCGGGCAGTGCAGTCGCTGGCTTCGGAGCTGAAAGCCAACGGCGTCACGTTTCTGTCCGGCGAGGTATCGCCGATCAGGCGGGAACAAGGTGAGAACGGTGCCTTAGCCGCAGTGACGACGAAGAGCGGCGAGCGGATCGATGCAGATCAGTTCGTTTTCGCTTGCGGCCCCTGGCTGGATCGAATCTGCCCCGATGCGATGGCGAACCGTCTGTTCGTCACCCGGCAGGAGGTCTTCTTCTTTTCGGTGGATGCCGGCGCCACCGGTGCACTTCCGATCTGGGCTGACCTCCCTTTCTATGGCTTTCCAAGCCTGGAAGGCCGCGGCTTCAAGGTGGCCAACGATACGCATGGAGCGCCGGCGAATCCCGATACCGTGGATCGCCGTGCAAGCGCGGCCGGGGAAGAGGAGGCGCGCGCTTTCCTGGCCCGACGATTCCCGTCGCTGGCCAAGGCTCCATTGAGCGAAATGCGGGTGTGTCAGTACGAGAACAGCTCGAACGGCGACCTCGTCATCGATCGGCACCCGGGCCTCGACAACGTCTGGGTGGTCGGATGCGGTTCGGGGCACGGATTCAAGCATGGACCGGCGGTCGGTAGCCACATTGCTGAGCTCGTCGCGGGTACCGCGAAACCACGCGATCCCTTCCTCATCGCGTCAAAATTGCGGCAACAGGATCGGGGTGTCCAATGACCGGGAGGGTGACATTGCATGGGTAAAGCGACCTTTACAGCCTGGCTCTACATCATGGGCGTGGCGTGCGTGGCCATCGCGGTGGGCGAGAAAAAGTGGGGCTGGCTGATCGGGGCCGTCGTCTTCTTCGCCGTGGCGGAGATGGCTCGCCGCATGATGAAGGATGGAGAGGCGAGCAATGGTCCCGCGCGCGTGAGCTTCGTGGCGCTGGCGATGCTCGTGATGCTCACCGCGATGGGCTTCCTGTTCTGGATCCAGTTTCGCGCGTGACCGCGACGGCTGCGCCAGCCCTGGCGGAAGAGGCGGTGAGGCTCCACCTCGAGGGGGCCGCCGATGAGTCCCTCGCGCTTTGCGACAAGGTCATCCTGCACTACCGGAACTCTCGCGATGCCGGGGAGAAGGCCGCCGTGGACCGCGCCTTGTGCAGCAAGGCGGCCGTGCTGGACGAGCTGGGAAGGAAGGACGAGGCGATCTCGCTCCACGACGAGGTCATCGAGCGCAACTCGCCGCCGGCAGACCTCGAGTCGCGGCGGCTGCTCGCCGATTCCCTGCTGGCCAAGGCCTGCATCGTGCAGAGCCTGGGCACGGACGAGGCGGTCGCGGAAGCCCTCGAGTGCTACAGGCTCGTCCTGCCGGTGCGGGAGATGTCCGACGATCCCGTGCTGGTGGAGATCGAGTCCCGCGCGCTCCTGGGGGAGGGATACGCGCGCTTCGTGGCCCAACGCGGATTCGTGCAGTCTTTCTCCTGGGGCGAGAAGCGGGCGCTGTTCAAGTGCCTCGATCGGTCGGTGGAGGTTCTCGCGGAGTGCCCGCACGACACCGACGCATTGATGCTCCAGGCCGCGAAGGCCGTGATCCTGAGAGCGCAGTTGCTCCGCCAGTTCGGGGATGCGAAGGCGGCGGACAAGTCGGTGACTGCGATCGAGCGCAGCTTCGGTGCGGCGCGAGCCCAGCGGATCGCCGGATTCATGGAGCTCGAGCAGAACCTCGACGCCATGGCCGCCGCGGCGGGCACCCGCTCGATGGGCGTCTTCCTTCCCTAGGTGCGCTGGGGCATCGCCCGGAAGGCGTCGGCGAGGGCTGTGTACAGCGGTGTGGGCTGGAGCTTCTCGTCGAACGGACATCCCCGCACCATCGTCTTGTCCGCGCGCGGGATCCACTCCTGCAGCCAGCTCTGGCGATTCGCCATCCCCCAGAAGAGGAACTCCCGCAGCCGCGTGTACGACAGCGTGACGTCGAGGAACTCCTTCGCGATCGCCGCTACTTGCGCGTCGCGCGCGGGCACCTCGGTCGGCAGGCCCTTGTCGGAGACGTCGAACTCCGTGATCAGCAGGTCCAGGTCCATCGCGGTCGCTTCGTCCAGGAACTTGCGCCATTGGGCGGGGCCGCCCAAACCGGTGGCTTCGTTGTCGGGCCAGTAGCCGATGTGGCCCTGCAGGCCCAGCGCGTCGATCGGCGTGCCGCGCTTGCGAAGGTCGCGCAGAAGCTGCAGGACTCCGGAGCGATGCTTGGCGCTGCGCTCGTCCCAGCGCATGTAGTCGTTGTAGACCAGCTTCGCGTTCGGCGCGTGCTCCTTGGCGAGGCGGAAGCAGAGATCGATCTGCTCCACATTGCCAAGCTTGCTGTTCAGTACGTTCACGCGGTGATCGCCCGTGACGGGGTCGATGGCCTCGTTCACGACGTCCCAGCTGTAGACGTCACGGCTGAAGTGCTTGCAGGTCTGCGAGATGTGCGTGCGCAGGATCCGCTCGGCCTCGGCCTTCGGGTTGGCGCCATAGTCATGCTTGTTGACCCAGTCGGGCAGCCACCGCGGCGTTTGCCACACGAGGCAGTGGCCGCGGATCGCCATGCCTTCCTTCTTCGCCCACGCGAACATCTCGTCGGAGGCTTCCGGACGGAACGTATCCGGGCGTGGCTGGAGGTGCTGCCACTTGGTCTCGTTCTCCGCGACGAACAGGCTGCATTCGCGGGCCATCAGCGCGCGATAAGCGGGATCCTCGAAGCGGACGTTGGCACGCGGTCCCGTCGTGCCGCGGCCCATCGCGTTGCCGACGCGCAGGCCCTTGGCGCGGGCGATCGCGTCGAGCGAACCGGGAGCGGGGGTGGCGAGCGCGGAGCCCAGGGGGGCGAGCGTGCCGAGACTGGCGCCGAGCAAAGCCTTGGAGAAGTCGCGGCGGGAAGGGGAGCGGGGTTCGGACATGGTCAGGTGATCTCGAGGGCGACGGATTGGAGGTCGCGGGAATTGGATCCCACGAGGATGTCGAACGTGCCGGGCTCGATCACTTCCTTCATCTGGGCGTTCCAGAGCCGGAAGGCTTTCGGGCCGAGCGGGATGCGCACGGTCTTGCGTTCTCCAGGTGCCAGCGTCACTCGCTCGAAGCCCCGGAGTTGCTTCGCGGCGCGCGCGACCGTGGCCACGCGATCGTGCACGTAGACCTGCACCACTTCGTCCCCGGCGCGTGAGCCCGTGTTGCGGACGTCGACTTCGACCGTGACGTTGGCACCGCGGGCGATCGAGCTCGCGGACAGGCGCGGCTTGCCGACCTCGAACGTGGTGTAGCTGAGACCGTAGCCGAACGGGTAGAGCGGAACGGGATCGCGGCCACCCACGCGGGCCGAGGGCCGGGCGTTGTAGTAGATCGGCACCTGGCCCACGTCGCGCGCCACCGTGACCGCGAGCTTGGCGCCCGGATTGATATCTCCGAAGATCGCATCGGCCATCGCCGTGCCGCCTTCCTGGCCGACGTACCAGCACTCCAGCAGCGCGTTGCACTTGGCGATGGCATTGGGGAAGCTCGGCGGCCGCCCGTTCTGCGCGACGATCACCAGCGGCTTGCCGAGCTTCGCGAGCGCGTCCACGAGTTCGTTCTGCTCGCCGACCAGGTCCAGGCTCGTGCGGTCTCCAAGATGGTTCTTGGCGAAGCCTTCGCGGCTCGTCTGCTCCGTGTCGCCGATGGAGAGCAGGATCACGTCGCAAGTCTTCGCGACCGCCACCGCCTCGGCGATCAACTGGCGGTTGCGCGCGGGATCGGCCAGCAGCACCTCGTCGGAGCTGCGGTCCTCGCTCTTCGTGATGAAGACGCCCTGCGCGAACACGGCCTCGGCCTTGCCCGCGAGCTTCGCCTTCACGCCGTCCAGCAGCGAAATGTTGTGCAGCGGTTCGCCCGAATAGCCACCGAGGCGCGCGATGCCGGCGTTGGGGCCGATCACCGCCACGCGCTTGTGGGCACCGGGGGCGAGGGGCAACGTGCCGTCGTTCTTCAACAGGCAAATGGAGCGGTGCGCGGCGCGGAGTGCCAACGCGCGAGCCTCGGCATTGGAGTTGAGCGCGATCGCTTCCTCCGCCTTCGCATACGGGTTCTCGAAGAGCCCCGCGCGGAACTTGAGTGAAAGCATCCGCGCGCAGGCCGCGTCGATGGCGCTCTCGGGCACGCGCCCGGAGCGAACCAGCGCCGCGAGGCCCCGGAACGCAGCGCCGTCGGGAAGCTCGCTGTCCACGCCGGCCTCGAGCGTGCGGATGCCGGCCGAAGGCAGGTCGGGCACCACGTGGTGCAGCGTGTCCAGCTGCTCGACCGCGTTGTAGTCGCTGACCACGACGCCGTCGAACTTCCATTCGCCGCGCAGCAGGTCGCCCAGCAGCCATTTGTTGGCGTGCGAGGCGACGCCGTCGATCTCGTTGTACGACGGCATGAGCGAGCTGATGCCGGTGCGCTCGACCACCTCGCGGAACGGCGGGAAGAAGCTCTCGCGAAGCTCGCGCATCGCGATCGGCGCCGGCCCCACGTTCGCGCCCGCCTGCGGCTGCCCGTGGCCGGTCATGTGCTTCAGCGTCGCAAAGACCTTGCCCGGCCCCAGCGTGCGGCCCTCGCCTTGAAGGCCCAGCACCGAGGCGACACCCATCTCGCTGCACAGATACGGATCTTCGCCGAAGGTCTCCTCGATGCGGCCCCAGCGCGGATCGCGCGCGATGTCGACCACGGGCGAGAGCGCCAGGTGCGAGCCGTGCGCGCGCATCTCGCGGCCAATGACCGACTGCACCTCGCGGACGAGCGCGGCGTCGAAGCTGCCGGCGAGCGCGATCGGCACCGGGAAGTTGGTCGCCTCCGGCGCCATGTACCCGTGCAGGGATTCCTCGTGGAAGATCACCGGGATGCCCAGGCGCGTCTGCTCGAGCGCCCAGCGCTGCGTGTCATTGACCAGCTTCACCGTCGATGCGGGATCGCGCCAGCGCTTGCCCGGCACCGTGGGCGCTCCACGGCGATCCGAAGGACGCGTGACCTGGCCGAAGCTCGCGGGGTACGCCTTGCTCGCCTTCGCGGGCGAGAAGTCGCCTTTCTCGTCGGTGACATCCGTCTTGGTGAACCAGAGCGCGATCATCTGCGCCACTTTCTCCTCGAGCGTCATGCGCGGCAGCAGGTCGCGCACGCGCTGCTCCACGGAGAGTGCCGGGTTCTTGTACGGAGGAGGATCGCCCGCGGCCGCAACCGCTGGCAGCGAGGCCGAGGCTCCGGCATACGCGGTCAATCCGGCGAGAGACTTGAGCGCATCGCGGCGACCGTTCTTCATGGCGCGGCCCTCACGGTGAGCGTCGCGGACTGCAATTGACTGGAGCTGTTGCCGGTCATGATCTCGAAGTCTCCGGGCTCGACGACGCGCTGCATCTTCTCGTTCCACATCTCGAGGCTGCGCGCATCGACCTTGAAGGTGACGGTGCGCGCTTCCGCGGGCTTGAGCGCGATCCTCTGGAAGCCTTTCAGTTCCAGCACGGGCCGCGTCACGGAGCTCACCTTGTCGCGGATATAAAGCTGCACCGTCTCGTCGCCCGCCAACTTGCCGGTATTGCGCACGTCCACCGACACGACGATGGAGCCCTTCGCGTCCATCGTCGCTGCGGATAGGCGAGGCGCACCCAGCGTGAAGGTGGAATAGCCGAGGCCGGAGCCGAACGTATAGAGAGGATCGGTCGTGTCGAAGAGGTAGCCGCGCCGGGCCGAGGGCTTCACGTTATAGAAGGCCGGCATCTGGCCGGCATTGCGCGATAGCGTCAGCGGAAGCTTGCCGCCGGGGTTCACGCGGCCCGACACCACGTCGGCGATCGCATCGTCGGAGCGCTCGCCCAGGTTCCACGCGGCGAGGATGGCGTTGGCCTGCTCCGACATCTTCACGGTGAGCGGGGAGCGCGGCGAGGTGAGCACCACGACGACGGGGCGGCCGGTGGTCTTCGCGGCATCGACGCGCGATTGCTGCGCGGCTGCGTCACCGTCACCGATGCGGAGCACGAGGACGTTCGCGGCAGCAGCGGCCGGAAGCGTGCCGTCGTTCTTCAGTAGCACGATCGAGCGTTGCGCGGCCTTGAGTGCAAGCGCGCGGGCGGATGCATTGAGCGGAGCGGCCTCCGTGGAGGAGGGGCGATCGAGCGTCTCGATTCCGGCATCGCTCGCGATCCGGGACGCGGCGTCCGCATTCGCGGCCACGCCGTGGATCGCATGCAAGTCCGTGATGGCGTCGGAGCCTGCGAGCAGGGCGCCCGTGTACTTCCACTCACCGCGCACGACATCCTTCAGCAGCCACGGATTCGCGAGCGACGGGAGGCTGTCCAGCTCGTTGCGGGAAACCACGATCGCACGCAGGTTGGCGCGGGCAATGGCGGCTTCGAAGGGCGGGAAGTAGATCTCGCGCAGCTCGCGCTCCGCGACCGGCACCGGTCCGACCTCGCT
Organism: Usitatibacter rugosus; assembly: GCF_013003965.1. NCBI lineage: Bacteria > Pseudomonadati > Pseudomonadota > Betaproteobacteria > Nitrosomonadales > Usitatibacteraceae > Usitatibacter > Usitatibacter rugosus. Next base: position 2,427,154 of record NZ_CP053069.1, on the reverse strand, counting down.
TCCGTCGCCCGGAAGAGGCGGACCCGCGAGATGCATCGCGGCCGATGTCACCTTGCCGGCGCCGGGCGTGGCACCTCGTCCTTGCAAACCTTCGATCGCAGCCACACCCATCTCACCGACGAGATAAGGATCTTCACCGAACGTGCGCTCCGCGACGCCGCGCCGTGCATCGCGCACGACATCGAGCGTGGGAGCGAGCACGAGGGCACAACCCCGGGAACGAGCCTGCTGTGCCGCGAGCGAATGGACCTCGCGAACCAGCGCGGGATCCCAGGACGAAGCGAGCGCGAGAGGCTGGGGCAGGGCGGCATCGATGCCGTCGCATGCAGGGCCCGGTGTTGCGGCAAACGGGCTCGTGACACACGCGAAAAGCACCGCGGCGGCGAGCCACGCTGCGTTCTTGGACGCATTGTTCGTGGCGGACATCTGGCTTTCCCGAGAGAGGTAGCGTTACCATTCTGGCACCGGGTAGGAGGCTCGGGCAAGATGAATCGAATGAATAAGCCGCAAACGATATTGCGGGCGCTCGCGCCCTTGATGGTTGCGTTGCCCCTGAATCCCGCCTGGGGATTCGAGGAAGATGGATACGAATTGTGGCTTCGCTACCGGGCGTTGGAAGGCGCACAGCGCACGCGCGTCCTGGCCCACGCGAAGGTCATCGTGGCACCCGCGGGGCCTTCGTTGACGGCGCTTGCCGCGGTCGCCGAGCTGCATCGCGGCCTCTCCGGCCTCGTCGGCCGGCCCCCCGAGCTGGCGCGCGAGATCCGCAAAGGCGCCATCGTGCTCGCCACGCCCGCTTCGCTGCCGGCCATCGCGAAGCTCGATCTCGACCTCGCATCCCTCGGGCAGGAAGGGTATTTGTTGCGCGCGACCAAGGTGCGCGGCCATGCCGTGACGCTGGTCGCGGCCAACTCGGATGTGGGGCTCCTCTATGGCACGTTCGCGCTGCTGGCGGCCATGCGGACTGGCGTGGATCTCGCGAAGATCGACGTGCGCTCGGCACCGAAGGTCGCGCTGCGAATGCTCAACCATTGGGACAACCTCGACCGCACCATCGAGCGCGGCTACGCGGGTGAGTCGATCTGGGAGTGGCACCACCTGCCGGACGTGAAGGACGCGCGCTACGTCGACTACGCCCGGGCCAACGCCTCGATCGGCATCAACGGCACGGTGCTGAACAACGTCAACTCGAAGGCCGAGATGATGACCGCGCCCTGGATCGCGAAGGCGGCAGCGCTGGCCGACGTGTTCCGGCCCTACGGCATTCGCGTCTATCTCTCGGTGCGTTGGTCGGCTCCGATGGAGCTGAAGCAGACGGCCACTGCGGATCCGCTCGACCCGGCCGTGCGCAAATGGTGGAAGGACAAAGCGGCCGAGATCTACAAGGTAATCCCCGATTTCGGCGGCTTCCTCGTCAAGGCGAACTCCGAGGGCCAGCCCGGGCCGCAGGACTACAAGCGCAGCCACGCGGAGGGAGCGAACCTCCTCGCCGAGGCGGTGGCGCCGCATGGCGGCCTCGTCTTCTGGAGAGCCTTCGTCTACTCGCAGTTCGACGAGGAGGACCGCGCCAAGCAGGCATACACGGAGTTCGTCCCCCTCGACGGGACGTTCGCGAAGAACGTGATCGTGCAGGTGAAGAACGGTCCCATCGACTTCCAGCCGCGCGAGCCTTTCCATCCGCTCTTCGGCGCGATGCCGAAGACGCCGCTCGCGATGGAGTTCCAGATCACCAAGGAGTACCTCGGCTTCGCGACCCACCTCGCGTACCTCGGCCCGATGTACGAGGAGGTCCTGCAGGCCGACACGGGACGCCCGCGCAAAGGCTCGACGGTCGCGAAGGTGATCGACGGGAGCCTCGATGGCAACAAGCTCACCGCGATGGCCGGGGTCGCCAACATCGGCAGCTCCCGCACGTGGAGTGGCTCGCATTTCGACGCCGCCAACTGGTACATGTTCGGCCGGCTCGCCTGGGATCCGCATGCGTCGTCGCGCGACATCGCGCGCGACTGGGCGGCGCTCACGTTCTCCACCGACCGCAAGTCCACCGAGGCGATCGTCGAGATGATGATGCGGTCGCGCGAGGCCGTGGTCGACTACATGAACCCGCTGGGCCTGCATCACCTCATGGACACGGGGCATCACTACGGACCGGGGCCCTGGGTGTCGGAGCTGCGCCGTCCCGAATGGAACCCGACCTACTACCACCAGGCCGACCGGAAGGGCATCGGCTTCGACCGCACGCCCAAGGGCAGCAATGCGCTCGAGCAATACGCGCCGGATGTCGCCCGGCAGTGGGCCGATCCGAAGACGACGTCGGATCAATTCCTGTTGTGGTTCCACCACTTGCCGTGGGATTTCAGGATGCCGTCGGGGCGCTCCTTGTGGGATGAGCTGATCGCGCGCTACGACCGCGGCGTGGCCGGGGCAGGGGACCTTCGCAAGCGCTGGGATCGACTCAAGAACGTGATCGACCCGCGCCGCCATCGCGAGGTGCGCGAATTCCTGCTGATCCAGGAACAGGAAGCGAAATGGTGGCGCGATGCCTCGGTCGCCTACTTCCGTTCGGTCTCGGGATTGCCCCTGCCGAAAGGTCACGCCGCACCGCCGCTCACCCTCGAGCAATACAAGTCCCGCCGCACTCCGTGGGCGCCCGGCCGGGCCCAGCCGTATTAGGGAAAACCCGAGACCCCCCGTTGACACGGGATTTAGGACCTGCCTACACTGAAATGGTCACGCTACCAATTCAGGTGATAAGTTGAAGCGAATGCCACCAAAGAGTGGCGCCGGAAGCCCGCCCAGGAGGAATCACAATGCAGAAGAATCCCAGGAAGTCGCACGTCCGCGCGCTCCACGGCGGCCGTGCATTGTTTGCTATGACCGCCCTCGCGGGCATGATTTCGCAGGCGTATGCACAAACGCCTCCGGCAGATCCCACCAAGATCGAAACCATCACCGTCACCGGTTTTCGTGCGAGCGTGGAATCCTCCACGCGTGACAAGCGCGATGCCACGGGCTTCCAGGACTCGGTCTTCGCCGAGGACATCGGCAAGTTCCCGGACGCCAACATCGCCGAATCGCTGAACCGCATCCCCGGCGTGCTGATCAGCCGGGAGATCACCGGCGAGGGCCTGAACATCCAGATCCGCGGCCTCGGCACGAGCTTCACGAAGATCCTGTTGAACGGCGCGCCCATCGCAGTGGCTTCCTCGGGCCGCACCGACAACCAGAACACCAACCGCGAAGTCGACCTGGACATGCTCCCGACGGAGCTCTTCTCGCGCTTGAGCGTGTACAAGAGCCCGACTTCGGCGATGACCGAAGGCGGAGCCGCGGGCGTGGTCGACATGCGCACCGCACGCGCGTTCGACAACCCCGGCCGGCACGTCACCGTTTCGGTGTCGGGTGTCGAGAACAGCGTGGCCGACAAGTGGGGCAACAAGGGCGCGATCGTCGCCAGCCAGACCTGGGGCGATACGTTCGGCATCTTGGGCGGCTTCGCCTGGGGCCAGAACAAGATCCGCACCACCGGCTTCGAGACCATCGGCTGGACCAACCCGAACCTCACGGCCGCGCAGAACACGCTCGCCACGCGCAACAACACCGGCGGCGGCAACTTCTCGATCCCGAACGTCGTCCCGGCCAACGCGGGCAACGGCCTCACGCCGGGCGCCGCGATCGACCAGGCCTTCCTGCTCGCGCACAACCCGGGCCTGAACATCACGCAGATCGACAACGCGATCATTCCGCGCCTCGGCCGTGACATGGACGAGTCCGGCACCAAGAACCGCTACAGCGGCGTGGTGAGCCTCGAGTGGCGTCCCAACGCGGACCTGTACTTCTACGTGGACGCGCTGGACGCGAAGAAGAAGAACGACATGAAGCGCATCGACATGAACTGGGTCGGGCGCAACGGGGCCGTCATCCCGCTCAACATGACGGTCGACCAGACGGACTGCACGAATGGCTGCGTGGTCCAGTCGGGCACCTTCGCCAACGCGCAGTTCTTCCTCGAATACCGCCCGTACATCGAGGACGTGAAGCTCTACGGCATCAACCCCGGCATGGAGTGGAAGATCGGGAAGGATCTCAAGCTCGACGGGATGCTGAACTACACCAAGAGCGAGTTCCACCGCGAGTCGCCGACGGTCCTTCCGATCACGCGCGGCAGCTCCGGCGTCACGGTGAACTTCACCAACGGCGAGCGGCCCACCATCTCCAGCAACGTGGACCTGAACAATCCGGCGAACTTCGTCTGGGACGGCGGGCGCGTGAACCAGCAGGAGGAGTTCCGCGAGACCGAGACCAAGGGCGGCCGCATCAACCTCACGTGGGGCGACAAGCGCTTCAACGTGCACGGCGGCCTCGCCTACGACGAGATCGAGCGCAGCATCCGGGCGAAGGACAACTCCGGCGCCTGGCAGGCGGCGACGTGCGGCAACAATCCCAGCACCTTCGTCCTCGGCCCGAACGGCGGCCCGGCTTGCAACGGCGCCAACACGCCGGGTGCCACCGCCGCCGCGCTGTATCCGGGCTTCGGCACGGGCTACACGGCGGGGCAGGGCTCTCCGGCCTCGCTCACGTACCGCGGCTCGCTGATCCCGCTGGCCAACCTGGCGAGCTACCTGTCGCCCGGCCCGGCCGGCTTCATCACGGTGGACTGGAACCGCTTCGCCACCGACTCGCGCTACGGCGATTTCGTGAACTCGGCTCCGGAAGTCGGCTCGTCGAACACCGGCGCCAGCGCCGGGTTCATCAACGAGAAGGCCACGGCGTTCTACACCGAGATCAACGGCATGGCCGATCCGTGGGGCATGGCGCTCAAGTACAACGCGGGCCTGCGCTACGTCCGCACGGAGCAGACGGTGGGCGGCTTCATCTCCATCGCCGATCCGCGCAACGCCGTCGTCCCGCTGCTGCAGAACGGCGGCAAGTACCCGAACATCGACAACTTCGTGTACCTGGAGACGACGTACAACAACACGTTGCCGTCGGCCTCCGCGGCCTTGAACCTCACGAAGGACGTCGTGCTCCGTACCAGCGCCTCGCGCACGATGACCCGCGCCGACCCGAACGCGATCCGTCCCTCGATCAACTTCAGCTCGCCGTCGGCCGACGTCGGCACGCTGGGCAACCCGGCTCTCAAGCCGTACCTCTCGGACAACCTCGACCTCGGGCTCGAGTGGTACACGGGCGGTTCGGGCTACGTGAGCGCCACGCCGTTCTACAAGCGCATCAAGGGCTTCACGACCAACGCCAACACCACGCTGCCGTTCAACGCGCTCGCGGCCTTCGGCATCAACTACGACTCGCTCTCGCCGACGCAGCAAGCGGCGATCACGGCGCGCGGCGGGCCGGATGCCGCCACCGTGGTGATCACGCAGTCGGTGAACGCGGAGGGCTACCTGAAGGTGAAGGGCGTCGAGCTCTCGTGGGTGCAGCCGCTCGACCGGATCCTGCCGATCGAGGGGTTCGGCTTCAGCGCGAACTACACGCGGATCAAGCAGACCACGAGCGGCGGGGTTTCCGGCGCGGTGGCCCTCGGCGTGCCGGAGAAGACGTACAACCTCACCGCGTACTACGAGAACCACGGCTTCATGTTCCGCATCTCGCAGACGTTCCAGGAAGGCAGCCAGGTCGCCACCGCCAACCAGAACGGCATCACGAATGCGGCGCTGTTCGTGGACGACTACAAGCAGGTGGACCTGTCGTCGGCCGTGGACCTGGGAGATGTGCTGGGCAAGACGAGCAACTTCTGGCCGCAGATCACGTTCGACGTCCAGAACGTGACGCGCCAGTCGCAGCGCACGTACTTCCAGTTCCCGAACGCGACGTTCACGCTGTATGACCCGGGCCGGACGTACATCGTCGGGGCGCGCTTCAAGTTCTAGGGCCCCCGCCCGGTAACGCCCGGTAAAGAGTGTGCTGGCGCGACGAGGGCAACCGAGCCGCAATCGGTTGCCCTTGTCGCTTGTTAGCGGTACATATTGATCACATGAAAAAGGGTAGAACGCGGTGAGAGCAGCAAGGACCAGGGCCGGACGGGGCAAGAACGTCGCCACCATCGCCGATGTCGCCGCGCAAGCGGGCGTCTCGCCGATGACCGTCTCTCGCGTCGTGAACGGCGAGCAGAACGTGCGCGAGAGCACCCGCGAGCGCGTCCGCGAGGCGATCGCGTCGCTGAACTACGTCCCCAACCCGGCGGCACGCCGCCTGGCCGGCTCCGAGCTCATCCGCATCGGCGTGCTCTACAGCAACCCGTCCGCGGGCTACCTCTCGGAATTCCTGGTGGGCCTGCTGAACAAGGCGAGCCTGATGCACATCCAGCTCGTCGTGGAGAAGTGCGAGGCGGGCGACCACGAGGAAGCCGCCGCCCGCGACCTCATCACCAACGGCATCGACGGGCTGATCCTGCCGCCGCCGCTGTGCGATTCCGCTCCACTGCTGAGCCTCGTGTCCGACACCGCCACGCCCTCGGTCGCGGTGGCGAGCGGCGCTCCGGACAAGCGCATCAACGCGGTCAGCATCGACGACTACCGCGCCGCGTACGACATGACGCGCCACCTGGTCTCGCTGGGCCACCTGCGCATCGGATTCATCACCGGCGCTCCGAACCAGACCGCGAGCGAGCGCCGCATGGCGGGCTTCCGCGCGGCCATGGCCGAAGCAGGCCTGGGCGTTCCCGAGGAACTCGTGGCCAAGGGCATGTTCAACTACCGCTCGGGCCTCGACGCGGCCGAAGTGCTGCTGAACGTCGACCCGCGCCCCTCGGCGATCTTCGCCTCGAACGACGACATGGCGGCGGCCACCGTGGCCATCGCCCACCGCCTGCACCTCGACGTGCCGGGCGACCTCACCGTAGCCGGCTTCGACGATGCCGCGCTCGCCACCACGATCTGGCCCGAGCTCACCACGGTTCGCCAGCCGATCACGGACATGGCGGCCACGGCGGTGGATATCCTCGTGCGCCAGATCCGCGCACGCCGGGCCAAGGAGATCATCAAGCCCGAGCAATTCGTCATGGACTTCGCGCTGATCCGCCGCCAGTCGGACGCGGCGCCACGCCTGCGCCCGCCCGTGAGGATCGTGAGCCAGTCGTGACCTTTCGCTTCCGCGGATCCGCCATCGCCCTGGCGATCGCTGTCTCGATGGTGGGCGCTGCCCGTGCGGAGGAGATCGTCGTCCAGGCGATCAACACCTACGTCGGCTTCACCGTCGATCGGTTCAACCGGGAGAACCCGGGCGACAAGGTCCACTTCCGCCTCGTCTCCTACCAGTCCATCCTCGAGAGCCTGCCGGTGCAGCTCGCTTCCGGACGCGGGCCCGACATTTCCATCGTGGGAGACTGGAACGGCCTCTCGAAGTACTACCTCGACGTGCGCCCCTACGTGGACGCGGCGTACTTCGAGCGCGAATTCGGCGTGATGCTGCCGATGCTTCGCGGCACCGATTCGCGCCCCGACGCGATCAACGGCATGTCCTCGGCGATCACGATGAACGGCGCGTACGTGAACCTCACGCTCTTCCGGCAGGCGCGCGTCGAGCTGCCGCCCCCGGGTGCTACGTGGGACGACTGGGCCGCGGCGTGCCGGAAGGTCGCGAAGGCGACGAACACCCCGATGGCGATGGAGGTCGATCGATCCGCGCACCGCTTCGCCAGCATCGCCATCAGCTACGGGGCCCGGTTGGTCGATGCACGCGGCAACTTCGTCGTGGACGAGGGGCTCAAGACCGCCATGCGCAAGTTCGTCGGCTGGCACCGCGACGGCACATTGCCGATGGATCTCTGGGGCGCGGTCGGCGGCGCCACGCACCGCGACAATTTCCAGGACTTCATGAACGCCAAGGTCGTCCTCTACTTCGGCGGCTCGTGGCAGCTCGAACGCATGAACAAGGAGGTCGGCGATCTCTTCGACTGGGCCGTGATCGACGCGCCCTGCGGCACGTCGTCCTGCGCGCTCATGCCGGGCGGGGGAGCCGTGGTCGGCTTCAAGCATTCGAAGGCGCCGAAGCTGGTCGGGCGCTTCCTCGCCTTCGCCGCGCGCGAGGACGTCATGCGCGAGCAGCTGGCCCGCGGCGCGAACATTCCCATCGCCGCAACGCTGGTGAGGACGGGCGTGGCCTATCCCAACGCCTCGGAGCGCGTGCGCGAGGCGCTCGCGAGCTACACGCGCCAGGTCTCGACCAACATCCCGCCGGCCGCCTACGCCTTCCAGGGCTGGCGCTTCCAGCGCGCGGCGATGAACGCCATGACCACGCGCATCAGCCAGGTCCTGAACAACGAGCTCGACATCGACACCGCGGCCGCCTTCATCAAGAAGGACGTCGATCTCGCCGTCCAGGTCACGAGGATGTGACGGCCATGGCCCCGGGACTCGAGGATCGGGCAAAGGCAGTCCTGGGCGCGGTGGCGGCGGTCCCGGCGCGCGCGCTCGAGCCCGCGATGGTCTTCCTGCAGCGCGTGCTCGGGATGAAGCGCCTGCCGTGGGTGTTCCTCGCACCCAACCTCATCATCATCGCCGTGTTCTCGCTGTTGCCGGTGCTGGTGAACGTCGTCTACTCGATGACGGGCGGGGAGAGCCTCTACCCGACGCAGCGCCACTTCGTGGGCCTCTTCAACTACGAGACGCTGCTCGCCTGCGACAACTACCTCGATCCGTCCACCTGCACGCGCGACCTCTTCTGGCGGGCGGTGAGGAACTCGATGTGGTTCGTGCCGCTGCAGGTGACGATCATGATCGGCGTGGCGCTCGCCACCGCGATCGCGTTGAATCGCCGCATCCGCGCGCGCGGCTTCTTCCGCGGCATCTTCTTCTTCCCGGTGATGCTCTCGCCGGTCGTGGTGGCGATGACGTGGGTGTGGCTGCTGCAGCGCGACGGCGCGCTGAACGGGCTGCTCGCGGGGGCGGGAATGCCTGCGGTGAGCTGGCTCACCGAGCCGTCGCGTGCTTTTAAGTGGTCGATCTTCGTCACCGTGTGGGCTCACATGGGCTTCTATATGGTGATCCTGCTGGCGGGGCTGCAAAGCATCCCGGCCGATCTCTACGAGGCCGCGAAGATGGACCGCGCCTCGCCGTGGCGGGTGTTCACGCGGATCACGCTGCCGCTGCTGAAGCCCGTGCTGCTGGTGGTGTTCATCCTCGCGGTGATCCGTGCCGTGCAGACCTTCGACGAGATCTACGTGCTCACCGGCGGCGGGCCGGGCTCGGCCACGAAGATGATCGTCCACTACATCTACGAGACGGGCTTCGCGGTGATGCCGCGCAACTACGGGCTGGCGGCGGCCGCGTCGCTGCTGCTGGGATTGGTCCTCTTCGGGTTCACCGCGCTGCAGATGCGCCTGTCGCGGGGAGGGCGAGATGCTTAGCTTCTTCACGCGCAAGCGCGGCGGCATCCGTGCGGATTGGACCGACTGGCTCACGTACGGCTACCTGGGCCTGGGCGCGATCGTCATGCTGGCCCCGGTGCTGTGGGTGGTGATCTCGTCGTTCAAGGGCGAGGGCAACCTCACGGAATTCCCGCCCACGCTGCTGCCGAAATCGTTCGAGTCGGTGAAGGTCCCCGGCTATCCCCGGCCGCTGACCCTCTTCCGCGTGACGCGCGAAGACGGCAGCGTGGTGACGCTGGCGCAGGTCCGGCGCGTCGGCATCGAGGCGGTGATGGTCGACCCGGCTCATCCCGAAACCGGACGCATCACGGTGCCCGCGGACCGCGCCGAGCCGATCCGCCAGTACCACCTCGCCACCGAGAATTACACGCAGCTCCTCGATTCCGCGGGAAGCCGCATCGGGTCGTCCATCTACAACACGTTCTTCATCACCGTGATGGCCACGGTCATCACGCTGGTGATGAACTCCATGGCGGCCTTCGCGCTGTCGATCTACCGCTTCCCGGGCAGCAACGTGGCGCTGCTGATCATTCTTGCGACGCTCATGATCCCGGCGACGGTGGTCCTGGTGCCGATCTACCTCATCGTCTCCGAGCTCGGCCTCACCAACAATCCGTGGGGCGTGATCCTGCCGGTGATCTCCACGCCCACCGGGGTCTTCCTGCTGCGCCAGTACATGCTGACGCTGCCCACGGAGCTGATCGAGGCCGCGCGCATGGACCACGCGAGCGAGTGGCGCATCTATTGGAAGCTCGTGGTGCCGCTGTCCACGCCGGCGCTCGCCGTGGTGGCGATCTTCTCGATCATGTCGCGCTGGAACGAGTTCCTGCTGCCGCTCATCATCCTCACCGAGCCGCACGCCCAGACGCTGCAGATCGCGCTCGCCGGCTACACGGACGAGAACGGCATCCACTACGGCATGCTGCTCGCGATGACGACGTTGACCGCGCTGCCGCTGGCGCTCGCGTTCATCTTCCTTCAGCGCTACATCACCACCGGCATCGCCTCGACGGGGATCAAATGAGAGCGACGATTTCGCGGATGGCGACGTGGCGGGCGTTGTTGGAACCGCCGATCCCCGCCGATTTCCCGCCGATTGCCGCCGATCAAAGCAAAGGACGGGCGAAATGCGTTAGGGACACAGATGAACACGGATTCACACAGATAAAGGCAAACCGAACTCGAGAAGGTCTTCGCAAGGGTCGCCAAGCCGGGATCGGCGGTTCCAAGGGCGCTCGTCTCGAAGCCGCTCGTCCCACTGGGGAGATCTCGTGGCGAGCCTGACCCTCGAGAACGTCACCAAGGCTTTCGGCACGGCGGAAGTCATCGCCGGGGCGAACCTCGAGATCGCGGACGGCGAGTTCGTGGTCTTCGTGGGGCCGTCGGGCTGCGGCAAGTCCACGCTGCTGCGTTTGATCGCGGGTCTCGAAGAGACGAGCGGCGGCGACATCCGCATCGACGGGCAAAGCGTGGTGCGTACGGCCGCAGCCGATCGCGGCGTCGCGATGGTGTTCCAGTCCTATGCGCTCTATCCGCACATGACGGTGCGCGAGAACCTCTCGTTCGGACTCGAGAACATGCGCATGAAGAAGGACGAGATCGCCAGGCGCGTGGACCACGCGGCGAAGCTGCTGCAGATCGACGCGCTGCTGGAGCGCAAGCCCCGCCAGCTTTCCGGCGGCCAGCGCCAGCGGGTGGCGATCGGCAGGGCCATCACGCGCGACCCGAAGATCTTCCTCTTCGACGAGCCGCTGTCGAATCTCGACGCGGAGCTGCGCGTGATGATGCGCCTGGAGATCTCGAAGCTCCACGACCGCATCAAGAACACGATGATCTACGTCACCCACGACCAGGTGGAGGCCATGACCATGGCCGACCGCATCGTGGTGCTGCGCGCGGGGCACATCGAGCAGGTCGGTGCTCCGCTCGATCTCTACAACCGCCCGCGCAACAAGTTCGTGGCCGGCTTCATCGGCTCTCCGCGCATGAACTTCGTGAACGCCCGCGTGCTGTCGGTGAACGACGCGGAGTTCGAGCTCGAGTGCCCCGGCCTGGGAAAGCTCCGGCTGCCCCGGTCGGGCCTCGCGCTCACTGCGGGGCAGGACCTCGTCTTCGGCCTGCGACCCGAGGACATGGTGGTGGTGCAGGGCGCCGACAACGCGTGGACGCTCGCCGTGGACGTGATCGAGCAGCACGGCTCGAACACCTACGTGCACTGCAGCCCGCAGCTGAGTGGCGGCGTGCTGCTGCACCTGCCGGGCCAGAGCACGCTGGCCGCCGGGGACGTGGTGCATGTCCGCCCGGCGCCGGGACGCTGGCACCTCTTCGGCGCGGACGAGCTGCGCATCGTCGCCGGGGGAACCGCCTCGTGATCACGATCGGCATCGACATCGGCACCTCGAGCGCCAAGGTGGCGCTGGTGGGCGACGACGACCGCGTGATCGCCACCGCAAGCCGCTCGCTCGAAGTGAGCCGGCCGCAGCCCGGCTTCAGCGAGCAGGATCCGCAGCTCTGGTGGAACGCCGTGCTGGAGTGCCTGGACGAATTGAAGGCCGCGCACGGCTCCGAGCTCGCGCAAGCGGAGGCGATCGGCCTCTCGGGCCAGATGCACGGCGCCACGCTGCTCGATGAGAAGGGCGAGGTGCTGCGGCCCTGCATCCTCTGGAACGACGGGCGGAGCGCCGCGCAGTGCGAGCAGCTCACGCGCGAGTGGCGCGGGCTTCGCAAGGTGACGGGCAACCTCGCCATGCCCGGTTTCACGGCGCCCAAGCTGATGTGGGTGCGCGAGCACGAGCCGGAAGTGTTCGCGAAGGTCGCCACGGTGCTGCTGCCCAAGGCCTACGTGCGCTATCGGCTTTGCGGTGCGCTGGTCGAGGAGATGTCCGATGCCTCGGGCACGCTCTGGCTGGATGTCGGCAAGCGCGACTGGTCCGATCGAGCGCTCGCCGCATCCGGCATGACGCGCTCCCAGATGCCTAAGCTGGTGGAAGGCAACGCCGTGTCGGGCGAGCTCTCGGCCGAGCTCACCCAGCGCTGGGGCTTCCGCAGGCCGCCGGTGATCGCGGGCGGAGCGGGGGACAACGCCGCCGGGGCCGTCGGGCTCGGAGCTGTCCACGCCGGCGATGCGTTCGTCTCGCTCGGCACGTCCGGCGTGCTCTGGGCAACCACGGCGGCCTTCGCCCCGGCGCCCGCCCGTGCGGTGCACGCGTTCTGCCATGCCGTCCCGAATACGTGGCACCAGATGGGTGTCCTGCTGTCCGCCGCGGCCAGCCTCGCGTGGTGGGCCGAGGTCACGGGGCGCACCGAGTCGTTCCTGCTGGGCGAGCTCGATCCGAATCGCGCCGCGTCACGCTGCTGGTTCGCGCCGTACCTGAACGGCGAGCGCACGCCGCACAACGACGCCGCGGTACGCGCGGGTTTCGCGGGCCTGGACGGAAGCTGCACCCGCACCGACATGACGCTGGCCGTGCTCGAAGGCGTGGCCTACGCGATGCGCGATGCGCAGCAGGCCCTGGCGAGCGCCGGCACGACGCTCACGGAAGCCGACGTGATCGGAGGCGGGGCCCGCTCGCCGCTCTGGTCGCAGCTAATGGCCGACGTGCTCGGCGTCCCGCTCCACCAGGTGGCCGAGAGCGAGATCGGGTGTGCTCTCGGTGCTGCGCGCCTCGCACGTCTCGCCAACAGCGCACCGCTGGAAAGCCTGCAACGTCCGAAGCGCGTTCGCACGTTCGAGCCGCGCGCGGAACGCTCGGCGCTGCATGCCGTGCGCCATCGCCACTGGCAGGGCCTCTATCCGGCGCTCTCCACATGGTCACAGGCGGCGGGCTGACGATGAAACGCCCCGCGCCCTTCTTCCAGCAGGCCCAACCGGTGAAGTACCGGTGGTACAAGCCCGATCGCAAGGTGCTCGGCAAGCGCATGGACGAGCACATGCGCTTCGCCGTCTGCTATTGGCACAGCTTCGCCTCGATCGGCGCCGATCCGTTCGGCGTCGGAACCTTCGAGCGTCCGTGGCACGCCCCCGGCGGCGATCCGATGCAGCAGGCGCGGCACAAGGCCGACGTCGCCTTCGAGCTGCTGCGGCTCTTGAACGCGCCGTACTTCACCTTCCACGACCTCGACATCGCGCCCGAGGGCGCCACGCTGCGCGAGACGAACCTCAACGTCCGGCGCATGGGCGAGGTGATCGAGAAGAAGATGCGCGCCTCGGGCGTGAAGGTGCTCTGGGGCATGGCGAACCTCACCTCGAATCGCCGCTACTTTTCCGGCGCGGCGACCAATCCCGATCCCGACGTCTTCGCATACGCCGCGGGGCAGGTGAAGGGCGCGCTCGAGCTCACGCACGACCTGGGCGGCGAGAACTTCGCGCTCTGGGGCGGGCGCGAGGGCTACGAGACGCTGCTCAACACCGACATGGGGCGGGAGCTGGACCAGCTCGGCAGGTTCCTCAACCTCGTGGTCGAGCACAAGCACAAGCTCGGCTTCCAGGGCGCGATCCTCGTGGAGCCCAAGCCCGCGGAGCCGACCAAGCACCAGTACGACTACGACGTCGCGACGATCTACGGCTTCCTGCAGCGCTACGGCCTCGAGCGCGAGGTGAAGATCAACGTCGAGCAGAACCACGCGCTGCTGGCCGGCCACACCTTCGAGCACGAGATCGCGCTCGCCCAGGCGCTCGGCGTCTTCGGTTCGATCGACATGAACCGCGGCGACGAGCTGCTGGGCTGGGACACGGTGCATTTCCCCACGAACCTGCCGCACGCCGTGATCGCGATGTACCAGATCATGAAGGGCGGCGGCTTCACCACCGGCGGCCTCAACTTCGACGCCAAGGTCCGGCGCCAGTCGATCGACCCGGACGACCTCGTGGTCGCCCACGCGGACGCGGTGGACCTGTGCGCCCGCGCCCTGCTGATCGCCGCGAAGATGATCGAGGAGGGCGAGCTCCCGAAGCGCGTGGCCGACCGCTATGCCGGATGGGACGGCGCGCTCGGCCGCGGCATCCTCGGCGGCCGCCAGTCGCTCGCCAAGCTCGCCACGCACATCGAAAAGAACGATCTCGAGCCGCAGCCCCGCTCGGGCCACCAGGAGCGCTACGAAGCCCTGGTCAACCGCTACATCTGATGGACCCCCGGAACGAAAGACGCACATGAAAAAATCGCAGAGCTTCTTCACGCAGGACAAGCCCGCCTCCTTCCGCTACTACAAGCCGGACCGCAAGGTCCTCGGGAAGAAGATGGCGGATCACCTCCGGTTCGCCGTCTGCTACTGGCACAGCTTCGTCTGGCCTGGGCTCGATCCCTTCGGCGGCGACACCTTCCAGCGCCCGTGGCACGCCGCGGGCGGCGACGGCATGAAGCAGGCCGAGCACAAGGCCGACATCGCCTTCGAGCTCTTCCGCCTGACGCAGGCGCCGTACTTCACCTTCCACGACCGCGACATCGCGCCCGAGGGGGCGACGCTGCGCGAATCGAACCGCAACGTGCGCAAGATCGGCGAGGTCTTCGAGAAGAAGATGCGCAAGTCCGGCATGAAGCTCCTGTGGGGCACGGCCAACCTCTTCAGCCACCGCCGCTACATGTCGGGCGCGGCGACCAATCCGGATCCGGAAGTCTTCGCCTACGCCGCCGCGCAGGTGAAGAACGTGCTCGAGATGACGCACGAGCTGAAGGGCGAGAACTACGTGCTGTGGGGCGGGCGCGAGGGCTACGAGACGCTGCTCAACACCGACGTCGGCCGGGAGCTGGACCAGCTCGGCAAGTTCCTGAACCTCGTGGTCGAGCACAAGCACAAGATCGGCTTCAAGGGCCTCATCCTCATCGAGCCGAAGCCCGCCGAGCCCACCAAGCACCAGTACGACTACGACGTGGCCACGGTCTACGGGTTCCTGCGCCGTTATGGGCTGGAGAAGGAGGTCAAGGTCAACATCGAGCAGAACCACGCGCTGCTGGCCGGCCACACCTTCGAGCACGAGATCGCGCTCGCGTATGCGCTGGGCATCTTCGGCTCGATCGACATGAACCGCGGCGACGAGCAGAGCGGCTGGGATACGGACCAGTTCCCGAACAATCTGCCGCAGATGGCGCTCGCCATGTACCACATCATCAAGGGTGGCGGCTTCACCAGCGGCGGGCTCAACTTCGACGCGAAGGTGCGCCGCCAATCGATCGATCCGGACGATCTCGTGATCGCGCACGCCGAGGCGATGGACCTCTGCGCCCGCGCGTTGCTGATCGCCGAGAAGATGATCGACGACGGCAAGCTCGGCCAGGCCGTGGACGCGCGCTACGCCGGGTGGAAGGGCAAGATGGGACGTGACATCCTCGCGGGCAAGATGTCGCTCGCGAAGCTCGCGGCCCACGTGGAGAAGACCGACCTCGAGCCGCAGCCCCGCTCGGGTGGACAGGAAAGACTCGAAGGACTCGTCAACCGCTACATTTGAACGGTCAGGGCTCCCCGGCAGAGGGGGCCCGCCCGGAGGAGAAGCAAAGATGGTGCGAAGCAACCTCGGGGCCGCGCTCGCGCTGGCTGCCTGTTTCCTGGGTGCGGCCCCCGCCGTGCATGCGAAGGGCGAATTGGTCGGCGTCTCCTGGTCGAATTTCCAGGAGGAACGCTGGAAGAAGGACGAGACCGCCATCAAGGCCGCGCTCGAGGCCGCGGGGGCGCGATACATCGCCGCCGACGCGCAGGGCTCGAACGAGAAGCAGCTGGCCGACGTGGAGGCGCTGATCGCCAAGGGTGCGAAGGCGTTGATCATCCTCGCCCAGGACGCGAGCGCGATCCTGCCCGCGGTGGCGAAAGCGAAGGAGGCGAAAGTCCCCGTCGTCGCCTATGACCGCCTGATCCAGGACCCGAGCGTGCTCTATCTCACGTTCGACAACACGGAAGTCGGTCGCATGCAGGCGCGTGCCGTGCTCGCGGTAAAGCCGCGCGGCAACTACGTGTTCATCAAGGGCTCGCCCACCGATCCCAACGCCGACATGCTCAACGCCGGGCAGCGCGAGGTGCTGGCCGATGCGATCTACAAGAAGGACGTGAAGATCGTCGGCGAGCAGTACACCGAAGGCTGGGCGCCGGAGGTGGCGCAGAAGAACATGGAGCAGATCCTCACGAAGAACGCCAACAAGGTGGATGCGGTCGTCGCTTCCAATGACGGCACGGCCGGAGCCGCGATCGCGGCGCTGCGGGCGCAGAACCTCGTGGGCGTGCCGGTCTCCGGGCAGGACGCCGACGTGGCCGCGCTGAATCGCGTGGCGCGCGGGGAGCAGACCGTGACGGTGTGGAAGGACGCGCGCGAGCTCGGCCGGGTGGCCGGAGCCTACGCGGCGCAGATCGCCGCGGGCGGCAAGCGCTCGGACATCAAGGACGTGCGCCTCTGGAGCCCGGGCAACCGCAAGGCCTCGGTGCCGGCGGTGTTCCTGAAGCCGGTCGCGATCACGCGCGATAACCTGAACGTCGTCATCGAGGCCGGCTGGGTGACCAAGGCGCAGGTGTGCGCGGGCGTCGAAGCGGCGAAGGCGCCTCCTGCATGCAAGTAACACGCTTCACGGCGCTGGTGATGGCGCTGTCGGTGATCTGGATCGCGCTCGCGATCGCGACCGACGGCATCTTCCTCACGCCGCGCAACCTCTACAACCTGTCGATCCAGACGTGCGTCACGGCGATCATGGCGTGCGGGATGGTCTACATCATCGTCGCACGCCAGATCGATCTCTCGGTGGGCTCGCAGATGGCGTTCACCGGGATGCTGATCGCTTTCGTGCAGGTGGAGTGGCTGGGCGCGGAGACACCGTTCGCATGGCTGCTGTCGATCGGCGTTGGCGTGCTGGGCGGGATGGCCCTGGGTGCGTTCCAGGGATATTGGACGGCTTTCAGGGGCGTGCCGGCGTTCGTCGTGACGCTGGCGGGCTACCTCATGTTTCGCGGCGCGGCGTTTCTTGTGGCCGATGGACAGACGCTTGCGCCTCTTTCTATGACGTACCAAAGGCTCGGAGGCGGGGTCCACGGATCCATCGGGCCGTGGTGGAGCTGGTTGCTGGGGCTTGTCGCCTGCGCATGGGTCGTGGCGCAGGTGGTCTATGCGCGGCGCTCGCGCTCGCGCTACAACGCATCGATGGCACCTCTGTGGGCCGATGCGCTGAAGGCCTTCATCTCGTGCGCCGCGGTGATCGCCTTCGTGCTGGTGATGAACGCCTATCCCGATCCGGGCAGCGGCGACGGCGAGGCGACGACCGGGAAGGGCATCGGCGTGCCGGTGTTGATCCTCGTCGGCGTGGCAGTGGTCCTCACGCTCGTCTCCACGCGCACGCGCTTCGGGCGTTACGTGTTTGCCTATGGCGGCAACCCGGAAGCCGCACTTCTTTCGGGGCTCCCGACCAAGCGCGTGCTGCTCTATCTCTTCATCCTGATGGGCGCGCTCGCGGCGATCAGCGCCGTGATCACCACGTCGCGCCTCAACTCGGGGACGCACTCCATCGGGCAGATGGCCGAGCTCTATGTGATCGCCGCGGCCGTGATCGGCGGCACGTCGTTCGCGGGCGGGGTGGGGACGATCCCCGGCGCCATCGTCGGCGCGCTGCTGATCCAGAGCCTCGACAACGGCATGGTGCTGATGGATGTCTCGAGCGCCAAGCGCCAGATCGCGATTGGCCTCGTCTTGATCGGCGCCGTGTGGGTGGATGGCATCTACCAGCGAAGGCAGGCGCGATGAGCACCGCGCTGGTCGAGGTCCAGGGGCTCACCAAGCATTTCGGCGGCCTCACGGCCGTCGACCGTGTCGACTGCTCGCTGCAGGAAGGCGAGGTCGTGGGCCTGCTGGGCCACAACGGCGCGGGCAAGAGCACGCTGATCAAGATCCTCGCGGGCGTGTATCCCGCCGACGAAGGGCGCATCGTGGTGCGGGGAACCGAGCAGCGCTTCGAGACGCCGCTGGAAGCGCGCCTCGCGGGCATCGAGACCATCCACCAGACGCTCGCCCTCGCCGAGAACCTCGACGCGCCGGCGAACGTCTTCCTCGGCCGCGAGCTGCTCACGCCCTGGCACACGCTCGACACGGACCGCATGGAGCACGAGGCGCTGAAGGTCATCTCGCGCCTGAACCCGAACTTCCGCGACATGAAGAAGCCGGTGCGCGCGATGTCCGGCGGCCAGCGCCAGACGGTGGCGATCGCACGCGCGCTCTACTTCAATGCGCGCATCCTGATCATGGACGAGCCGTGCGCCGCGCTCGGGCCTGCCGAGACGCAGATGGTGCTGGATACGATCCGCCGGTTGAAGGCCGAGGGCATCGGCATCTTCCTCATCTGCCATGACATGGCCGACGTCTTCGCCGTCTGCGACCGCGTGACGGTGATGAAGAACGGGGCGGTGGTCGACACCACTCGCGTGGCCGACGTCACGGAGCAGGACGTGCTCGCGATGATCATCCTCGGGGAGAAACGTGGACATGGGAGTGTCGAAGGTCGGGAGTCTGTTGGAACCGCCGATCCCCGCCGATAACCCCGCGCCGATTCTCGCCGATGAAAAGCAGAAGGCAGTGGGGACACCGATGAACACAGATTCACACGGATAAAAGCCAATCGGGCTTGAGAATCTCCGCGCGCGGGTCGCCAAGACACTATCTGTGTCCATCTGTGTTCATCTGTGTCCCATGATTTTTCGTTTCTATCGGCGGGAATCGGCGGGGGGCTATCGGCGGGGATCGGCGGTTCCAACAACGTCCCTATAACTCGCACAGTCCCAGTCAGGAGAAAACCCTTGCAATACCGCCCTCTCGGCCGCACCGCATGGAATGTTTCTACCGTGAGCTTCGGCGCATGGGCGATCGGCGGCACGTGGGGCCCGGTGGACGATGCGGAGTCGATGGCGGCGCTGCACCGTGCGCTCGATCTCGGCGTCAACTTCTTCGATACGGCGGATGTGTACGGCGACGGCCACAGCGAGCGCCTGATCGGCCGCCTTCGCCGCGAGCGCAGCGAACCTTTCTACGTCGCGACCAAGATGGGCCGGCGCCTGTCGCCGCATGCCGCCGAGGGGTTCACGCGCGAGAGCCTCACCGCCTTTGCCGAGCGCAGCCTCGTGAACCTGGGCTTCGAGGCGCTCGATCTCGTGCAGCTTCATTGCCCGCCGACGCAGGTCTACTACATGCCGGAAGTCTTCGGCGTGCTGGACGATCTCGTCCGCGCCGGCAAAGTCCGCCACTACGGCGTCAGCGTCGAGAAGGTGGAGGAGGGCCTGAAGGCGATCGAGTATCCCGGCGTGCAGTCGGTGCAGGTCATCTACAACATGCTGCGACAACGTCCCGCCGAGCGCCTGCTGCCCGAGGCGCAACGCCGCGGCGTCGGCATCCTCGCGCGCCTGCCGCTCTCTTCGGGCCTGCTCACGGGCAAGCTCACGGCGCAGAGCACCTTCGCCCAGGACGATCACCGCCACTTCAACCGCGAGGGGGCGGGCTTCGACCGCGGCGAGACCTTCTCGGGGATCGACTACGCGGCGGGACTGGAGGCGGTGGAAGCGCTCAAGCCCCTCGTTCCCGCGGGCATGAGCCTCGCGCAGATGGCCATCGCCTGGATCTCCATGAACCCGGCCGTCACCTGCAGCATTCCGGGCTGCAAGCGCGTGGCCCAGGTCGACGAGAACCTCGCCGCCGCCGACCTCCCGCCGCTGTCCGACGCGGCGATGAAGGCCGTCGCCGAAGTCTACGAGCGCCACGCCAAGCCCCTCGTCCACCCGCGCTGGTAGCTTCTGCAATTCCGCAAGGTACGGCCCGCGCCGACGCCGCCATGCGGCCCCGGCCTACAGGCTTTCGACCCCCTCCGGCCTATCGTGTCACCACCCGCCAAGGGGCGGAATACACACGTCGGAGACAAACACATGAACAAGCAGATCGCATGGATGCTGGGCGCAGCCGGGATCGCCGCGTCGCTGCACGCGGCGGCGCAGGTGACTTTCTACGAGAACGAGGGCTTCCGCGGACGCATGTTCACGGCGAACGGCCCGATGGCCAACTTCGAGCGCTCGGGCGGCAACGACCGCGCCTCGTCGGTCGTCGTGGACCGCGGCAACTGGGATGTCTGCGTCGACGCGGGCTACCAGGGCAAGTGCACGACGCTTCGCCCGGGCAGCTACGACTCGCTCGAGCGCATGGGCCTGAACGACCGCATCTCCTCGGTTCGTCCCAGCAACGGCAAGGTGCGCTACGACTACAATCCGGAGCCGCTGGCCGCTCCGAACTACGAATATCGCCGCCGCCCGAACGAGCGCCTCTATGAAGCGCCCGTGACGAACGTGCGCGCCGTGGTCGGCCAGGCCAACCAGCGTTGCTGGGTCGAGCGCGAGCAGGTCCGCGAAAGCCCGAACGTGGGTGGCGCCGTCGTCGGCGCGATCCTCGGCGGCGTGCTGGGCCACCAGATCGGCAGCGGCCGCGGCAACACGGCGGCAACGGTCGGCGGCGCGGTCGCCGGCGGCGCCGTCGGCTCGCAGGCTGGCCGCGGCACCACCGATCGCGACGTCCAGCGTTGCGAGAACGTGTCGAACACCAATCCCGACTATTGGGATGTCACCTACAACTTCCGCAACCAGGAGCACCGTGCCCAGATGAGCACGCCCCCGGGCCGGACGGTGACGGTGAACGAGCGCGGCGAGCCGCGCGGCTAAGCCTCCTTCGGGAACCTTCGCCCCCCTGCCCCCTGTCGAAGGGGGCGGGGACCTTCCCCGGGCGTCAGTCTCTCGAAAGGAGAACCATGAAGAACCTGCATCGCATCGGCATCCTCGCCGCTGCGTTGGCTGCCAGTCCTGCGTTCGCGCAAGTCGCGCCGCACTGGTATGCCGGCGTCGGCGCGGGCATCGGCAACCTCAACGCATCGGGGTCCGATCTCACCAACCTCAGCAACGCCAACATCGACGACAGCGACAAGACGTATACCGTCCGCCTGGGCTATCGATTCCATCCGAACTTCGCCGTCGAGGCGGGCTACTACGACTTCGGCAAGTACACGTTCAGCGGCAACACCACCGGACCGGGCAACACCGACGTCTCCGGCTCGTTCAAGGCGAAGTCGTACGGGCTCTCGTTCGTCGCCCTGGCGCCGCTGTCGGACCAGTTCGACATCTACGGCCGCGTGGGCTATGCGCGCTCGGAGCTCAAGCCGAACGCGAACACCGACAACTTCACCGCGAGCCGCGAGGACAAGCAGAACGAGCTCACGTATGGCGTCGGCGCGCGCTGGATGTTCGCCAAGTCCTTCGGCGTGTTCGGCGAGTGGGTGAAGAACGACAAGATCGAGATCGACAGCTACATGGTCGGCGTGGACTTCCGCTTCTAGCATCGCGGCAAGTCATTACGGCAAGCCCCCTGCCTCACTGGCGCACGGCCAGCATGTGAGGCGGGGCGGTCCCCCGGCGGGACCGGGTAGAATTGGCCTCTATGCCGAAGCTCACGAGGCTGTTCGACAACAACCGCGCCTGGTCGGAGCGGATCCATCGCGAGGACCCCGGCTTCTTCCGTCGCCTGTCCGAGCAGCAACGCCCGCGCTACCTCTGGATCGGGTGCGCCGACAGCCGCGTTCCCGCCAATGAGATCGTGGACCTCGCCCCCGGCGAGCTCTTCGTCCATCGCAACATCGCCAACGTCGTCGTCCACAGCGACCTCAACTGCCTGTCGGTGATGCAGTTCGCTGTCGATATCCTGAAGATCGAGCACATCATCGTCGTCGGCCACTATGGCTGCAGCGGTGTCGCGGCGGCGATCCAGAACCTGCGCGTGGGCCTGGCCGACAACTGGCTTCGCCACCTGCAGGACGTGATCGCCAAGCACGAGGCACGGCTCGCACGAGTGCGCGACCAGCCTCTCGCCCAACGCATCGACCTGCTCTGCGAGCTGAACGTGATCGAGCAGGTGGCCAACGTCTGCCAGACGACGATCGTGCGCGATGCGTGGGAACGGCAACAGCCGCTTTCAGTGCACGGATGGGTCTACGGACTTAAAGACGGCCTCGTGCGCGACATGGGGACCACCATCTCGTCGCCCGAGGAAATGACGCAGGCCTACCAGGAAGCGCTCATCGCGCTCTACTAGGGACACCGTGGCGCGAGACCTCCGCGAACAGGTGCGCGATGACGGATTCGCGTTCGTTCCCGGTACCGATTTGCGCGCGCTCCTGCCGCTCGCCCCTTCGGACTGGGAGGCGTTCGCCGCGAGTTGGGCTGACCTCGATCTCGATACGCACCTTCCGGACGGCCACCGGTATCGCCGGCGGCGTCATGCGACGCTCTCGGCACGGGCAGGGGACACGGCCGCGCGGCGCGAGCCGCACCAGCCGCATTACCAGGGACTCGAGTACAACAAGCTGGTCGGCGGGATCGAGCGCTGGTTCGAGCCGATCCACCAACACATCCTCGAAGGTCCGACTTTCCGGGGCGTGTTGTCGTTCTGCCTCGATTTCTTCGGCGCGCTGCGGCCGGATACGGCGTGGCACATCGAGTGCCACCAGTTCCGCATCGAGGCGAGGGCGGATGCCGAGGGGCTTCCGACGCCCGAAGGCATCCATCGCGACGGCGTGGACTACGTGCTGGTGATGCTCGTGGGCCGCGCGAATATCGCGAGCGGCACCACGACGGTCCACCTGCCGGACGGCACGACGCTCGGCAGCTTCACGCTCGCCGCGCCGTTCGACTCCGCGCTCGTGGACGACAACCGCGTGATGCATGGTGTCACCGCGGTGCATCCGGAGGATCCGGCGCGCGCTGCGTTTCGCGACGTGCTGGTCGTCACGCTCCGCGCCACGAGATAGCTTCCTGTGTGCGGTGTCGTACAGATGCCCGGCCGCCAGGCCGGGATACTGCACTGGCCATGATGCCCACGTCGTCCCGACGTCGATCCCTCGCGCTGCTCGTGCTTGCGCTGCACGCGTGCCATGCGCACGCGGCCGACCCCGAGGTGCCGATGTTCTCCTTCAGCGGCTTCGGCACGCTGGGCGTCGTGCATTCGAGCGAGGACCAGGCGGATTTCACCGGGACGCAGTCCAAGCCGGACGGTGCAGGCTTCTCCCGCTCCTGGCACCCGGGTGTCGACAGCCTGATCGCGGGCCAGGTGAGCGCGAACCCCACGCCTCGGCTGTCCGCCATCCTGCAGGTGATTTCGGAGCAGAACTACGACGGGAGCTACCGGCCCCACGTCGAATGGGCGAACGTGATCTACAAGGTGACTCCGGACATCACGGTGCGTGTCGGGCGCATGGTGCTCCCGTCCCTGATGCTCACGGAAACGCGCAAGGTCGGGTACGCGAACCCCTGGGTGCGTCCGCCCGTCGAGGTCTACAGCCTCGTTCCCCTCTCGTCTTTCGACGGCGCCGACGCGACCTTCTACATTCCCGCCGGCACCGCCTCCCACCGGCTCCAGGCGACGGTCGGGCGAACGGATTCGCTCTATCCGGGCGACGGCGGAGGCTCGACGAAGTCGAAGGCACGCGGGAACGTGACGCTGATCGATGCCTTCGAGCTCGGATTCTTCTCCGCGCGCGTGAATGTGGGCCGGGCGCGCATCACGATCGACGCATTGAACCCGCTCTTCGACGCGTTCCGGCAGTTCGGCCCCGAGGGCGAGGCGATCGCGAGCAAGTACACCATCGACGACACGCTCGTGACGTTCGCCGGCGTGGGTGCGACCTACGATCCGGGCAAGTGGTTCGTGACGGGCGAATGGTCGCGCCTGAACAGCGCCAATCGATTCCTCGGCGGGAAGTCGGGTTGGTACCTGAGCGGCGGTTACCGCATCGGCAACTTCACGCCTTTTGCCACGTACGCCCGGACGACTGCGAACAATCTCTCCGACCCCGGGCTCCCGCTCGAAGGGTTGCCGCCCGAGATCGCCGGCGCCGCGGCCGGTCTCAATGCAGCGCTCAACGCCACGCTGGCCGGCCGGATCGCGCAGGACACCGCCTCGGTAGGCGTGCGCTGGGATTTCCGGAGAAACATGGCGCTGAAGCTCCAGTTCGACCGCACGTCGATCGCTTCGGGGTCGACCGGACTCGTGAGCAACATCCAGCCCGGCTACCGGCTGGGCGGGAAGATCGACCTGTTCAGCGCATCCCTGGACTTCGTCTTCTGATGCGCGGCGCCGGTCTCATGCGCCGCTCGCACTTCATGCACCGCCTCGGATCCGCGATCGCGGCCCTCGCCCTGTGCCTTTGCGGAAGCGCGTCCGCCGAGGTCGTTGCCGTGGTTTCCGCAAAGGCCCCGCTGGCGCCGTTGAGCAGGAACCAGGTCGTGGACATCTTCCTCGGCAAGGCCAGCCGCTATCCCGACGGGACCCTGGCCGTGCCGATCGACCTCGCGGAAGGCTCGACCGCCCGCGACGAGTTCTACTCGCACCTCGCCGGCAAGTCCCCGGCGCAGGTCACCGCGCATTGGTCGCGGATGATCTTCACCGGCCGTGGGCAGCCGCCGCGCGAGGTCGCGACCGGCGCGGAGTTGAAGCGCCGCCTCGCCGCGACGCCGGGGGCCATCGGCTACCTAGATCGCAGCGAGCTCGATGCCACCGTGCAAGTCGTGGCGATGCGGGAGCTTCCCCTGGGCGCGAAGTAGCTCCGCGATGTCCGCGGGCGCCATCGGCACGTTCAGGTAGTAGCCCTGGAATTCGTCGCAGGCGTTCTCGCGCAGGTAGTCGGCCTGCTCCTTCGTCTCCACGCCCTGCGCCACGACCGTGAGGCTCAACGTCCTGCCCATCGCGATGATGGCCCGCGTGATCGCCTTGTCCTCCCGCCCGCTGGTGAGGTCGCGGATGAAGGAACGGTCGATCTTGATCGTGTTGAGCGGGAATCGCTTCAGCAACGAAAGCGACGCGTAGCCGGCGCCGAAGTCGTCGATCGCGATGCGCACTCCGATGTCCTTCAACCCGTCCAAGATCTTCAGCGCACGCTCGACGTTGCCGATCAGCAGGGCTTCGGTGATCTCCAGCTCGAGGAGGCCCGCCTCCATGCCGGACTCCGCGAGGGCCGCGCCGATGTGGCCCAGCAGCTCCGGATCGTTGAACTGGCGCGCCGAGAGGTTCACCGACAGCGTGAGCCGCGGCAGGCCCAGCGCGTGCCATGCGGCGTTCTGGCGGCATGCGGTCATCAACACCCAGCGACCGATGGGCACGATGAGGCCGGTTTCCTCGGCGAACGGGAGGAAGCGCCCCGGCTCGACGATGTCGCCTCCGTCCGGGCGCCAGCGCAGCAGCGCCTCCACGCCGGTGATCGTGCCGCTCTGCACGTCGCGCTTCGCCTGGTAGTGCAGCTCGAACTCGCCGCGCTCCAGCCCGTGCCGCAGGGCCTTCTCGAGCGACAGGCGCTCCGCCGAGCTCGCGTTCAGCGTCTCGGAGTAGAACTGGAAGTTGTTCTTGCCTTCCTGCTTCGCCTTGTACATCGCGGTGTCGGCATTCTTGCCGAGCGCCTGCTCGTCGGTGCCGTCTTCCGGGTACACGCTGATGCCGATACTGGCGCTCACCCGCACCTCCTGCCCGTCCAGCATGAAAGGCCGGGCGATGGCGGCGAGGATC
This sequence comes from Usitatibacter rugosus, assembly GCF_013003965.1. Taxonomy (NCBI): domain Bacteria; kingdom Pseudomonadati; phylum Pseudomonadota; class Betaproteobacteria; order Nitrosomonadales; family Usitatibacteraceae; genus Usitatibacter; species Usitatibacter rugosus. The sequence goes on along the minus strand of NZ_CP053069.1, from coordinate 2,401,232 downwards.
TTCTGCGCGACGATCGCGGCGTACTTGTCCTGGGTGAGCTCCGGCAGGAGCGCCACGAACTCGTCGCCGCCGAGACGGGCCACCGTGTCGCTGTCGCGCAGGCATTCGCGCAGCCGCACCGCGACCTGCTTCAGCAGCGCGTCGCCGCCCTCGTGGCCGAGCGTGTCGTTGACGGCCTTGAAGCCGTCCAGGTCGAGGAATATCACGGCGAGCTGCCGGCGGTAGCGGCGCGCCTGGCTGATGCTCTGGCCGAGGAGCTTGCTGAACAGGGTGCGGTTGGGCAGCGCCGTGAGGCCATCGTGGTAGGCGAGGTATTCCACGCGTGCGGCGTGCGCTACCTGTTCCTCCGCGGCGCGCTTGCGGGCGCGGGCGAGCTGCCGGCTCATGCGCCACAGCGCGAAGATGACCACCAGCAGGACCACGCTCGCGGTCCCGGCCTGCAGCGCGTGGAGCCGCACCGCGGCGCGCGCCGGCGCGAGCTGCTCGTCGGCGGAGAGGCCGACGATGACCGCGAGCGGGAACTCGAAGAGCTGGCGCGCGCTGGTATAGCGCTGCACGCCGTCCCAGGGGTTGGTGACGAGCCGGGCTTCCGCCGGTTCGTCGTCCGCGTCGGATACGATCGTCGCCTTGCCCACCGTGTCGCCGGCGTTGACCTTGTCGCCGCTGCGCCGCGCGCGGAACACGCCGTCCGTCCCGACGATGCCGAGCATCCCGTGGGCGCCGAGCTTCGCCGCGTCGTAGCCGCTCACGAAGTAGGCGATATCCACCGAGATGATCACGACGCCCGCGAAGGACCCGTCGGGCGCGCTCAGCCTGCGGCTGAACTGCAGCTTGCCCTTTGCGTCATCGACCAGCCGCGGCGGCTGGCCGATGAAGACCGTATCGACGCCCCGAGGCACCCGGAAGTAGTCCTCGCTCGCCACGTTGTGCTGCGCCGGAGGGCGCGTGCCGGCCACGATGTTGCCGTCGCGATCGGCGATGCTGATGCCGAAGAGCAGTTCCGGCGGCAGCAGCGCACTCGCCTTCAGCTCCTGCAGCACCTCGAAGCGCCTTCCCCGTTCGTACGCGTACTTCACGAGCTTCAGCGTCTGGTCGATCTCGCGCAGCGCGCGCACGACCTGCGCTTCGTAGGTCTCGGCCAGCTCGCGTCCCGAGACCGCCACCGCGTGCTCGGCCGCGGCGCGCTCGATCCCGATCAGCTTGTAGGTCGCGCCCCAGATCATCGCCAGGGCAATCACCGCGATCACCGGGAAGATGAACAGGGGTGTCGCGGCGCGACTCATCCACGGCTTGTGGGCGACGGGCGGTGGGGGGAGGGGGATCATGGCAGCAGGTAGCGGGCTTCGAACTCCGCGCTCGGCACGGGCTTGCCGTACAGGTAACCCTGGATCTCGTCGCAGCGCAGGTCGTGCAGCAGCCGCGACTGCATCGCGGTCTCCACGCCTTCGGCGACGACGCAGAGCTTGAGCGAGTGCGCGAGCGTGATGATGGTCGACACGAGCGAGAGCCCCTGCGGCCCGGTCGTCATGTCGACCACGAAGGAGCGGTCGATCTTGAGCGTGTCCACCGGGAGCTTCGAGAGGTAGCTCAACGACGAGAAGCCGGTGCCGAAGTCGTCGATGGCGATGGTGACCCCCATCTCGCGGATCGCCTGGAGGCTCGCGATGCTGTTCTTCACGTCCTCCATGATCAGGCTCTCGGTGATCTCCAGCTCGAGGCCGGCGGCCGCGTGGGGATCGACGTCGATCGCGTTGCGGATGTCGCGGACGAAGCCGCGGTCGCGCAGCTGCCGCGGCGAGACGTTGACCGAGACCCGCACCGCGGCGCGGCGCGCGGCGCGCCAGTGCAGGTACTCCGCGATCGCCTTGTGCAGCGCCCAGCGCCCCACCTCGTGGATGAGGCCCGTCTCTTCCAGGATCGGGATGAACCGGCCCGGGGGCACGAGGCCGGTGGCCGGATCGTTCCAGCGGATCAGCGCTTCGGCGCCGGTGAGCCCGCCGCTCGCGAGGTTCATCTTCGGCTGGAAGTGCAGGACGAACTGCTCCTTCTCCAGGGCCTGGCGCAGCTGGTTCTCGAGGGTCAGCGTGCCCGCCGAGCTCTCCGTCATGCGGGGTGCGTAGAAGGCGTAGCGGTCGCCGGAGGCCTTCGCCGTCTTGAGCGCCGCTTCGGCCTGCTTCAGCAGCTCGTCGGCGTTGGCACCGTCGCCCGGATAGAGCGCCACGCCCACCTTCGCGGCAATCCGGTAGACGGCGCCATTCAGGTTGAAGGGATGCTCGGCGAACCCCTTGATCGCCTTCTCGAGCAGCCGCTCGATGCTGCCGCCCGGCTTGATCTCGGGCAGCACGAGCGCGAAATGGTCGGCTCCGAGGCGCGCGGCCAGGTTCGCGTCGCGCGCATCCTGCGTGATCCACTGCGCCACCTGGCGGAGGAGCTCGTCGCCGGCCGGCTGCCCCAGGCTGTCGTTGATGCTCTTGAAGCGCTCGAGGTCGAACAGGAATACGGCGAGCCCATGCTTGCCGGTCGCCGCGCTCCGGATGTACTGGCTGACGCGCTCGAGGAACAGCGTGCGGTTGGCCAGCCCCGTGAGCACGTCGTAGTAGGCGAGGTAGTCGAGGCGGTCGCGCTTGTCGAGGTAGTTGATCGCGTAGGCGATGTCGCCGGTGAGCTCGGAGAGCAGCCGCAGCTCCGCCTCGTCGAAGACGTTCGCGTCGGCGGCGTAGAGGTTGAGCACGCCGACGGGATCTCCGTCGATCATCAGCGGCAGGCTCACCACGGCGCGGATCCCTCGCTGGGCGTGCGCCTTCTTGTGCAGCACGTACGGCACGGTCTCCACGTCGTTCACGACGACGGAGCGCTTCTCCCGGACGGCGACGGCGGGGGCACCATGGCCCGCGGGCGAGTCGTCGAGGAGCGAGAGCCGGTCCTCGATGATGTCGAAGAACGCCTCGTCGAGGCCGCTCGAGGCCACGCGCACGATCCGCATCCCGGGGCGGTCGACCATCCCGATCCACGCGCCGACGAAGCTGCCGTCCTCGACCGCGATGCGGCAAGCGTCCTGGAAAAGGTCTTCATGGTCGCGCACGCGAACGATGAGCGTGTTGATTCCGCTCAGCACCGCGTAGACGCGGTTCAGGCGCGTGATCTTGCGCTCGGCATCCTTCCGGTCGGTGAGGTCGCGAATGAAGGCGCTGAAGATCCATTTCCCGGCGAGCCTGAGCGGCGAGATCGCAAGCTCCACCGGGAACTCGTGGCCGTCGCGGTGCATCGCGGTCAGCTCGACGCGCCGGTTGATGATCGCGCCGGTTCCGGTCTCGAGGAACCTCGCCAGGCCCAGCACGTGCCTCTCGCGATGCTGCGGCGGGATGATGACGGCGGCGAGCGGAGTGCCGGCGACCTCGTCCCGGGTCCAGCCGAAGGTCTTCTCGGCTTGCGTGTTCCAGTCGACGATCGAGCCCGTCGAGTCCATGACGACGACGGCATCGAGGGCCAGCTCGACGATCGAACGCGTGCGCTCGTCGCTCTGTTGCCGCGAGTCCTGGTTCTCCTTCTGCTCGGTGATGTCCTCGCCGATGCTGGCCACCCCGATCACGTCTCCCGCCGGCGAGCGAAGCACCGAGTTGTTCCAGCGGACCAGCCGGCGCTCGCCCATGCGCGTGTAGATCTCGTTCTCGACGTGCCAGGCGGAGGGCAGGTTGTCGAGGAGGTCGAGGAACGTGGGCTTCATGTCTCCCAGCTCGGGAGGCATGAAGCGCTCGAACCAGTCCTGCCCGATGACCTCGTCGCGCTTCCAGCCCGTGAGGCTCAGGAAGAATTCGTTGCAGTACGTGACGCGCGCGTCGCGGTCGAGCATGACCGCGACCAGCCGCACGTGCTCGAGCATGTCCGTCAGGCGCCGCTCGCTTTCGCGCAGGCGTGCCCGGTCGGCGAGCTGCATCGTGATGTCGTCGGTGATCACGAGCAGGTGCGTCGCCTGTCCGGCGTCGTTTCGCAGCGCCACCTTGCGCATGTGCACATGGATGTCGCCCCGGTCCCGGGTCGTGGCGCGCCGGTCGACGTATTCCTGCATGCGCCCGGTGGCGGCGAGCTCGAGGTCCGAGGCGTGCATCGGATCGGCGTCGGCCTTCGGCCAGAGGTCCTGGACGTGGCGCCCGATCGCCTCCTCGCGGGGCACGCCATACATCGCCTCGGCCGCCTTGTTCCACATGCGGATGCGGAAGTCGTCGCGGACGGACTTCACCTGCACCGCGGTCGGGATGTTCTCCACGATGTTGTCCAGCAGCTGGCGCAGGTCGCGTTGTCCCTGGGCCGCTGCTTCCTTCTCGGTGATGTCGAGGTGCATGACGACCGCGCCGCTCGGGGGATGGCCGAGCGGTGTCACGGTCATCAGGAACCAGCGATGCAACTCCGGGGAATCGCAGGCGTATTCCATCGAGAAGCGCGGCGCCTCGCTCGTGAGGACGGACCGGATTCCCACCGCGGCTTCGACGGCACCCGCGGATCCGGGGCCGGCGGCACGATCGCAGATCTCGAGGTAGTTGGCACCGATGCCATGGCCCGCGCCCTGCACGGCGTTCGCGGCCGCGAAGCGGTGCCACGCATCGTTCACCGACACGATGACGCCCCGCATGTCGATGAGGGCGATGTGCGCGGGCAGCGCGTTGAGGATTGCGGCCTTCTTGGCGGCCTCGCCCTGCCGTACCAGCTCCTGCGCGCGCGGCAGCAGGTAGGCCATGCCATGCTGGTCGGCCACCGCGTCGATCTCTCCGGCGGTGAGCTCCTCCAGGCGTTGCCCGGCGCGGTGCAGCGTATCGATCAGCGCGCTCACTTCCGCGTTCACGTCGCTGCCGGGGGCGGACCTCACCGGGCTCATGCGAGCACGACTTCCAGCCCGATGGCCTCCATCAGGTTTTCCGGCTGGCTCAGGGTACCCACGATCCTGCGCACCGGCCGGGGGTAGAGCTTGATCAGCGTGGGGGTCATGAAGACGCGGTCGGCCAGTGCGCGCTTGGGCTCGCGGAACACGTCCACGACCTCGATCTCGCAGCGGCCGGGGATGTGCGTGCGGCAGAAGGCGCCGAGGTTCGCGAGCGCGCGGGTGGAGTTCTGGGCGTCGCCTGCGACGTAGAGGCGGAACCGGTAGGCGGAGCGCTTCATGCGCGGCTCACTTTGGAGGGACGACGTCCGCGCCGCGCAGCTCTCCCATCCGCGTGCGGCCCTTGGAAAGCTCGCGCTTCTGGATCTCGGTGGTGCGGGCGAGGAGCGCCTTTTCCACTTGCTTGGCCTCCAGCTCCACCATGAGCGACTTCACGCGCACCTCGAGCTCGGCCTCCTCGGCGTCGAGGCGAACGCGCTTCAGCTTGGTCGCGACCTCGGTCACCTCGTGGGCGACGCGCTCGGCGCTCTCCTTCTCCCAGCGCAGCGTTCCCATCAGCACCTCGCCGCCCGCCGTATAGGTGTCGGTGAGGGTCACGCCCGTGTCGCTCAGGATCAGCTCGCGCACCTGGTTCGAGTGGGCCGTGCCGCGCGACTTGATGATGGAGAGCCCGCGGTTGCGCTCGCCGGCCTGCACGACGTAGCTCAGGTGGATCCAGGCGTCGGCGAGCGTCGAGATCTGCAGCGACGAGCCGCCCTCGGTCTGGCTGGCGATCTCGTCGAGCAGGCTCGTGCACAGCATCGTGATGCCGTTGGCCTTCGTCCAGCCGATCAGGCGCTCGGCCACGCTATGCGCGGCCTGGTCGCTGCCGGATTTCGACCACGTGGAGACGGGGTCGATCACCAGGCAGCGGGCCTTGTGGGTCTTCGCGAGCGACTTGATGCGCACCAGGTACGTCTCGGCACTTCCCGTGATCGTGCGTGCCGAGGCCATTCGCAGCACGCCGCTCTTCACGTGCGGCCCGAGATGGATGCCCACCGAGCCCAGGTCGCGGACGACCTCGTTCACGTCCGAATCGAAGCTCACGAAGAGCGTCTGCTCCCCGCGGAGGCAGGCCGCTTCCGCGAACGCTCCGGAGAGCGTCGTCTTCGCCGTGCCGGGAAAGCCCGTGACCAGGATGGCCGAGCCGCGGTAGAAGCCGCCGCCCAGCATGGTGTCGAGGCGGGCGACGCCGCTCGAGATCCGCTCGTTGCTCACCTTGGCGTGCTCGATTCCCAGGGTCGGCGCGGTCGCGACCTCGAGGCCGGTCGGGCCGATCAGGAACGGCGATTCGTTTTCGTCGAACGCCGTGCCGCGGTATTTCTGCACGCGCAGGTTGCGCTGCGAGACGCCCAGCACGACGCCGTGGCAAAGCATCACGGCGCAGTCCACCATGAACTGCATGAAGCCGAAAGTCTGCTCGCCGACCGAGCTCGCCTCGTCGCCGCCGCTCTTCGCGGTGATGAGGCCGGTCAACCCGTGGGCCAGCAGCCACTCGTGCAGGCGGTAGACCTCGCGGCGCTTCGAGGCTTCGTCGGGAAGCAGGGCCAGCACGACGTCGAGCGCATCGAACACGATGCGCTTCGCCTTCATCTGCGCGACCTGGGCTCCCAGCGCCGCGAGCATGCCGCTCAGGTCGAAGGTGCCGGACTGCACCAGGTCGGCCATGGGTTGCGCGTCGAGGAAGTACAGCTTCCCGTCGCGGCGAAGCTGGCGCATGTTCCAGCCGAAGCTCTCGGCATTGGACTCGATGCGCTCCGAGGCCTCTTCGAAGGCGACGAAGATTCCGGGCTCCTTGCCGTGGCGGGCTCCGTGCACGAGGAACTGCAGCGAGAAGATCGTCTTGCCGGAGCCGGGGCCGCCCACCAGCAGGGTGGTGCGTGCACGAGGCAAGCCGCCGCCCGTGATCTCGTCGAAGCCGAGGATGCCGGTCGGGGCCTTGACCGGAGCCTTGACGGACTTGCGGGGATTGATGCGATTGGCGTCCATCATGTTCCGGGGGACTCCTTCACGGGGAACTGTCCGCCTGCCGGGAGAGCGGGTCTGTACGGTAAGGCACGCTTCGTCGTTATCCGCCGGGCTTGCTGCCCGGTCCGTCGAGCAATCGCGTCGTGAGGGCCTTCAGTTCGGCGAGGGAATGGGCCAGCAACTCGCCGGTCGCCCCGTTGATGCCGACCCTGCCGGTGCGCATCGCCGCGCAGGAGTGCTGGGCGACGCCCACCAGGCGCCGCAGCTCGATCGCGATGGCCTGGAGGTGCTCGGTCGCGTCGCTCGCGTCGGAACAATGCGCTCGCTCCCGCGCGTTTCCGAATGCCATGACGGATTCGGCGATCGCGTCGTCGAGGGCCAGGTTCAGCGCCCGGAATTCCTCTGCCGAGATCCGCGCGCCGAGCTCGTCGGCCATCTCGGTCACGGTCTGGCAGACGTCGCCGTAGTCGCGCACGACGTGCTCGATGCCATGGCCGAGGCCGAGCATCTGCTGGCCGTGCGCCGCCGCGGCGCCGAGCACACGGGCGGCGAGCGGGGGGGCGAGGTCCGCCGAGCCATCGCGCGTGGCCTCCGCCCTGCGAAGCGTGTCCACCAGCTGCACCAGGAACAACGGGACACCCTGGTCGGCCTCGGGAGGCGCCTGCGCGAGTCCCAGCCGCTTCGCGACCCGGCCGCGGCAGCGCAGGATCAGCTCGTTTCGATGGGTGGCGACGAATTCATGCAGCATGGGCCAAGGCTAATGCGTTCGCCGGACTTTGACTGTTCGGTGGCGAACATAGGGACATCGTCAGGGGAGGTCGGCGGGGCTCCGCGCGGGAGGCTCGTTGCGCGCCTTCCACTGCTCGATGACGGCGGTGGGATCCCAGCGGGCCGGCGGCTCATCGGCGGGGCCTTCCCGGTCGGGGTTGCCCAGCAGCTCGCCGAAGCGGAATGCCTCGCTGATGTTCTCGCGCATCGTCCGGTTGTCCCACGGCTTGGTGTAGTAGCGGTGGATCGCTCCGCGGTTGATCGCGTCCATGATCCCGCTCGGGTCGGCCTGGCCGGAGAGCACGATGCGGAACGTATCGGGATACAGGTCCTTCACGCGGTCGAGGAAATCGGTGCCGCTCATGGCCGGCATGCGTTCGTCGCACATCAGGACGTCCACCTTGTGCAGGGCGAGCAGCTCGAAGCCTTCGGCCGCGGAGATCGCGGTGAGGATCTGGTAGCCATCCGCCCGCAGCATCGCCTGCAACGCGGCAAGGATGCGCGGCTCGTCGTCCAGGAGCAGGAGCGTGCGCACCCGCTCCTTGCCATCCCCCCGGGGCGAAGGCAAGGTCCTGCCCTCGAGCATCAGCGCCTCGACCTCCGGGACCGCCAGGGGCTTGCTGAAGAGGTAGCCCTGCATCTGGTCGCAGCCGTGGCGGCGCAGGAACGCGAGTTGCGCTGTCGTCTCGACGCCCTCGGCCACCGTCTCGAGCTTGAGGCTGCGCGCCATGCGCACGATGGCGAGCACGATCGACGCGTCGTCCGGGTTGCTGGTGACGTCGTCGATGAATCCCTTGTCGATCTTCAGCTTGTCGATCGGGAAGCGGCGCAGGTAGGCGAGGCTCGAGTAGCCGGTGCCGAAGTCGTCGATGGACACGCGCACGCCCAGCTTCTTCAGGCGCCGCAGGCACGCGATGGTGAGCTCGGTGTTCGCAAGCAGCGAAGTCTCGGTGAGCTCCAGCTCGAGAAGGTCGGGCGGCACGCCGTTCAGCTCGAGCGCGCGGATCACGTCGCCCTCGAGGTCGCCCTCGCCGAACTGGCGCGAGGAGACGTTGATCGAGACCTGGCGGGGCCCGACGGGCGAGTCCATCCAGGCCCGGATCTGCTTGCAGGCGGTCGCGACGATCCACCGCCCGACGCGCACGATGAGCCCCGTATCCTCGAGCGCCTGGATGAATTCCCCCGGGAGCACGAGGCCGTGGCCCGGGCGCTCCCAGCGAACGAGCGCCTCGAGCCCGCAGACGCGGCCGCTATCGACCTGCACCTTGGGCTGGTAGTGCAGGACGAACTCGCGGTGCTCCACCGCCCGGCGCAGGGCCGTCTCGAGCTCGAGCCGCGCCACCACCTCGACGTTCATCTGCGCGGTGAAGAAGCGGAAGGTGTTGCGCCCGGCCTGCTTGGCGCGGTACATCGCCGTGTCCGAGTACTTCATCAGGGTGTCGGAATCGGCCGCATCGTCGGGCAGGATCGCCACGCCGATGCTCGCGGTCGAGTTCACCTCGTGGCCGCCGAGCTCGAAAGGTGCGCGCAGGCACTCCTGGATCTTCGCGGCGACGGCGGCCACGCCGAGCTGGCCGTGCTGCATCACGAGGATCACGGCGAACTCGTCGCCGCCCAGGCGCCCGACGGTGTCGCGCAGGCGCACGCACTTCACGAGGCGGCTGGCGAACTGGCGCAGGAGCTCGTCGCCCATCGCATGGCCGAGCGTGTCGTTCACGTTCTTGAAGTGGTCCAGGTCGATGCAGAGCACGGCGACCCGCCAGGCGTTCTGGGTGGCGTGCACGAGGGTGTTCCTGAGCGTCTCGTTGAACAACGTGCGGTTGGGCAGCGAGGTGAGGGGATCGTAGTGGGCGAGGCGGTGCAGCCGCGCTTCGGCTTCCTTGCGCTCGGTGATGTCGCTCATCACCTCGACCATGATCCAGGCGTCGCCCGAGGCGTGGGCCGTGCGCTTGGCCTCGACCGGGAACTCGGTGCCGTCCTTGCGGCGCAGGCGCGTCTCGGCGAGCTCCCCGGTGGAGCGGCCGTCGATGATGGCGTCGTAGACGCGGTCCAGCTGCTCGAAGCTGCCCAGCGCGACCTGCTCGGGCCCCATCCGGAGAGTCTCCTCGCGCGTGAAGCCGAGCATCTTGCAGGCGGTCGCGTTGACCTCGATGAAGCGCATCGTCGAGCAGTCCACGAGGAAGATCGCGTCGACGGTTGCGTCCATCGCGGTGCGGAATCGCTGCAGGTCGGCGGTGCGCTCCCGGACTTGCGCCTCGAGGATCGCCCCGTGGTCGCGCAGCAGGTCGGCCGAAGCCTTCATGCGCAGGAGGTTTCGCACCCGCAGCCACAGCTCGGAGCGGTCCACGGGCTTGGTGAGGAACTCCTCGGCCCCGGCATTGAGGCCGGCCAGGCGTGCCCCGCGGTCGATCTGCGCGGTCACCATGATGATCGGGATGTGCGCGCTGGCGGGGTTTCCCTTGAGGATCTTGGCGACCTGGTAGCCGTCCATGCCCGGCATCATGATGTCGAGCAGGATCAGGTCGGGGGATCGCTCCGCCACGAGCGCCAGCGCGGCCTCTCCGTTGGAAGCGACCATCGTCGCATAGCCTTCGGCCTGCAGCAGCGTCACCAGCAGCTTGCAGTTGGCCGGCTCGTCGTCGACGATGAGGAGGAGGGCAGCGGGGCCGCTCATCGGGAGCGGACCAGCAGCAGGTCCATCGCCGCGTAGAGCTCCAGGTAGCGCAGCGGCTTGGCCATGTAGGCGTCGCAGCCCGCGAGGGTGGCGCGCTCCTGGTCTTCCTTCATGGCGAGCGCCGTCAACGCGATGACCGGGATTCCCGCCGTGGCGAGGTCCCGCTTGAGCAGCGCCGTCGCCGCGAGGCCATCCATGCCGGGAAGCTGGACGTCCATGAGGATCAGGTCGGGCAGCTGCTCGCGCGCGATGGTGATCCCGGCTTCCGCGTCGACGGCGCAGAGGACGTGGTGGCCGGCATTGCGAAGCAGCAGCACCGCGAGCTTCATGTTCGCCTGGTTATCCTCGACCACGAGCACGCGCGCCATGGGGCGGGCCTAGTGCGGCCGCAAGGCGCGCCGCACCTCGTCGATGAAGTGGGCGTGGTTGAAGGCGGCCTTCTCGACGATGTTGATCGCGTTGTCGGGGTTGGCGTTGAGCGTGGCGCGGTCGTGCGGCGTGATGTGCTTCGCGGTCACGACGAGGATGGGGATGCGCGCGGTGTCGGAATCCCGCCGCAGCTCCAGCACGACATCGAAGCCGCTCACGCCGGGCATCATCAGGTCGAGGAGGATCAGGTCCGGCTGCAGGTGCTTGGCCATCGCGATGGCTTCCTCGCCGCCGTTGGCGCGGATCACGGTGTAGGCCGGGCTGGGGAGGAACGCGGCGATCACTTCGATGGCCTTCGGATCGTCATCGACGACCAGGACCGTGTGCGTGTGCTCCGCGTCGGGATGCAGCCCCAGGCGTGCCAGCGAGGACTTCAGCTCGCTGCGGCTGATGGGCTTCTGCAGCACGGTGGCGGCGCCATCGGAGAGCGCCATGTGATTGTCGACGAGGCTCGAGACAACCACCACCGGAACGCCGGAGAGTGCCTGGTCCTCGCGGATGCGCAGCAGGAACTCCCAGCCGTTGATGCCGGGCAGCTCGATGTCGAGCGTGATCAGCGAGAGGGGTTGCTGTTTCGCCATCTTCAGCGCGTCCTCCGCGTGCGCGGCGCGCAGCACCCGGAAGCCCTCGGCCTCGAGCAGCAGGCGCACCAGGTCGGCCGCCCGGTCGTCGTCCTCGACGATGAGGGCCACGCGCTCCTTGGGGTCGCTGCCCACGGGCTTGTACGCGGGCATGGGCTGGGTGGCGGACAGGCCCAGGGCGCTGCGGAGCGGCAGCCACACGGCGAAGGTCGCGCCTTCGTCCACGGCGCTGGCCACCGCCACGCTGCCGCCATGCAGCTCGGCGATCAGCTTCACCATCGCGAGGCCGAGCCCGGTGCCCTCGAATTTGCGCGACAGGCTGCTGTCGATCTGGCTGAAGGCCTGGAAGAGCCTCGGCATGTCGTCGGCCGCGATGCCGATGCCGCTGTCGGTGACGCAGATCTCGAGGAAGTGCTGGTGGGTGCTGTCGGCGAGCGGGAAGGCGTGCACATGCCAGGAGCCTTTCAGGACGCCGACGGCACTTCGGGGAACCCGGTGGGCGCGGAGCGTCACCGAGCCGCCTTCCGAGCTGAACTTCACGGCGTTCGACAGCAGGTTGTAGACGATCTGCTTCATCTTGCGCATGTCGAGCTGGGTGATGCCCAGGTCCTTGCCCGTCTCGAGCACGAGGCCGACGTTCTGCGCGGCGGCCTTCTCGCGCACGATGGTGAAGCTGTTGGCGAGCAGCAGGCCCAGGTCCACCGCCTCCAGCTCGAGGGCCATCATCCCGGCCTCGACCTTCGAGAGGTCGAGGATGTCGTTGATGAGGGAAAGCAGGTGCTGGCCGGCGGAGAAGATGTCGCCGATGTATTCGCGCTGCGTCTCGCTCATCGGGCCCACCAGGCCGTCGCTCATGGCCTCGGAGAAGCCGATGATGGCGTTCAGCGGCGTGCGCAGCTCGTGCGACATCGTGGCGAGGAACTCCGACTTCATGCGGCTCGCGTGCTCCAGCTCGATGTTCTTCTCCTGCAGCGTGCGGTCGAAGCGCTTCCTTTCCGTCACGTCGCGGGCCGCGGCGAAGACGCCCTGGAGCTTCCGGTCGCGATCATGGAACGTGGCCGCGTTGTACGAGACGACCGTCTCCTCGCCGTTCAGCGCCCGCACCGTGAGCTCGTAGTTGCTGACGCGGTTCTCGGCCAGCACGCGCTTGATCGCGGCGTCGGCGCGGACCGGGTCGGTGAAGAAGGTCTTGCAGGGCGCTCCGATCAGCTCGTCGCGCGTGCGGCCGGTGAGGGCGATCATCTGCTGGTTCACGTCCGAGATGATGCCCTGCGGATCCGTGGTCATCAGCGCGTCGATGTTCGACTCGATCAGCGAGCGCGTATAGAACTGCTGGTCGCGAAGCCTCTGGTCGAGCAGCGCCTGGTTGGCCTCGACCTGCTTCCTCGCGGTGTTGTCGGTGCCGATCAGCAGGTAGCCGAGGATGGCCTCCTTCGCGTCGCGCAGCGCCGTCACCGAGACGATCGCCGGGAAGCGGCTGCCGTCCTTGCGGATGTAGGTGAGCTCGTAGATGTCCTCGATGCCGCGCGAGGCCTTGAACACCAGCGCCTCGAAGCCCGGGGTGATCGTCGTGTCCAGCTCGAGGCTGAGCACGTTGGCCCGGGCGATCAGCTCCTGCGGATCGGAGATGTCGGCCGGCGTGATCTTGTTCATCACGTCCGCCGCGGCGTAGCCCAGCATGCGCTCGGCGCCGACGTTGAAGATCTGGATCACGCCCTTCTCGTCGGTGGCGATGCTGGAGAAGTTCGCGCTGTTGAAGATCGCGCTCTGCAGCGCACCCGCCTTCAGCAGCGCTTCCTCGGCGCCCTTGCGCGCGGTGTTGTCGGTGCCGATCAGCAGGTAGCCGAGGATCGCTTCCTTCGCATCGCGCAGCGCCGTCACCGAGACGATCGCCGGGAAGCGGCTGCCGTCCTTGCGGATGTAGGTGAGCTCGTAGATGTCCTCGATGCCGCGCGAAGCCTTGAACACCAGCGCCTCGAAGCCCGGGGTGATCTTCGTGTCCAGCTCGGCGCTGAGCGCCGCGGCGCGCGCGATGAGCTCCTGCGGATCCGAGATGTCGGCCGGCGTGATGAGGTTCACGACATCGGCCGCGGCGTAGCCCAGCATCCGCTGGGCGCCGACGTTGAAGATCTGGATCACGCCCTTCTCGTCGGTGGCGATGCTGGAGAAGTGCGCGCTGTTGAAGATGGCGTCCTGCAGCGCTCCCGTCTTCAGGGGCGATTTCACGGAAAGCTGCTCAACCGCGCCCATAGCTTTTCCTTGTTGTTATCGGATGGACCTTAGCTCCGGGAAGTGCCAACGTCGGTGCGGTAGCGCACATGCGATCGTATCGCCGGCGGGAACAGCTAAAGGTCGGGGCGGTCGGCGCTCACGAGGTGGTGGCGCACGGCGAAGAGCACGAGGCCCGCGATGTCGTGGATGTCGAGGCGTTCCATGAGGGTCGCGCGGTGGGTCTCCACCGTCTTCGCGCTGAGCGAGAGCGCGAAGGCGATCTCCTTGGTGCTCTTGCCTTCCGCGATCAGCTGCAGGACCTCGCGCTGCCGGGGCGTGAGCGCGTCGAGCATCGATTCACTGGCGTCCGCGCCCCGGCCCACCATGCCCGAGACCACGCCGCGCGAGACGCGGGGGCTCAGGTAGACCTCGTTGCGCAGCACGGCGTCGAGCGCCATGCGGAGCTCCAAAGGCGCGGAATCCTTGACGAGGTAGCCCGAGGCGCCCGCCTTCAGCGCCCGGCGCACGAAATCGTCGGTGGTGTGCATCGAAAGGATGAGCACGCGCGAGCCCGGCGCCTCGGTGCGGATCCGCGCCGTAGCCTCGATGCCGTTCAGCTCCGTCATGGAGATGTCCATCACGACCACGTCGGGCGAGTGGGCCTTCGCGAGCGCCACCGCCTCGCGCCCGTTGCTGGCCTCGGCCACGATCGTCGCGCCCTCCATCTCCTCGATGAGGGCGCGAATTCCCGCGCGCACGAGCGCGTGGTCGTCAGCCAGCAGGATTCGCATGGCGATAGGGAAACTGAGCGCTCAACGTCGTGCCGGCACCGGGGGCGGTGGTGAGCCTCACCCGGCCCCCGACGAGCCGCGCTCGTTCTTCCATGCCGACCAGCCCGAGGCTGCCGGACTGGATCGCCGAGCGCCGGCCGGCGGCCTCGTCGAACCCGGCGCCGTCGTCCTGGATGACGAGCTTCAGCAGCGGGTCTTCGTAGGCGAGCTTCACGAGGATCATCGAGGCCTTCGCGTGCTGCGTCGCGTTGCTCAGGCCCTCCTGCGCGACGCGAAAGCAGGCGACCTCGATATCCGGCGGAGGGCGATGCTCCTCGACGCCGGAGAAGCTGAAGCGGATGTCGGTCCCGGTTGCGTCGCGCTGGCGCTCGACCAGCCAGCCCAGGGCATCGACCAGGCCCAGGGCGTCCAGCTGCGGCGGGCGAAGGTCGTGGATCAGCAGGCGCAGGCGCTCGAGGGTGTCGTCGGTGACGCGCAGGCCCTCGTCGATGAGCGGACGCGCTTCCACGGGGGTTCGCGCGGCGAGGCGGTGCAGCGTGATCTTGAGCGCGGTGAGCGACTGGCCGATGTCGTCGTGCAGCTCGCCCGCGATACGCCGGCGCTCGTCTTCCTGGGCGGAGAGCAGCCGGCTGGAGAGGTTTCGCTGGCGCTCGTGCGCCACCTCCAGCTCGACCAGCGCGGACATGCGCTCGGTCGTCTCGGCGTGGGAGAGCACGGCGCCGCGCTCGCTTCCCTCCAGCGGGGTCGCGCACACGCGGAACCAGCGGGTGCCGCTGGGCGTCTCGACCTGGTAGTCGAGGGAGGCGAAGGTTCGCTCGCGCGCGATCACCGAGGCGATGCCTTTAAGTCCCTCCGGCGCGAAGGCCCGCCCGCCGCGCGCGGCCTCGCGCAGGATCTCGAGGAAATTCGAGCCGACCTTGGCGCTGCCCAGGCCGAGCTCGGAGCGTGCGGTGTCGAAGCGCTCCCACGACGGGTTGGCCTCTAGGATGGCGCCGTCGCCGTCGATCACCGCGATGCGCGAATCGAGCGAGTCGAGGATGCTCTGCGCGAGAGGGGCGTTCACCTCCGCAGCGTGCGCCCATTTGCCATCGGCCGCTTGCCTCTCAGGGACTTGGAGGCACGATGCCGGGGATTTCCCGATGGCCGCGCCCGGCCCGATGACGCACCCTGAGGCTCGTCCCAGACCCGCCGTGAAGGAAGTCCCGATGGAATTCCAGAATGCCGTCCTCCTCGCCACTACCGCCGTGG
Source organism: Usitatibacter rugosus (assembly GCF_013003965.1). Taxonomy (NCBI): domain Bacteria; kingdom Pseudomonadati; phylum Pseudomonadota; class Betaproteobacteria; order Nitrosomonadales; family Usitatibacteraceae; genus Usitatibacter; species Usitatibacter rugosus. Next base: position 2,385,650 of record NZ_CP053069.1, on the reverse strand, counting down.
CCTCGTTCGCGGTCTTCGAGAGTCGCGCTTCCTCCATCGCTCCGCGCGTGGCAAAGCGCGCCGACCCGGCGCCCGTGCCGCGAACGACGCCGCAGGGCGACCTTACCTGGGATCGCCCCATCTCCAGCGAGCCGTCCAACGCCCCGCAAGCCGCGCGAACGATCAACGGCGACCTGATCCTGCAGCGCAAGCTCCGGGACCGCTACATCGCGGCGCGCTTCCCGTGCACCGCGCAGTCCAGCGCCGACCTCGAGAACCCGGACCGCATGATCCAGGCCGCGCGGCTCTTCCTCGAGGAGGAGCAGCCCGACCGCGCGATGGAGCTGCTGTCGCTCGCGATCGAGCAGTGTCCCGCCGTCGAATCGCTGCGCCTCGCGCAGCTCGAGGTCGCGTTCCGGATGGGCGATGCCGGGTCGTACCGGACGCTCGCGATGGAGTTCCAGAAGAACCATCCGGCCAGCAAGGACTGGAAGCAGGTCGCGCGCCTCGGCCGGGCGCTCGCCGGCACCCCGTCCCCGGCGCACGACGGGCCCTGGCCGGACACCCCGAACTGGATCCACGCATCCTGGGACCTGACGGGCGAAGTGCTCGCCGCGGACTTCCATCGGGCGATGAACCGCACGTTCGCGGCGGGATCGCGATGAATACCCCGACATTCACGTCCCTGATGAGCGTCGATGCGCAGAAGGCCAGCATCGAGCGCCACCTCTCGGAGCTGCGCGAGACGCTGAAGGGCACCTTCACCGAGGCCGCGCTGACGGGCTACTACGGCTTGCATGCCGACGTCGACGGGCTCATCGGCAAGATCAAGCGCCGCCTCCTCGGGAGCGCACTCGCCTGGAACGCCGAGGAGAAGGAAGCCAGCGCCTGGATCTACTACACCAGCCGCCGCATGGCGAAGCTGGGCCAGCGCCTGCTGGAATCGATCGACCGCAAGTTCGACACGCCCGACGGCCGCACGCTCGACGTCGCCGCGCTGGCGCTGCTCTACCTGGGCGAGTCGGTGAAATGCGAAGTCAACGTGGGCCGGCAGGATCCCTACGACTACCGCGGCACGCACGCCATCATGAGCCTCGCGCTGGCCACCGGCCGGCAGGGCGACGAGCGCCGCTTCGCGTTCGACGGCCGCCCGGTCGCCAGCTCGATCGAGGGGCTCTACTTCCGCGCGCTGCTGCTCGCGAAGTTCTCGACCGGCAATCTCAACGCGAAGCAGATCGAGATCTTCGACGCCTGCCTGTGGCTGTGGATGCCGGTGCTGCGCGCGGTGCGCGAGTCGCCTTCCGCCTCCGCGCTGCGAGCCGACCTCGATTCGGGCGACGGCCTTCGCCGCGGGCCACGCCATCTCGGCGCGGAGCTCTCGCTCTATCTCCCGCCGGAGCCGATCGAGGCCGCGTACCGAAGCGCCCTGAAGGAGTTCCACGCCGGCCGGATCATTCCTTCGGAGGGCTTCACGGCCGAGTTCGGCATCGAGGAGCACGTCGCCGTGCTGGACGTGGTGCGCCAGGGCCTGCTCGATTCGCGCTCCGTGCTCACGCCCCGAGCCGAGCGGCGTGCCGCGGGCTTCGAAGCCGAGGCCTTCGTCGGGCTCGCCGAGATCATGGCGCGAGGCTTCGGGGACGTCGCGCAGTTTCTTTCGGCCGAGCGGAGCATCCGGTGGGTCGATGTGAGCGACACCGGGCTGGGCGCCTCGTGGAGGCTCGGCGATTGCGGCGAGATTTCCGTGGGCGACCTCGTGGGCATCCGCCGCTCCGCGGCCGATCCCCTGATCGTGGGCCGCGTGGTTCGCAGCGTGCCCGCGGCGGAGGGAGGCCGGACGGAGATCGGCGTATCGATCGTCACCCAGGCGGCGCGGAGGGTGTCGATCTCGCGGCCGTCAGGACACGAAGTCCCGGGCGCCATCGACGTGCTTTACGTGCCGGGAACCGACGGCAGCGGACGGCACGATGCCTATCTCATTCCCGATCGGCTCTACCGCGACGCGGGCCCCTTCGAGGCCCTCGTGGACGGCGACACCTACGAGTTCCGCTTCAACCGCATGCGTGAGCGAGGCCACGGCTGGGCGCTCGCGGGCGTCGAGATCACGGGAGTGCGGCGCGCGACCGTCTCCGTCGGAGAGCTCTAGGCCTTCTCGAGGCCGAAGAAGTTGCGGATGCGCCCGAGGATCGCGTCGGAGGTCGAGGCGTGGGGCGTTCCGTTGGTGCGCTCGGCGATCGCGGTGACGAGGTCCGCCTCCCGCGAGGCGAGGATGCGCGAGATCTCGCCGGCGATATCGGTGCGCGCTCGAAGGATCGCCTCGAGCCCGGACTTGTCGAGGCGGTAGCAATCCACGTCCGTTTGCGCGACCACGGTGGCGCGCCGCGGCTCGCCCGTGAGCAGCCCCATCTCGCCGAAGACGCTGCCCGATAGCAGGGTGGCCAGCGGCCGGCGGCCGCTGGGCGTCTCCAGCAGCACTTCAGCCCGGCCCGCATCGAGGATGTAGAGCCAGTGCGCGACGTCGCCCTGGCGCGTGATCGTGTCGCCCTTCACGAAGGGCGCGTGCACGAGGCGGGAGGCGAGCTGGTCGCGCTCGGCCTCGGTGAGCGTGCCGAACATCTCGCAATGCGCCAGCACGCGGTTGTTGCGCTCGCGCTCCTTCGTCGCGGCCTGCGTGCGGTGCGCCTCGTTGTCGCGGATCTGCAGCTCTTCCTGGTAGGGCACGCCGATCTTCATGCCCTTCCTCTCGAGCGAGGCGAGGACGTGCGCGCGTACGGCGGAATCCGTGGGATCGTCCACCTGCGGGTTGGTGAGGTAGTAGCGCAACGCGTACGTGCCGTAGCGCGCGCCGATCTCCAGCAGCACGGCGTTCGCGGCCGGCTCGCGGGCGACGTTGGGGATCTCCGCATCGCGCACCGAACGCTCGAGCGCCGCGCACACCGCCGTGGGCGACGCGGAGAGGTCCACGTTCACGCGCACCCAGCGGCGCCAGACGGGCTTGGGATCCGATCGAGACCCGATGACCGTGAAGCGGTTGGCCATGAGCCATCCGTTGGGGACGACGACGGTCTCGCGGTTTCGCGTCTCGATGGCCGTGTGCCGCCAGCGGATCTCGACGACTCGGCCCGACACGTCGTCCACCTTCACCCAGTCGCCGACGCGGATGGATTCGTCCAGCTGCAGGACCACGCCGCCCAGCACGTTGCCGAGCGTGTCCTTCATCGCGAACGCGAGCACCGCCGTGATGACCGCGGAGGTGGCGAGCAGGCTTCCCACGTCCACGCCCGCGAGGCGGAACCACATCAACGCCCAGGCGGCGAAGAGCGCGGAGACCGCGAGGTCCTCGATGATGCGCGGCGTCTCGAAGCGCAGCACCGGCAGCAGCACGCGGAAGAGGAACATCGCCGCGAGGCGAAGGACGATGAAGCCCACGAGGATGGCCGCGGCATCGGCCACCCAGCCGCCGACGCGGCCCACGGCGCTGCCTTCGAGCGCATGGCCACCCACCTCGCAGATCGCGGCGAGAACCAGCACCACCAGGTGGTTGCGCACGCTCGCGCGGTCCGCGGGGCGGAGCGCGAGCAGCCCGAGGCCGAGCACGAGCGCGACCAGCGCCGCGTACCCGACCTCGTCGCGGAACATGCCCGAAAAGCCCAGCGTCAGCCCTTCGTGTAGTCCGGGTACCGCGGGTCGTACATCTTCGACTTGATGAACGCCAGGATGTCCGCGGGACGCGGGTCCTTCGTGAGGCCGCGGTCCCAGGCCACTTTCGCGATGGCCGCTGCGATGTGGGACGAGACGTCGCGCACGGTCTTCAGCGGCGGGTAGAGCGAGCCCTGGTCCAGGTCGGCTTGCGTGACCAGCTCCGCGAGCGACTTGGCCGATTGCATGAACATCTCCTCGGTGATGCGCGAGGAGTGCGACGCGATGACACCCATGCCCACGCCGGGGAAGATGTACGAGTTGTTGCCCTGGCGCGGCACGTACGTCTTGCCGTTCAGGGTGACGGGGTCGAACGGCGAGCCCGAGGCGAAGAGGGCGCGGCCATCCGTCCACTTGTACGCCTGCTCCGCCGTGCACTCGCACTTCGAAGTCGGGTTCGACAGCGCGAAGATGATGGGGCGCTTGTTGTTCGCGGCCATCGTGCGCACGACTTCCTCGCTGAAGGCTCCGGGTTGTGCCGCCACGCCGATGATGGCCGTGGGCTTGAGGACCCTCACCGCTTCGGCGAGTGTCTTGACCTCCGCGTGCTCGTGGGCGAAGGGCACCTTCTCACCGGCGACGTCCGCGCGGCCCTTGACGACGAGGCCCTTGGAATCGACCAGCCAGCAGCGCTTGCGCGCATCCGCTTCGGAGAGGCCGTCTTGCATCATCGCCAGCACCGCAAGCTTCGCGATGCCGGTGGCGGCGCTACCGGCGCCCTGGAACACGATCATCTGCTCGGACATCTTCTGGCCGGTAACGCGCAGCGCCGTGAACAGCCCGGCCAGCGAGACCGCGGCCGTGCCCTGGATGTCGTCGTTGAACGTGGGCAGGCGGTCGATGTACTTCTGCAGCACCTTGAACGCGCTGTGGTTCGCGAAGTCCTCGAACTGGATCATGAGGCCGGGGAAGACTTCCATCGCGGCGGTCACGAATTCCTCGATGAGGCCGTAGTAGTCGTCGCCCGTGAGGCGCTTCTGGTGCAACCCGATGTAGAGCGGATCGTTCAGGAAGGCCTCGTTGTTGGTGCCGACGTCCAGCACGACCGGCAGGCACTCCGAGGGATGCACGCCAGCACAGGCCGTGTAGAGCGCCAGCTTGCCGACGGGAATGCCCATGCCGCTGGCGCCGAGGTCGCCCAGGCCGAGGATGCGCTCGCCGTCCGTGACGACGATGATCGAGACCTTTTTCTCCGGCCAGTTCTGCAGGACCTTCTTGATGTTGCCCTTGTCCTTCGCCGTCACGTAGAGGCCGCGCGGGCGCTGGAAGATGTGGCCGAACTTCTGGCAGGCGAGGCCGACGGTGGGCGTGTAGACGATCGGCGTCATCTCGTCCGGATGGTCGACGAGGAGCCGGAAAAAGAGGGTCTCGTTGCGGTCGTGGAGCGCCGCGAGGTTGATGAACTTCTCGAGGTCGTCGGTCTTGCGGCGGAAGCTCGCCAGCACGCGGTCCATCTGCTGGTCCTGGGTGCAGACGTACGGGGGCAGCAGGCCGCGGATGCCGAGGGCATCGCGCTCCGCGTCCGAGAAGGCCGTGCCTTTGTTGTATTCGGGCGAGCGCAGGAGGTCGATGCCTCGCAGGCCGCCTGCGGCGCCATGTTTATCAGTCATTTTTATTACTCCCTGGGGGAAACGGATGGGGTTCGACACCATTCTAATCGCATATGATTTCCACTACCTGATCGGGGAGCGACGAATGGCTGCGACGAAGAAGAAGGTCCGGAACGTGGAGCGTCCCACGCGGGAGGAGGCCGAAGCGGCCGTTCGAACGATGATCCTGTGGGCGGGAGACGACCCCGATCGGGAGGGCCTCCTGGAGACGCCGTCGCGCGTCGTCCGCGCCTACGAGGAGTTCTTCGCCGGCTACGCGCAGGATCCCCGCGAAATCCTCGCCAAGACCTTCTCCGAAGTGGAGGGCTACGACGAGATGATCGTGATGAACGACATCCGCTTCGAGAGCCACTGCGAGCACCACATGGTCCCGATCATCGGCAAGGCCCACGTGGGGTACCTGCCGAACAAGCGCGTGATCGGCATCTCGAAGCTCGCCCGCCTGGTCGAGGTCTACGCCCGGCGCCTGCAGGTACAGGAGAAGATGACCGTGCAGATCGCCGACACCCTGCAGGAGGTGCTCCATCCCAAGGGCGTGGCCGTGGTGATCGAAGCCGCGCACCAGTGCATGACCACGCGCGGTGTCCACAAGCCCGGCGTGGGGCTGGTCACGAGCCGCATGGTCGGCGCCTTCCGCGATGATCCGTCGACCCGCCGGGAATTTCTCGCCGTGATCGGCCGGACCGGGGCCGGAGGCCTGCCGAATACGTAATCCGGCGTATCGAATCGCGTGAATTGTTGGGGTGGAATTTTGTTCATCCCCTGATATTCTGGCGCCGCTTTACAGCGCACAACCAGAAAACAAACCAGGGAGATGAAGTGAATAACATCGGGAAGCTGTTGGCGATCCTCGCGGTCGCCGCGCTTGTCCCGGGATGTGCCGTCAACCGCGCGACCGCCCAGGTCGACGCGACGGCGGATCTCGACAAGCTGAAAACCGTCCACGTGAGCAAACTGGCTCCGGACGAAAGGGGCATCAACAACCTGATCGCGGACAAGTTCCGCTCCCGCGGCCTCACCGTGTCCACCGGACCCGGCAAGGTCGAGGGCGTGGACGCCATCGTGACCTACACCGACAAGTGGATGTGGGACATCACGATGTACATGCTCGAGCTCACCGTCACGGTGCGCGATCCGAAGACCGATTTTCCCCTCGCAACGGGAAACTCGTACCACACCTCGCTCACCCGCAAAACCCCCAAGGAGATGGTGGATGAGGTGGTCGACAACATCTATAACAAAGGGAAGACAAAATGAACAACGCACTCACCCGTCGCTTCGCAGTCGCCACGATCCTCGCCGTTGCCGCCGTCCTCGCCGGTTGTGCCTCGCCCGCCAGCCGGGAATCGATGGCTCCGCCGCCCGTCACCGTCGCGAAGAAATTCCCGCTCACCCTCACCGTCGAAGCCAAGGGCGGCTCGGAGACGGGCGCGATGGACAGCTCGAACATCTCGGATGCCGACCTCAAGGCCGCGATCGAGAGCGCCGTCACCAGCTCGGGCCTGTTCAAGTCCATCGTGCAGGGCAAGGGCGGCGACTACGAGCTCACGGTCACCGTGACGCAGCTCAGCAAGCCCTCGTTCGGTGCCAGCTTCACGGTCAACCTCGAGGCGGGCTGGGTGCTCGTGAAGGCGAGCGACAAGTCCGTCGCGATGCGCAAGTCCATCCAGTCGTCGCACACCGCCAGCATGGGTGACTCGCTGGTCGGCGTGACGCGCCTCAAGCTCGCCGTCGAAGGCGCCGCGCGCGCCAACATCACGCAGGGCCTGCAGGCGATCGCCGCGCTGAGCCTCTAGCGTTCACACACCCTGGGCCGGGCTCCCCGCAAGTGGAGCCCGGCCCCAGGGGTTTCCCGTACTATCCGGCGATGCCAGGTGATTGGGTCTCGCAGGCCGCGCTCCCCGCGGGCTTGATGTTCATCATGTTCACGCTGGGAATCGGCCTCGCGTTGGCCGACTTCCGTCGCGTGTTCGCGCATCCGCGCGCTTTCCTCGTGGGTACGGTGTGCCATTTCGTGCTGCTGCCGCTCGTGGGCTTCGCGGTGGTGAAGGCCTTCGGCGTGACCGGCGCCCTGGCCGTCGGCTTCTTGATCGTCGCGGCTTGCCCGACGGGCACGACGTCCAACCTGCTCACGTACTTCGCCCGGGGTGACGTCGCGCTGGCGCTTTCCTTCACGGCCTTCGCGGGGCTGGTTTCGATCGTCACGGTGCCGCTGATCGTGTCGTTCGCGATCTCGTACTTCATGGGCGGGGAGCAGGGCGTGGCCTTCCCCGCGGGCGCCACGATGGGCCAGATCTTCGTCGTGATGGGCGTGCCGGTGATCGCGGGCATGGCCGTCCGCGCGAAGTGGCCCGCGTTCGCGCAGCGTTGGCAGGCGCGGTTGGGCGTCGTCTCGGCGGTCGTCTTCGTGGCGATCGTGCTGGCGGGCATCGCCCGCAACTTCGCGCTCTTCCAGCAGCACACGGCGACCTTCGCTCCGATGGTCTTCGCCATCAACCTCACCATGCTGGCCGCGGGATATGGATTGTCCCGCCTCGCGAAGGTGCCTCGCGACCAGGCGATCACGGTCGCGATCGAATCGTCCGTGCAGAACGCCGCGCTCGCGATCGTGATCGGCGCCACGCTGCTGAAGAACGAGGAGATGATGCTGCCGGGCGCGATCTACGGCGTGCTGATGTACGTCACCGGAGTCGCCTTCGTGTTCGTCGGTCGGCGGATCGCGACGGCCGCGAGGTAGGCGCCCCCGGCGGCCGTCACGCCCGGGGCCGGACGGTTCACCAACCGCCCGGCCCAAGCGGCACGCGTCAGCCCTTCAGGCACGTGCTCATGAAGGAGCGGCGCTCGTCGCCGTGCAGGTCCTTCACCCGCGCACTGGCGTTGCAGTACTTCATCTTTTCCTGCTGCGAATGCGGCTTCGGGCACGCGGCCAGGGCCTTGTCCTTCTCTTCGCCTTCCAGCGAGCTCGCCGTGGCGATGCACGTCGAGTCGTTGGACGGCGCGTTCTTGTCGGCGGCGATGACGGGGGAAGCGAAGGCGAGCGCGGCGGCGCACGCGAGGGCAAGCGTGATCGGTTCGGGTCTCATGGATTTCCTCGGTTGTGGGTCGAGGCGCCATTGCACACGAGAATCGGTCAAGCATCGCTGCAGAATCTCAAGTAGATAGAGTCAGATTTCGCTTATCCACAATCTGATGCCTGCACAAATTATTGCTTGGGTTCTTGAGACAATATTCACGTCGCACGAAGCTTGGAATCAGCAATTGGGAAGAAGAAGGCGCTGGACAGATGATGCGTTGCGAATAGCCGTCGCGAACAATCGGTCCGTGGCAGGAACACTTCGCGCTTTGGGGATACGCGCGACTGGTGGGAACTACGGTTCGGTCATGAGACACGTCGCAGCGCTTAAGTTGGACGTTTCGCACTGGACGGGGCAGGCCCACAGACGCGGCTGCAAAGGGAACATGACGCCAACCATCCCCCTCACTGCATTGCTGAGGCGAGGAAGTCAGTGTCAAAGTAACAAGCTTCGACGCAGGCTATTGGCGGAAGGGTATTTCAAGCCGATCTGTCGTTCGTGCGGTCTACGATCTTGGCTGGGTCGGCCCATTCACCTGGAGCTGGATCACATCGACGGTGACCACTCGAACAATGCCCTGACAAATCTCAGGCTGCTTTGCCCTAATTGCCACGCTCAAACGCCGACGTACAAGGCGAGAAACATTTCCTACGACTACATTCCAACCCTGGACGAAATAAAACGTGGAATCGCGCGGTGCGGAAGCATTCGCATTTATGCGAAGGAGCGACGCGTTTCTGACGGCACTGTGCGCGGATGGTTGAGGTCGGACCGGCTTAAGCGTGAGGCCGGAATTTCTCCCCATCCTGAGTTATTGTTGTGACTTGCCCGGGTGGTGGAATTGGCTATACACAGAGCACTTAAAATGCTCCGCCGCGAGGCATGTCGGTTCGAATCCGACCCCGGGTACCAATCGGAGAGAAAAAACGGCGCCTTGAAGCGCCGTTTTTTCTTGATGTGTTTCGCAGGTCATGCGACTGCTGAGCACGCACGTTTAGGGCGCCGCGCAGATCGTCCCGAGCTTCTCGCGCGGCTTCTTGGGATAGCCGTCGTACTTGAGCGCGCGCGACTGCATCACCAGCTCGGTGTGCGTTCCACCCCATTTCGGCGTCACGTCCGGATCGACCGCGTAGACCGGATCGGACTGCGCGTCCTCGAGCGTGGTGAGCTGGAAGCCTTCCTTCTCGATCAGTGCCAGCAGATCGGGAAGGATCACGGGGCTGAAGGCCCCGAGGTGCAACAGGAACACATGTGAGATCTCGCGGCCGAAGGCCAGCTTCGCCGTCTCGCGCCCGCCCTTGATGTAGGCGGCGGCCATCTCGAGGTAGCTCTCACGCAGCCACGCGATCGCGGCCGTGTCCTTGCGATCGAGGCAGCGCGCGTAGGCGGTGTTCCAGAGGTAGTCCTCGTGGTCGAGTGTCGTCTGCGCGATGCGGTAGCGGCTCTTCTCGAGGAAGGCGCGCACGGCGCGGCGCTTCTCGAGCGTGTCGCCTTCACGGAGATACGGATAGCGGAACCAGCGCCATGCATTCACATCGCGCGTGGACAGCAGCATCAACGCGGGCTCGTTCTGCAGGATGTCGCGCGTGAAGGCCTCGACCGTGTTCTGGTGGAGATCCATGTGCGAGTACGCATGGTTGCCGACGGGATGGCCCGCGTCGACCCACGCACGCAGCGCCGACGCTCCATCCGGATCGCCCTCGAGCTTGCGGGCGTTCACGAAGCCGTAGGAGGGCGGGACCTTGAAGCGCTTCAGGACCGCGACGGTCTCCTGCGTGATGGCGGTCTTGGTCGCACCCGCCGGCAGCGCGCCGTTGAGCGGAAGGTCGTCGAAGGTGAGCGCGAGTTTCTCGGCCATGGCGGGACCTGCCATCCCCAGGAAAGCGGCGAATAGCAAAACGGCGCCTCGCGGCGCCGTCCTGTTGCTCATCGAACGCTCGCCGTTCAGGCGGGCACCGTCGCCGGCGTGAGCGCCTTGCTCATGCGCTCGGCGGCCTTCTTGAGGTTGTCCATCGACGTGGCGTAGCTGATGCGGACGTAACCTTCCATGCCGAAGGCGGAGCCCGGCACGACAGCGACGGCCTTCTCCTGCTCCATCAGGTACTCCGTCAGCGCGGCATCCGTCGGCGACTTCAGCTTGCCGTCCGCATGCAGGCGCGCGATGGCTTCGCGAAGATCCGGGAACACGTAGAACGCGCCCTGGGGCTTCAGGCACTTCACGCCCGGGATCGCATTGAGGGCCTCGGAGATGAACTTGCCGCGCTCCTTGAAGGCGACAACCATCGGGTCGATGCAGCCCTGGTCGCCGTTCAGCGCCGCTTCGGCCGCGTACTGCGAGATGGAGGAGGGGTTGGAGGTCGAATGCGACTGCACGTTCTCCATCGCCCAGATGAGCTCCTCCGGACCGCCGCAGTAGCCGATGCGCCAGCCGGTCATCGAGTACGCCTTGGAGACGCCGTTCAGCACGACGGTGCGGTTGAAGAGGTCGGGGCAGGCGTCGAGGATGTTCACGAACTTCGAGCCGTCGAGCAGGATGTGCTCGTACATGTCGTCCGTGGCGATCACGATGCGCGGGTGCTTGCGGAGCACTTCGCCGAGCGCCACGAGATCGGCCTTGGCGTAGATGGCGCCGCTCGGATTGGACGGGCTGTTCAGGAACAGGAGCCGCGTCTTCGGCGTGATGGCGCGCTCGAGCTGCGCCGCGGTGATGCGGAAGCCCTGCTCGATGCCGGCCTGGATGAAGACCGGCGTCGCGTCGGCCATCATCGCCATGTCGGGGTACGAGACCCAATAGGGGGCGGGGATGATGACCTCGTCGCCCTTGTCCAGCAGCGCCATGCAGAGGTTGAAGCAGCTCTGCTTGCCGCCGACGGAGACGAGGATCTGCTTCTCGGTGTAGTCCAGGCCGTTGTCGCGCTTGTACTTGGCGATGATGGCCTTCTTCAGCGAGGACGTGCCGCCGGCCGGCGTGTACTTGGTGAAGCCCTTGTTCATGGCGGCGATGGCCGCGTCCTTGATGAACTGGGGCGTGTCGAAGTCCGGCTCGCCGGCACCGAGGCCGATGATGTCCTTGCCCTCCGATTTCAGCTTGGCAGCCTTGGCGGTAATGGCGAGGGTGGGGGACGGCTTGATGGCCTTGAGGCGCTGGGCGATGAACGACATCGAAAGTTCTCCGGGAGGGCGGGCGGGGTACGTCTTTTCAGGGCTATTTTACGCCGTTGATGCAGTGCAGCAAAGCTACGCGGTGCGTACACCGGGTGCCATTCCTCCGCTCCGCCAACTAGGTCACGAAAAGGAGGGGTCCAACCCGTACAATGGTCGTTTTTGCCTCGCAAAAGATGGACGTCGCCACCTTCCCCAACAGCCCCTTCCGGCTGCACCGCCCGTTTCTTCCCGCCGGCGACCAACCCCAGGCCATCGCAAAGCTGGTCGAGGGCCTCGGCGACGGCCTTGCCTACCAGACGCTGCTCGGCGTCACGGGCTCGGGCAAGACCTACACGATGGCCAACGTGATCGCCCAGACGGGGCGGCCCGCGCTGGTGATCGCCCCGAACAAGACGCTGGCGGCACAGCTCTACTCCGAGTTCCGCGAATTCTTCCCCGAGAACTCGGTGGAGTACTTCGTCTCGTACTACGACTACTACCAGCCCGAGGCGTACGTGCCCTCGCGCGACCTCTATATCGAGAAGGACTCCTCGATCAACGAGCACATCGAGCAGATGCGCCTGTCGGCCACCAAGAGCCTGCTCGAGAAGAACGACGTCGTGATCGTGGCGACGGTGTCCTGCATCTACGGTATCGGCGACCCGTCGGACTACCAGGACATGCGCCTGCTGCTGCGCGAGAAGGACCCGATTCCCCAGAGGCAGTTGCTGGGGCGCCTGGCCGGCATGCAGTACCAGAGGAACGACATCGACTTCCGCCGCGGCGTCTTCCGCGTGCGCGGGGACACGATCGACGTCTTCCCCGCGGAACACGGCGAGACCGCACTTCGCATCCAGCTCTTCGATGACGTGGTCGAATCCCTGACGCTCTTCGATCCGCTCACCGGCGAGTTGCTGCACAAGATTCCGCGCTTCACGCTCTACGCCAAGAGCCACTACGTGACGCCGCGCGATACCGTGCTGCGCGCCATCGAGACCATCAAGGCGGAGCTTCGCGAGCGGCTGGACCAGTTCCAGCAGGAGGGAAAGCTCCTCGAGCTCCAGCGCCTGCAGCAGCGCACGCACTTCGACCTCGAGATGATGAACGAGCTCGGGTTCTGCAAGGGCATCGAGAACTACACGCGCCACCTGTCCGGCCGTGCGCCCGGCGAGCCACCGCCCACGCTGATCGACTACCTGCCGCACAACGCGCTCGTCGTTATCGACGAGAGCCACGTGACCATTCCGCAGATCGGCGGCATGTTCAACGGCGACCGCGCGCGGAAGACGACGCTGGTGGACTACGGCTTCCGCCTGCCGTCGGCCCTGGACAACCGCCCGCTCAAGTTCGAGGAGTTCGAGCGGCAGGTCAAACAAGCAGTCTTCGTCTCCGCGACGCCCGCCGACTACGAGAAGACGCATGCCGGGCAAGTGGTCGAGCAGGTGGTTCGCCCGACCGGACTCGTCGATCCCACGGTCGAGGTGCGGCCGGCCTCGTCGCAGGTCGATGACCTGCTGTCGGAGATCACCAAGCGAGTCGCGGTGAACGAGCGCGTGCTGGTCACCACGCTCACCAAGCGCATGGCCGAGGACCTCACCGATTATCTCGGCGAGCACGGCGTGAAGGTGCGCTACCTGCACTCGGACGTGGATACCGTGGAACGGGTGGAGATCATCCGCGACCTTCGCAAGGGCATGTTCGACGTGCTGGTGGGCATCAACCTGCTGCGCGAGGGCCTGGATCTTCCCGAAGTGTCGCTGGTGGCGATCCTCGATGCGGACAAGGAAGGGTTCCTGCGCTCCGGCCGCTCGCTCATCCAGACCATCGGCCGCGCCGCGCGCCACATCAACGGCAGGGCGATCCTCTACGCCGACAACATGACGGACTCGATGAAGCTCGCCATCGGCGAGACGGATCGCCGGCGCGCGAAGCAGGTGGCCTTCAACCTCGAGCACGGCATCGAGCCCAAGGGCATCTCGAAGCGCATCAAGGACCTCATCGACGGCGTCTACAGCTCCGAGGACGCGCGCGATGCGAAGGAGGCGAGGGCGCTCGCCCGCGAGGACGAGAAGGTCGAGTCCCTCGGCGAGAAGCAGCTCGACAAGCGCATCCGCACGCTCGAGAAGGAGATGCTCGAGGCGGCGCGCAACCTCGAGTTCGAGCGCGCGGCCCAGATGCGAGACGAGCTCCGCCGCCTGCGCGACCGCCTGATGATGGTGGGCGGGGAAGGATAGGGGGCCTGCGTTGGACGCGGATCTCTTCGTTCACGTCCGGGTGCTCGTCGGCATGGTCGTGAGCCTGGGCATCGCCAAGCTGCTCACCGGCCTGGTCGGCTTCGTGCAGCACCCCACGCGTGCGAAGACGTACGGCGTGCACCTCGCCTGGTCGGCCTCGATGCTGCTCATGCTTGTGCACTTCTGGTGGTGGGAATTCCGCCTCTCGCACCTGCACGGCTGGCACTTCGCCACCTACGCCTTCGTCGTCTACTACGCGGTGATGTTCTTCGCGCTCTGCGCACTGCTCTTCCCGGACAACGTGGACGAATACGACGGCTACGAGGGCTACTTCCACTCGCGCCGCCGCTGGTTCTTCGGCCTGCTCGCGTTCACGTTCCTGCTGGATTTCGTCGACGCCGCGATCAAGGGACAGGGAAGGCTCCTGGAGCTCGGCATCGAGTTCCCGATCCGCAATGTTGCCTACATCGGCCTGTGCATCACCGCGGCTTTCGTCCGCAACGAGACGTTCCATCGGGTGTTCGCCGGTGGCAACCTTGCGTACCAGGTCTACTGGATTCACCGCACGTACGAGACGCTGAGCTAGGAGCCGTTGAATGGGTGTGAGTGTGCTGGTCGTCTGCACGGGAAACATCTGCCGCTCGCCCACGGGCGAGGGCGTGCTTCGCGCCAAGGCGAAGGAGCGAGGTCTCGACAAGGCGGTGCACGTCGCTTCGGCGGGGACGCACGACTATCACATCGGTGATGCGCCGGATGCTCGCTCGATGCGCCATGCCATCAAGCGCGGCTACGACCTGAGCGCACAACGGGCGCAACAGGTCTCGGAAGAGCACTTCGAGAAATACGACTACATCCTCGCGATGGATCGCTCGCACCTGCGCATCCTGAAGGCGCTGGCCCCCAAGGGCTCGCGCGCGAAGATCGGCCTCTATCTCGAGATGAGCAAGTCGTGGAAGGGCGAGGACGTGCCCGACCCTTACTACGGCGGCCCGGAGGGATTCGAGACCGTGCTCGACATGGTGGAGGAAGCGGCCGAGGGTTGGCTCGACGTGATGGCCGCGGAGATCGATCCCAGGGCGTTCAGGCTGGACGGCGCCCGTTAGGGCTGCCGTCCCTTCGCGATTCAGCCCTGCCGCTTGAAGCGGACTTCGCGGGGCGACGAGCCTCGACGGCCTTTGCCCCCGGGCACGTAGATCGTGAGCACGAGCGATTCTGGCGTGAGCGTCGTCCAGGCCGCCCACTCGGGGAGCGTGACCACGTAGTCGTTGTCCGGGATGTAGGTGATGCCGCTGTACTCTTCCTTGATGTAGTAGAGGACGCCGTTCTCGATCCCGGCACCCGCGTAAGGAAACCACTGCATGGGTGACGGGCCGCCCGTGAGCCAACCGGCCGTCGTGTTTCCGACAAGCACGCCCACGAAGTCGAAAGAATTGTTCGGGACCGCCTTTCCGTGCTCAGCCATGAGCTTCTCCCTGATCGTTTTTATGGGAAGAAAAGCGTGGCACCGGTGCGCGGCAGAGGCCCCACCCGACCGGGTGGGAGAGCGAAGCTTCGCCCAGCGCACCTGCATAAGGCCGCGGTGATATGGCGAGACGTTTGTCGCGCCGATGCGGTAATCGTTGACGCCCGGCCGTCTTACACAGGCGATTTCGCGCCACGCGTACCTAAGTCCCTGATCGACGAAACAACTTCCCCGAAGCGGCCCGCGCGGGCGCGTGCGCCTTTCGCGCGAAGTTGTCTGCCATTTAAATGGTAACGGCGGTCCTAACCAAAATCGCTCTGGAGATAAACGTGAATTTCTGACGCCCGGCTTTCAAGGTCCTGTGCTATCTTCCGGCGCGTCTCAGAAGAAAAAACAAACAAGAATCCCATCCGCACAGAGAGACGAGTCCGGGGAGGGCTCCATCCTGTCGTTTCGCGCACGCCCTGCGTTCACGCTGCCGTCGGCGAGATTCCTCGCCGCGCTCCTGGCCGCACTGCTCGCCGCTCCGCTTGCGTGGGGCCAGGCGAACCCGTTGCCGCCCTCGCTGCAGGGCGTGACGCTCGCATCCATCGATGCGGGAGCGGGGATCGCCATCGTGCGCCGTGCGTCGGGCGAATACGCCCCGATGCGCTCCGGTGATTTCACGCCCGAACGCGACTATCGGTTGACGCGCATCTACGAGGACCGCGTCGAGTTCTCGCTCGCCGGTAACGCGAGCGTTCTTGCGACGCGGTATTGGCTCACGGTCGGCGAGCCCTCGGCCGTCGCGGTCACCAGCACGCCGCCCGGCGGCCGCGCGCGATATGTGACTCCGGAAACCCAGATCGTCGGCGGGCCGCAGCGATGACGGTCCGCGCACGCCTCGCCCGATTCGCAGCCGCGGCGTGGCTCGCGCTGCTCGTATTCCCGCACTTCGCCGAAGCGAGCACGCCGCCGGTGCTGAACGCGCCCGCAAAGAGCGGCGCGGCCAAGGCGGGCGAGGACAACACGGCGACGTTCGTGCGCGACCAGGGCGACGTCGCGATCATCGAGCTCACGGGCAACTACGATGCGTCCCTGGCCGGAGGCGCGTTCAACGTTGGAGCCCGCCAGGTTCTCGCGCGCGAGTTCCTCCGCACGCACCCGGATGCCTACGACATGCTCGTGGTCTTCACGGGGTTTCCGATCCAGACGGGCGAGGCGCTCGCCTTCCACCATCCGGTCCGCAATCAAGTGATGGGCATCGGACGCGACCTGTTCGACAACTCGTCCTTCTATGGGAGCGCCGGCCGCCTGCAGGGCATGATCGACATGGCCCTGCTCACGCAGTACTCGACGGATTCGATGTCGCGGGATTTCGAGCAGGGACTGATGGTGTTCTCGCACGAGTTCATGCACCAGTTCGGCTCGTACGTGAAGTACCGCAAGGCCGACGGCTCGACCAGCACGGGACTGCTCGGACGGGACGCCAGCCACTGGTCGTACCTGCTCGAGACCAACGGCTCCGTGATGTACGGGTCGCGCTGGCGAGATAACGGCGACGGCACGTTCACGTCGGTGGCCGTCCGCGACGCGTACAGCGCGCTCGACCTGTATCTCATGGGATTGAAGCGGCGCGAGGACGTGCCGCCGTTCTTCGTGATCGATGCGCCGGGCGTCGACCCGACGCAGCTCCCCTTGCTCGGAGCGACCGTCACGGGCACGAAGCGCATCGTCACCGTCGAGGACATCATCGCGGTGGAAGGTCCCCGCATCCCCGAAGCCGGCCTGGCCCAGAAGGACTTCCGCCTTGCGTTCATCTACGCCGTGCGGCCCGGGCAGCAGGCCACGATCACCGAGCTGGCGGCGATGGACCAGATGCGCCGCGCCCTCGCCACGCGATTCAGCGCGCTCACCGGCGGCGTGGGCAACCTCAACGTCTTCGTCGAACCGGCACTCACGCTCGCGCCCGGTACGCCCGCCACGTTGCCCCCGTCCGTCAGCCTGCCGGCCCCAACGGTCAACGTGCAGCAGGGCATCACGTGGCTTCGCCAGAAGCAGTCCCTGGCCGATGGCTCGTGGTCGGATACCGCGCCGACCGCCATGCGCGACAGCGCCGTCGCGCTGAGCACGCTGAGCGATGTCGATTCGGGCTTCGCCGGAATCGCGCTGGGCGCCGGGTGGCTTTCGGCCCGCACGACTTCGAGTGTCGATTTCCTCGCGCGCAAGACGAACACGCTGGCGCAAGTGGCCCGCGTCACGATCGCCGCGCCCACCGAGCTGCTCGCGGCCCAGAACCCGGATGGCGGTTGGGGCTCGGCCGCCGGCTACGGCAGCAACCCGCTCGACACGGCGCTGGCGCTCCAGGCCCTGATGCGCCGGGCTCAGCCGCTGGATGCGGTTGCCGCAAACGGATTCACTTACCTGCGCGCCAACCAGAACACCGATGGGGGCTGGGGTAACGTCTCGGGAGGCGCCAGCCGCTCGGCGACCTCCGCGCATGTCCTCGTCGCGCTGCAACCGGATGTGGACGTGGCGGCGGTCCAGGCGATCGACCGCGGCCGCGCCTTCCTCGCCTCGCGCCAGAACACCGATGGCGGCTTCGGCGACAGCCCGAGCTCCATCCACGACACGGGCAACGTCGTGGCGGCGCTGATGGCGACCAACGCAAGCGCCGGCATCCGCCTGGGCGACGCCATGACGTACCTGGCCTCCAGCCAGCGCGTCGACGGAAGCTGGGCCGGCAGCGTCTATTCGACGGCGCTTGCGGTGAACGTGCTCGCGCGCGCTGATGCGCTGAACTGGGCGATCGTCGGATTCACCGCGACGCCGGGACGCGCGAGCGACGGCCAGCGCGTTGTCGTAACCGTCACGGTCCGCAACACCGGCAACCGGGCCACGCCGGCCGGCAAACTGCGAGTCTCCGTGGGCGATCCTTCCGCGGGCGGCGTCGCGATCGGTCCCGATGGCGACATCCCCGCGTTGGCTCCGGGCTTGAGCGCCGTGGTGCCGATCACGTGGAACACCTTCGGCAAGGCCGGCACCGTATCGCTCTACGCCGTGGTCGATCCGGACCGGTTGTCCCAGGAGCTGAGTGTCGCGGACAACACGGCGATCCTCCCGTATGCCGTCGATCCGCCGGCGACCGGAGCGGACCTGCTCGTTGCCGCCTCGGATATCACCTTCTCGCCGGCGCGCCCCGCGCAACTTCCGGCGCCGCTGCAAGTGAGCGCGCTGCTCACCAACGCGGGCTTCGGCGACGCGGCGAACGTGAAGGTCGTCCTGTGGGAAGGAACCGGGGCCCAGCGCGTGAAGGTCGGCGAGACGACGGTCGCGTCGTTCACCGGGCGCTCCACGCGGCCGGTGACGTTCCCGGTCACGCTCGTGGCTGCGGGCACCACGTCCTACACCGTGCAGATCGATCCGGACAATGCCGTCGCCGAGAACGCGAAGGACAACAACGAGGCGACCGCGACGATCTCGACGGAAGCCGGCATCGACATCGAGGTGACCGCCGCGGACATCTCGCGCGACAAACCCGCGCCCCGCAACGGCGAGGACGTCAACTTCTCGGTGCGCATCCGCAACAAGGGCACGGTCGCGACGCCGGACTTCACGGTGCGGCATTCGGTGGACCAGCCGGTGGGCACGGCCGAAGCAGCCACGAACACGATCCGCCTCCTTCCGGGGCAGCAGGTCACGCAGTCCGTCACGTTCCGCGTCACGCAGAACGGCGCGCATACGTATCGCGTGCAGGCGGGCGAGGGGAACGAGGTCGTCGAAAACAACAAGGCCAACAACGTCGCCACGCACGCCTTCACGGTCGCGTCGGACACCGGGCCCAGCCTCTCGATCTCCTTCCCGGACATCACCGCTACGCCCAACCCGGCGCTCGAGGGGCTGCCGCTCGTCCTCACGGCGCGCATCCGCAACCTCGGCGACCAGCCCGCTTCGAATGTGCAGGTCGCGTTCTACAACGGCGATCCCGCCACGGGCGGAACGCAGATCGGCGACACGCAAGTTGTCGCTTCGCTGCCGCCGAGCACGGGGGCCATCGCCACCGTCACGTGGAGCGCCGTGCCCGACGCGAACCAGAAAGTCCTCTTCGTCGTCGTCGATCCCGCGAACGCGATCCCCGGCGATGTCGTTCGCGCCGACAACAAGGCGTTCATCGTGGTGCCGGTGCGCTCGCTGCCGGACCTTGCCATCTCGACCGGCAACCTCACGCTGACCCCGGCGTTGCCGCAACCGGGCGCCGCGGCCTCGCTCGCCGTAAAGGTGCAGAACCTCGGCGTGCAGGCCGCGAACAACGTGCTGGTGCGCGTGTTCGACGGGAACCCGGCGGCGGGCGGCACGCAGGTTGGCGGTGACCAGGTCATCGCGGTCCTGGAAGGGCAGGCCACCGCGACGGCCACGTTCAACTGGACGTTCCCCGCGGCGTCGGGCGACCGGGTCCTCTACGTGCAGGTCGATCCGCTGCAGGCGATCAACGAGCGCGTGCGCACGAACAACGAGGCGCAGCTGGTCGTCGGCGTGCAGACGGGCGACTTCACGGTACAGCCGCGCTACTTCTCCCCGAACGGCGACGGAGCGCAGGACACCGTCGACTTCACGTTCCGTGTCGGCACGGCACAAGCCCTGTCGATCCAGGTGATGTCGTCGACCGGCACCGTCGTGCGCCACTACACGGGCACGGAGCTCGCGAATGCCTCGGCGGGCCGCTGGTCCTGGGATGGCCGCAACGACACGGGCAGCGTGGTGTTCGACGACACGTATCGCATCCAGGTCGTCGCCGCGGGCGTCGTCGTGGGCGAAGCCTCGGTGGTGCTCGACACGAACCGCTCGTCGCTCGTGGACGCATTGGGTACGCCGGACGCGACGATCTCGAGCCTCGACTGCCAGGTGAGCAACGAGGTGTCGTGGCCGCGCTTCACGGCGGATCTCTCGTACGCCTATTCGCGATTCGGCAGCAGCAGCTCCTCCACCGGAGACTTGCCGGCCGGCATCTACCGCACCGATGCGCGCGGAGGCGACCTGCGCCAGGTCGCCGCCAACGACTCGGCGGTGTTCTGGACCGATGCCCGGCCGAGCCCCGATGGCACGCGACTCGCACTGGCTCGTGCCATCGGCCTGTCGGCGCAACTCTGGATCGCCAACGCCGATGGATCCGGTGCGCACGACGTGACGTTCGAATCCGTGTTCCCGGGGGCGACGGGCGTCACGCTCGTCACGTTCAACCTGGCGGGCACCGAGGTGGTGATCGTCGCGTCGCGCTTTGGGAGCCAGGCGATCATCACGGTGCCGGTCGGTGGCGGCCCGCCGCGACTGCTGGCCACCGGCGACGCGTTCATCTCGTACTCGCCCGATCGCACTCGACTGCTGGTGCGTAGCGTCGATGCGTTCGCGATCGTCGAGGTCGCGACGGGTGCTCGTCATGCGGTCCAGACCACCGCGCCCCAGTGGACGGAGTTCACGTGGTCGCCCGACTCGCGCGCGCTCGTCACGATGCCCCCGGAGACAACCTCGCTCCTCGTCTTCGATGCGGCCGGCGTGCTCCAGCGGACGATCGCGTTGCCGCTCGTCCGGCACGTGCACGCAATCACCTGGGGCGACGATTCGAGCCAGATCTTCGTCGCTTCCGGTGACGACACCTTCTGCAACCCCAACACGGACTGCAACGTCGACGCGATCATCCAGCGCATTCCGGTGCTGGCGGGCGATCCGGAAGTGGTCCTGCGGGTACCCGGCGGCGTGACCTCCTATGGCGAGGCCAATATCCCGGTCCGGCTGTCGATGGCACGCCTGGAAGGCCGTGGAGAGCTTCTCGTCAGCCACGGAGTCGTGCTCCCCGAGGGGCAGCCTGGAGAGCCGCACAACCTCACCTTCGCGCTGTCCACGTCCGCGCCCTACGGCACGCGCCCGCTTCGCGACGCGGCGCGAGTGGTCCTGCTGGGCCAGTTCGAGTTCCGGAACGAGGAATCCCTGGACTTCGGCCGGGCCTTCCTGTTCAACGGCGACAACGCGCTCACGGACAACCCGGGCCAATGCCTCGACCCGACCTCGGGGAGCTGGCTGCTGGCCCGCTCGCTGAGGAACCTGACCGCCGACCTGCTCGTGGTCCGCAATACAACGGCCGTCCGGTTGGTGGGCACCGCGTGGGATGCGAACTTCTCGCGCTACACCCTCGAATACGCCAACGTCGACGCGCCGGGCGTGTGGCAGTTGATCGCGCCGGTCTCGACATCCCCCGTGCGCGGCGGGGACCTCGCTTCGTGGGTGCCGCCGCTCCAGGGCCGCTACCTCGTCCGCCTCACGGTCCAGGATCTCGCGGGCAACCGGCGCGAGGCGATACGCAGCGTCAATTGGGGCGCGGGCACGGTCATCAGCAGCCTGCAGCGCTCCAACGAGTACATCTCGCCGAACGGCGACGGGGTCAAGGACGGCACGACGCTCTCCTATCGCGTGCTGGAGCCGACGAACCTCGAATTCAGCGTCTTCGACGCGCAAGGCGGACGCGTGCGGGTGTTCACGCGCAACCATCCCGTGAGCGGCATCGACGCGTCGGTCGAATGGGACGGGCGCGACACTGCCGGCAACGTCGTCGCCGACGGCACGTATCGCATCACGGTCCTCGACTACGAGTTTCCGGTGACGGTGGACACGAAGCGCCCGGTTCCGGCCGGCGACGCCACCACGATGGCGCGCATGGACATCAAGATCACGCAGATCGCGCACGACAACGATGAGGACCTGCAGGTCGCGCTGCAGGGGGGGATCCAACCGCACGTGCGCATCGATTGGGCGATCGCGGAATCCCACCTCGCCAGGATCGAGCTGCAGGCCGGGGACGGGGATGCACCCACCGAATGGCTCACCGTGCGCGAGACCAATCGCCTCGACATCCGCACTCCCTACGAGCCGGTGATCGTCACGTTCAACGATGCGGCGCGCAAGCGCTACCGCCTGGTGGTGACGGATCTGGCGGGCAACGTCTCCATCGAACCGCTCACGGTCGACGAGAAGATCCTCGTCACGGCCTACCACGGCGACGGCGAGTGGCACTTCCTGCAGGAGGACAAGGTCAGCGTTTCGGATCTCGTGGCGGGCATGGACCTCGAAGTCGTCGAGACCGTGCGCGCCATCACCGCGCAGTGGGCGATCGAGTACCAGGGTCCCTACCAGCGCGATAACGAGGGCAAGCTGCCGCCTCCGAATGCGGCCGCCTGGACGGCCCACGTCCTCGTGCCGCCGTTCGACACGGCGCTGTTCACGGAGCCGCACAAGCAGCCGCTGGATGGCGCTTTCCTCGCGTCGTGGGATCTCAAGGAGCTGGGTACGTCCGGCGCCTACTACTTCCGGCTGCGTTCGACGAACGCCGCGGGCGGCGTGGTGACCAGCAACGCGATCCTCTTCGAGAGCATTCCGAAGCTGCTCGTCCGCGCGGTTGTGAAGGACCTGATCCGGCCCGCCATCCGCTACGTCAGCGCCGAGGAGAGCGTCGGCGAGCTTCTCCAGCGGGTCGACCTCTACGTCCAGGCCGAAAAGGATCCGTTCTACAGCCAGGAACGCAAGATCGCCACGCGGCCCGGCGCGCCCACGTCGGCCGGTTTGGGCCGCTTCACGTACGAGATCCAGGATCGGCTCCAGACCTGCGTGAAGTACAAGTTCAGGCTGGAGGGGACCGCGCCCAACGGGAAGACCTTCAAGTCCGCGCCGTTCGAGTACGAGGACTGCAAGTTCGTCCAGACCTACCTCGAGCCGGTCGAGGCGCAGACCTGCGGCGCGATTCCTCCCGGACGCCTGGTGGCAAACATGTTGGTTCCGGGACCGATCATCCCGGACACGCTCCTCACGCTGCTCGAATTCGGGCGCAAGCGCACGGATGGCACCGACGACATCCTGTTCAGCAAGGTGAATCCGCAGTTGAGGACGCCGTACCCGTTCGAGTTCTCCACGGCGGCGCTGCCCGAGGGCGAGCTGGCTGCGGACGGTTCGCAGTTCTTCACGCGCCTCACGGACCTCGACGGCAACCGCAAGGTGGAAGGGGTTCGCGTCGTGGTCGATCGCACGGTGCCCGAGAGCCGCATCACGTATCCGGTCGCCGAGCAGCGGGTCTGCGCGGTCCAGGCGATCGAGAACGGGAAGCTCAAGACGTTCCTCGACATCCAGGGCTCCACGACGGATCCGTCGGGCGTCGACTACGTGATCGAGAACGGCGTCGGTGCGTCGCCCACCGCGTGGAACGGCATCGGCGCCGTGAACCCCGGTTGCTTCACGGCCTCGAACGCCAATCGCGCGGTGGGCAAGATCGACTGGAACGGCATCCAGGGCAACAGCGCCACCTACCTCCCGCCCGACGACCCCGTGCATTGCGGCGCTTGGACGGCCCTTGCCGCCAAGGATGTGCAAGGCACCGTCGGCCGGTGGTACAACCCGCACGGATCGGTCTCGGCGCGGCTCGTGGCCCGCAACTGGGGCGGCTACAAGTCGTGCTCGCAGGTCGCGTTCTTCGTGGACGGGCGCGTGGAAGTCCAGCCCGCCTCGCTCTCGCGCACGCGGATCGCGCCCGGCCGCCCCGAGCCGTTCGGCATCACCCACGTTCGCTACACGGCGGACGAATCGGTGAAGCTCACGCTGCTCGTCTATCGCAAGGCCGATGTCGTCCTCGACGCGGGCCGGATCACGGGCGTCCTCACCGGCCGCTCCCCGATCCGCACGCTGGCCGACCGCAGGCCGGTGATCGGCGAAGGCACGGTCGCCTGGGATGGCCGAGACGATGGCGCGACCCTGGTCGACGACGGCGAATACGTCATCCTCACGAGCTACGAGGACGATTGCACGAACCTGCTCGTCGACGCGGCGCTCATCGTGCAGACGGACCGGACGCCGCCCGTCGTATCGATCGCCTCGCCGCTGGTCTCCGCCAACGTGACGGGCATCGTGGGCGTCACGGGCAGCGTGAGCGACGCGTCGCTCGAGGCTTTCGTCCTGGAGTTCGGCTCCGGTGCCAGCCCCGAGACGTGGACGGCGATCGCGAGCGGCGCCTACAACGTCCCGGGCAACGGCAGCCTCGGCTCGTGGACCACGCTGGGCCTCGACCCGGGCGTCTACACCTTGCGTCTCCGCGCGAGCGATCTCGCGGGCAATGCGGCGGAGACGCGCGTTTCCGTGACGGTGCAGGCGAGCGGCACTCTCGTGGCCGACCTCGAAGCCGTGCCGGCGGTGTTCTCGCCCAATGGCGACGGCAAGGCCGACCTGGCCGCCATCCGCTTCAGCCTCAACCGGACCGCGCAGGTCACGCTGCGGATCCTTCAGGGAACGCTGGTGGTCCGCACGCTGGCGAACGGCGTCACCGTGGGCGCGGGCGACAGCTTCTATCCGTGGGATGGCCGCAATGACGGCGCCGTCATCCAACCCGATGGCCGCTTCGAGGCGGAGCTCACGGTGAACGACGGAGGCTCGAACCAGACCCTGCGCGTGCCCATCACGATCGACAACACGCCGCCGCAGGTCACGATCGTGCGGCCGTCGGAGGGCTACGTCCGCGGAGCGGAGTCGGTCGTGGGTAGCATCGCCGACGCCAACCTCCTCGACTACTCGGTGCTCCTGCGCGGCCTCGATGCGCCCATCTCGGTGATCCTCGACGAGGGCGGCGACACCCGGTCCAACTATCCGTTTGGCCAGCTCTCGCTCTATCCGGAAGGCCGCTACGAGCTCGAGGTCATCGCGCACGATCGGGCGCAGAACACGACGCGGATCCTGCTGCCCTTCGTGATCGACAACGTGGCTCCGCAGGTCGCGATCACGGCACCCGCGGCACAAGCCGTGCTCGGCATGAAGGGCAACAAGTACGGCGTCACCGGCACGGTCGACGAGCGCAACCTCCTGCGCTATCGCCTGAACCTGGGGCAGGGCCCGCCGCCGGCACCGCAGACCGAGCTCGCGACGGGATCGGTCCTGGCTGCGCCGATCCACCAGCTCGACATCACGAACCTGCCCGACGGCGCCTACCAGCTGCAGCTCATCGGCGAGGACCGCGCAGGGTGGAGCACCACCGCGACGGTGCCCTTCATCGTCGACAAGACACCGCCGGTCGCGAGCTTCTCGGCACCGGCCGAAGCCAGCTACGTGAAGGCCGGGACCGAGATCCGCGGCTCCGCGACCGACACCAACCTCAAGCAGTACAAGCTCGAGATCGCGCCCGGTCCGCGCGCGACCGCCAGCCGCTTCACCGAGCTTGCCACCGGCACATCGCCCGTTTCCGTCGGCGTCCTGACAACGCTCGCGGCGCTTCCGCCCGATGGCGTGCATACGCTGCGCCTCACGGTGACGGACAAGGCCGAGAACGAGACGAAGACCTTGCTGCAGGTCACGGTGGATACCGTGCCGCCGCCGGTACCGCTCAACCTCGCCGCGCGTGTCGAGAACCGCCAGGACGTCGTGCTCACGTGGAACGCGGTCACGGATCCGGACCTCGCGGGATACCGCGCCTATCGCGGCACTACGCTGCTTACACCGGCACCGATCACGGCGACCACGTTCACGGAAGTCGGCGTGGCCGAAGGCGACCACTCGTACACCGTGACCGCGGTCGACCGCGCGGGCAACGAGAGCGCGCGTTCCGCGCCGGCGATTGCGCGCGTGAGCCTGTCCACGCCGATCGCGCAGATCACCTTCCCGACCCGCGACTCGACGGTCACGGGCGTGATCGAGATCCGCGGCTCGGCCTTCAGCCCGCGCGAGTTCAAGGAGTTCCGTGTTTCGGTCGGTGTCGGTGCGGCGCCGGCGAGCTACACGCTGCTTCGCCACTCCACGGTCGGAGCACAGGGCGAGGTCCTTGCGACGTGGAATGCATCTGCCTTGCCGCAGGACGCGCAGTACACGATCCGGCTCGAGGCCGAGGACACGTTCGGGGCCATCGGACGCGACCTGGTCACGGTGCGCATCGACAACCTCGCCCCCGCGGCGCCGACCAACCTGCAAGCGGCCGTGGCCGGGGCGGACATCACGCTCACCTGGAACGCAAATACCGAGCCCGACATCGACGGCTACCTGCTGTATCGCAATGGCCAGCTCGCGAACCTGAGCGGGCCGGTGGCGCCGGACATCCGCGCCTACCTCATCCACGGCACGACGTACGTGGACCGCAACATGCCGGACGGTACGTACAAGTACACGGTGGTGGCCGTGGACACGGCGGGCAACCAGAGCCCCGAGTCCGAGGAACGTACGGTGGTGCTGGAGTCCCGCGTTCCGAAGGCGCGCATCGTGAAGCCGCTGGAAGGTGCGCGCATCGACGCCAGCGCCTTCGTGCAGGCCGCGACCGACGACAACGACGTCCAGTTCATCCAGCTCCAGTTCCGGAAGAAGGGCGTGCTGCCGTGGACTCCCATCGGCGGAACGCTCACGGCACCCCCGTACGGGCGCGATTGGGATCTCTCCGGGCTGGTGTACGGCGAGTACGAAGTGAGCGCCGTGGCCCACGACTTCGGGGGCCGCTTCCAATCCGACCTGGAGCTGGAGTTCATCACCATCAACCACACGCGCGTCGACCGTCCGCCGGCGCCGGCGAATGTCGTCGCGCGCGTGGCCGGCGACATCGTGACGCTCACGTGGAACGCGGTCACCACCGACAGCCTCGGCGGGTACACGGTCTACCGGGAAGATCCGGATGGCTCGCGCACGGCGCTCACGCCCGATCCGATCAGCGCGCTCACCTATGTCGACGGGGGCCTCGCCGACGGCGTGTATCGCTACACCGTGGTCACCAGCGACACGTTCGGAAACCTGAGCGACCCGAGCGCACCCGCGACGGCGCGCGTCTACGGCATCGAGATCGAGCAGCCTTACACGCCGACCGACGCGCGCACGACGAACCTCTCGGGCACGGCCGTGGCGGGTTCCCCGGTGACGCTCACGGTGACCTCGCCCGGCGGCGGAACGCGACAGCTCATCCAGGGCACGGACGCGCAGGGCCGCTTCACATTCGCGAACATCGCGCTGGAGCTCGGCAACAACGGCTTTGTCCTCGTGCAGACCGATGCCGTGGGCAATACGAGTCGCGATATGCCGTCGCATGTTCGCGTGGGCGATCGTCCGTCGGTGCCGACGGGCCTCGCGGTCACTCCGCAGGGTCTCGACGCGCGCGTGACCTGGAACGCGAATCCGGAAGCGAACCTCGGCGGCTACATCCTCGCGTTCGACGGCGAGCCGGTGACGTTCCCGGCAACGCCGACGTACGTCGAGGGCAGCACGGAGGAACCGGATTCGTCCGCCCAGAGCGCGGTCGATGGCGACACGACCACGGCATGGCGTCCGGCTCGGGAAGATTCGAAGCCCACCATCAAATTCCAGTTCGATGCGCCCCGGCTCCTGAAGAGCGCGACCATCCTCTGGAGCCCGTATGAAGACGACACCGGGATCACGCCGGCCACGTTCATCCTCGAGGGATGGGATGGCGAAGTCTGGGTGCCGCTTGCCGTGCGCCAGCCGGGCACGGTGACGGAATCCATCATCGCGCTCGACCAGCCATACCTGACGGACGCCCTCCGGATCCGCATGATCGGCCCGCGTCCGGAGAATGGCGTCCAGCTCTCGGAGCTCACGACCGAATGGCTGCAGACGTCGGCGGCGAGCCCGGAGATCGTGAGTGGGAAGAACGGGAACGTGTCGTTCTCGATCCGTGCGTACAGCGCGATCGGCCTGGTGGGCGCCGCGTCTCCGGCCGTGCAGGCGACCGTCGGCGATACCACGCCGCCGCAGCCGGTCGTGCTGCAACTGACGGCGGTCTCGGGGCGCAATGCCACGCTGAGCTGGGCGGCGAGCGCGTCGACCGATGTGTCGGCGTACTACGTCTACACGAACGGCGACTTTACGGCCCAGGTCGAGCCGCTGCCGACGACGAACACGTTCCCGCTCGAGGGCTACGCGAACGGCGAGTACCGCTTCCGCGTGGTCGTCGTGGACCAGGCCGGCAACGAAAGCGTTCCCTCCAACGAGGTGGTGTTCACGGTCTCCGTGAATCCGACCGGTGCTCCGCGCGACGTGGTGGTGACGGCCGTGCCGTCGGGCCGCGCGCTCGACGTGTCGTGGAATCCGCCCGCGACGGGCAGCGCGCCGGTGGGTTATGTCGTGGAGCGCGCCCTGCAAAGCGGTGGCCCCTACGACTCCTCGGCCGACGCGATCGCCCCGCCGTATCGCGACGAGGGCCTTACGAACGGCACCCGCTACTACTACCGCGTGCGAGCCGTGAACGACAACGGCGATCGCGGGCCGGCCTCGGCCGAGGCGAGCGGCGTCCCGAGTGTCGCGGGCGTGCCGTTGGCGCCCACACTGATGTATCCGGGATCCGCGGCGCGCACCGGCACGATCTCCTCCGCGCTGTCCGCAGTCACGGGCTTCTCCGAGCCGGGAACGCAGGTCGCGCTGGTTCGCGACGGCAGCTCCGCAGGAACCGCCGTCGCCGCGACCGAGCCCCAACGCCGCTTCAGCAACGGCAACCTGGCGCGCTTCTCACCCAACGGCTACTGGTCGATCGGTGGAGACTCCGACGCCGACCTGTACGCGATGGCCCCGAGTGGCGAAACTCGCGTCCGCACGTTCAACGAATTGAAAGCCACCGCCTTTGCCTGGGCGGGCAACCAGCGCGCGGCGTTCGTCTTCTATCGCTTCGTCGGCGGCAACTTCGTGAAGACGACGGGCTACATCGACGTCGACGGCACGGAAGTCCACGCCCTCGATTCGCTCGTGCCCACCGCCGACGAGATCCAGGCCACGGGCGACGGCCGCTACGCGTACGTCATTGCCGACAATGGCGGCCATCCCGCCTTGTGGCGCATGGAGCTCGCGACCAACATCCCGACGCTGGTCGTGGATCTTCCGGGCGCGGCGAGCGTGACCGGGCTCGCACTCTCGCCGAACGAGCAGTTGATGGCGTACCGCCGCGATGGTCGGATCGAGGTCGCCAATCTCCAGAGCGGCACGGTGGCCTTGCAGGGTCCGGCGGTCCAGGACCCGGGCGTTCCGTCGTGGACGATGGACAATGCGTCGCTGCTCTACTCGGCCTGGGTGGGAGGGATCGAGCAAGTCTTCCGCCAGGCACTGAGCGGTACGGCGCCCGTGCAGCTCACCACCGGTACGACCTCGGCATCGTCGCCGACCGCGTCGCCGGATGGCGTGCGCTATGCCTACGTGCGCGGCTTCAGCGTCTTCATCGCTCCGCTCGATGGCGGGACGACCACGGAGATCTCCGACTTCCTCGACTCCGTCCGCTGGCTCCCCTCGGGATACATCGCGACCGAGATCTTCGGCACTCCGGGCCGCATGGAGCTGGCGGGCTTCTTCGCGGTTCCCGACGTCCTGTTCCGGCCGGGCATCAACCGCCTCACCGCTACGGCGAACTATGAAGGCGGCCTGTCGAGCGCAGTCTCCGCCGCGGCGCTGGTGAACTACTCCACGGCGGATCGTGCGGATCTCTCCGTGAGCAGCGCCGAGCTCGTGGCGATCCCGGGCGTGCCGACGGTCGGTGAATCCGTCCGAATCACCGCGCTGGTGCGCAACGTGGGCCCGCGCGGAGCGAATGCGGCGCCGTTCGTGCTGCAACTGGTCGATCCCACGGGCGCGATCGTGACGCTCGTCAACACGCGCCTGCCGCAACTCGCTTCCGGGGCGCTGCAGTCCTATGTCGTGGACTGGATGCCGGCAAGGGCAGGGGCCCACCGCCTCGTGGCGACCGTCGACCACACCGACGAGGTGAACGAGGTCACCGAGAACAACAACGTCGCCACGCGGGACATCGTCGTGGCCGAGGCCGGGGTACCGCGCCTGGAGGTCACGACCGACGCCCGCGTCTATCCGCAGAACGCGGCGGTCGCGGTCGAGGCGCGCATCACGAATGGCGGCACGACTTTCAACGGCGTGCTCGAGCTCGTGGTCGAGGACCCGGCCGGATTCCCGGTGACGACCTTCACGTCGCAGGCGGTGTCGGCGCTCGACTTCGGCCAGACGCTCGTGGTGCAACGCGCCTGGAACACAGGCAGCACGCTGCCGGGGCCGTACCGCGTCAGGGCGAAGCTTCGCAGCGGCGCAGGTGTAGTGGTGGCAGAGGCCAATACTCCGATCACCGTGGATGCGCCGGTCGACGCGGCCGTCACGCTCACGACCGATCGCGCGCAGTACTCGCCGGGTGCGACGGTGCGGGTGCTCGGGCGCGTCGCGTTCGCCAATGGCGCGGGCGTCGGGATCACGGGCGATATCGTGCTGCGCATCTACGACGCGGTGGGATCCATCCGCTTCGAGCAGCAGCGCAGCCTCGCGTTTGGCGCCACCGCCGACGTGAACGTCGACTGGCCGCTGGCGGGCCAGCCCGCGGGCGACTACACCGCGCGCCTGGAGCTGCGCCTCGACGGCCGCGTCATCGCGGCGGCGAGCACCGCGTTCAGCGTCGTCGCGGTGACCTTGCAGCCGCCGACGGTGGCCGTGATCGCGCCGGCCAACAACGCCGTCTTCGGGGCACCGGGCCGGATCGGCATCTCGGTCGGCGCTTCCAGCCCGAACGCCGGAGGATCGATCGCGAAGGTCGAATACTTCGCCGGCACGACGAAGCTCGGTGAGTCGCTCGCGGCGCCGTACACCTACGACTGGACCAACATCCCGGCGGGAACGTACGCGATCACGGCGATTGCGACCGACAACCGCGGCGTGACCTCGACCTCGACCGCCGTGTCGGTCATCGTCGACGCGCTGCCCACGGTCGCGATCACCGCTCCGGTGAACGGCGCCCAGTTCTCGACGCCCGCGACGGTCTCGATCACGGCGCAGGCACAAGACAGCGACGGCACGATCGCGCGCCTGGAGATCTACGCGGGCACGCTGAAGCTCGGCGAGTGCCTGGCCGCGAGCTGCACGGTGAGCTGGAACGACGTGCCGGTGGGCTCGCACGGGTTGACGGCCGTCGCATTCGACAACCATGGCGCGCGCGGCACCAGCAGCGTCGTCACGATCGTGGTGGGCCAGGCTTCGGCACCGCCCTCGGTTTCGCTCACGTCGCCGCTGGATGGCGCCGTCGCGCAGGCGCCGGGCAGCTTCGCGCTGTCGGCCTCAGCTTCGTCGCCGAATGCCGGCGGCTCGATCCAGAAGGTCGAGTACTTCACCGGGCTCACGAAGATCGGCGAATCGGCCACGGCGCCGTACGCGGTGACCTGGAGCGCCCTGGCGGCCGGCACCTACACGGTCTTCGCGCGCGTCACCGACGATCGCGGCGTGACGGCCGATTCGGTCACCGCCACCGTTTTCGTGAATGCCGCGCCGACCGCCGCGATCACGAGTCCCGCGGCGGGCGCCACGTTCACCGCTCCGGCGGCGATCGCGGTTACGGCGACGGGCACGGACACGGACGGCAACGTCACCAAGATCGAGATCTTCCAGGGCGCCGCCAAGCTGGGTGAGTGCGCGAGCACGCCGTGCACGGTCACGTGGACCGGCGTGGGCGTCGGATCCTATTCGCTGACGGCGGTCGTGACCGACAACCGCGGCGGGGTCACGGCCAGCGCGGCCGTCTCGATCTCCGTGGTGCCGCCGCTCCAGCCCCCGGTCGTAGCGCTCACGGCGCCCGCGAACGGCGCGCTCTACCAGGCGCTGTCCACGGTGGCGCTTGCAGCCACGGCCTCGAGCCCGAACGCCGGCGGGTCGATCACGAAGGTCGAATTCTTCCGCGGTACCGACAAGCTAGGCGAGTCGCTCGCGGCACCGTTCACGTTCTCCTGGACCAACGTCGCGGCGGGCACCTACACGCTCACCGCGCGGGCCACGGACAATCGTGGCGTCGCGACGGACTCCGCACCGGTGTCGATCAACGTCAATGCACAGCCCGCGGTCGCCATCACGGCGCCGGCGGCGAACGCGGCTTACCTCGCGCCGACCGACATCACGATCACCGCGACGGCCCAGGACAGCGACGGCAGCATCACGAAGATCGAGATCTTCAGCGGCACCGACAAGCGCGGCGAATGCGCGACCTCGCCTTGCACGATCTCCTGGACTGCCGTGCCGCCCGGAACGTACTCGCTGACGGCGAAGGCCACGGACGACCGCGGCGGCACCGCGACCACGGCCGCCGTGCCGGTGACGGTGGGCGTGCTCACGGGCACCGTGTCCGTCACCCCGACGCCGGCCGACATCGGCACCGCGGTGCAGATCAACGCCCGTGCGCAAAGCCCGGCGGCGGCCACGGGACTGCCGCTGCGCGTGCGTGTCCTCAACGCAGCCAATGCGACGGTCTCCGAATGGGATACGACCGCGACGCTCGTGGCCGGCGTGCCGTTCATCTGGGCTTTCTCGTGGGATACGACAGGGCAGGCGGCGGGCACGTACACGGTCGCCTTCTACGACCGCCGCACGGGCTCGAACGTGGTGCTCGCGACCACGACCCTGACGCTGCGTGCCGCCGGAAACGTCCAGCTCAGCGTGACCTCGTCTCGCTCGCGCGTGCTCGTCCTGGCGGCCTGCCACACGCCGAGCGGCAACAACGACCCGGCCGACGCCGCCTGTGCACTGCAGCGCAAAGCCGCCCTCGAATCGCTGCTCGCGGAGCTGGGAATCCCCGGACGCGTCGTGACCGACGCCGACACGTTCCGCACCGAGATGCGCTGCGGCACCTGGAACACGTTCTGGATCGCCGGCGGCCGGGAGAAGCTCAAGGACCGCATGGTCGAAGAGCTGGCCCAGCGCGTCTACGCGGGCGACGGCCTGCTGGTCGATGGCGTCCACGACGGCCCGGTGAACACGCTCGATCCGCTGCTCGGGGTCAACTACCTCGGCAAGCTCGCGCTGAACGGCGGCTACTCGGCCGTGCCGGTGGGCTCGCTGATCGCGGCCGGCTTTACCACGTCGGGCCGCGCGTCGCAGTACCAGGCGCTGCCGGGTACGACGGTGCACGCCGCGTTCGGCAGTGCGGGCGGCAACCCGGCCTTGATGTCGCGCGCCTACGGCCTCGGCTGGGCGGGAACGGCCGCGTTCGACTACCCGGCAACCATCGCGGCATCGGCCTCCGCGAAGGCGACCGTGCTGCCGATGCTTCGCAAGGTCCTGTCCGGCCCGGCCGCTCCCGGCACGAGCGTGAACGCGAGCCTCGTCGTCACCAACGGCGGCACGGCGGGACCGGTGACCGTGCAGGCCACGGTGCCCTCGGGCATCTCGATCGCGAGCTCGGTGCCGGCGGCGTCGGGCAGCACGTGGAACCTGAACCTCGCCGCCAATGAGTCGCGCACGATCGCGATCGTGTTCAACCTCACGGGCGCGGAGGCGAGCTACACGGTGCCGTTCACGTCCGGTGCGGCCACCGC
This sequence comes from Usitatibacter rugosus, assembly GCF_013003965.1. NCBI lineage: Bacteria > Pseudomonadati > Pseudomonadota > Betaproteobacteria > Nitrosomonadales > Usitatibacteraceae > Usitatibacter > Usitatibacter rugosus. Next base: position 2,352,131 of record NZ_CP053069.1, on the reverse strand, counting down.
GAACCTCGTGATCGACATCGCGCCGCATGCCGCCGGCACCCACTCGGCATTGGTGACCGCGTTGCAGGCCCTGGTGGTCTCCGGGGCGGAGGCGACCGCGCGCAACAACGCGGTGCAGTTCGTCAACCAGTCCTCGTCGTCGCTCTCGTCCGATCCGGAGGCGGCGCTGTACAAGCTGCTCGACGCGGCCAAGGAAGTCGCCAAGATCGCGAACCCGATCCCGGTCCCGACGCAACTCGCGCGCCTCGCGAACCAGACCTCGGCAGCGTGGTGCGGCCAGGTCGGCACGTGCATGCGGCCCGACCAGGGCGTGCCTTCGCTGGGCAGCTACCAGCTCCTGGTCTTCGGCGACGCCACGCTCTTCAACGGCAGCACGCAGGGCGCCGTGGGCATCTCGGGCAACGCGCAGCTCACGAGCGAGTTCGTCGGAACCGAATGGGCCGGCGATGCCGCGCGCCTGAACGTCGGCGGCAACCTGAACATGACCAACGGCAGCATCGGCCGCAACAGCACGGGTGCGATCCGCGTCGGCGGCACGATGACGCTGAGCGCCAACGTGGGCCGCCGCACCGCGACCGCGCCCGCGGAGACGGAGGATTGGGCCGCGCTCGAGACGTTCTACCGCGCTCGCTCCGACAGCATCGCTGCGCTGGGCGGCACGGCGCCGGTCACGGACGGCTTCGGCAAGTTCACGCTGACGGGCACGAACGCGGATCGCAACGTCTTCCAGATCGCGGGCTCGCAGATGACGCAGATCCGCAACCTCGTCTTCAACGTGCCGCTCGCCTCGACGGTCATCGTGAACGTCACGGGTGGCAGTGCGACGCTGACCAACGGATCGCAGTCGGTGATGGTGGGTGGCACCGCGCAATCGATGGCCCAGCATCCGTTCTCGGCTCGCGTGCTGTTCAACTTCGCGCAGGCGGGATCGCTCTCCTTCAACGGCTGGGCGCTGCAGGGCAGCCTGCTCGCGCCGCGCGCCGTGCTCTCGATCAACAACGGGCAGCTCTTCGGCCAGCTGGTGGTGGACGGCCTCACCTCCAGCGGCGTGGGCTTCCAGCAATGCGGCACGTTCAAGGGCGTGCTGCCGTGAAATCTCTCCCGGACCTCATGACTCGCCCCATCCGCTTCCTCGCCTTCATCCTGGCCGCTGTCCTGCCCGTGCTCGCCAGCGCCCAACCGCTGGACCGCGAGGCGCTCGAGCGCGCGATCACCGAGTCGGTGTCGCGGGGCGATCCGGCGAGCGACCTGCAGGCGCAGTGGCGCGAGCGCTACGGGAAGGAAGCTTCCACGTCCCCGCGGGCGAAGCGGGTCGAAGGCCAAACGCTCAAGCGTGCACTGGACGAGGTCAAGGCGACGGTTCGTGCTGCACGCGCCGGACGCGGTGATCCGCAGAAGCTCGCCGCGGCAGTGGAGTCGCTGCGTGCGGCCGATGCCCTTGCGATGGCGGCCTTCGACGATGCGCAGAAGCGCCTGGACGAATCGGGCAGCTCCGGCGGCACGTTCGGCCAGCGCCTTGCGGAAGCGCGCCAGCGCGTGCGCTCGGCCATCGATCCGGTCTACGGAGCGCTCGACGTGCCGCGCTCGAACGAGAAGCGCGCGGGCTCCGCCGTCACCACGGATGCCGCGCTGCTCGATCGCGCGGCCGCGGTGCTGGAGGCCATTCCCACCGACACTCCGAGTGCGATCCTCGGAGCTTCCACGCTGCCCGTCCGCCCGGCGAATCTCCCGGCACGCGCTCCGTTGCTGATCCCGGTCGTCACGCCGGTCTATCAATCGAACGTCTCCGACGCGACCCCCGCCGATGCCTCGGCGGCCGACGACGCGCCGTTCAACGCCGAGATCCTGCAGAAGGCCGCGGACCTCGGCCACGACTACGTGCGGGTCTTCGAGTTCGTGCGCAATGAAGTGCGGACCGAGTGGTACGCCGGCAGCCAGAAGGGCGCGACCGGCGTGCTGCGGACCAAGTCCGGCAACGCGGTCGACCAGTCTTCGCTGCTGATCGCGCTGCTGCGCGCGAGCGGCGCTCCGTCGCGATACGTCTCGGGCGTGATCGAGATGCCAGTGGAAACCCTGGCCGCGCAGATGGGGCTTGCCGATACCACGCTGGTCCCGGATCTCCTCGCACGGGCGGGCATCGCGTACTCGCCGATCGTGCAGGGCGGGCGGGTCGCACGCGTTCGGCTCGAGCACACGTGGGTCGCATCGCTCGTTCCGTATACGAACTATCGCGGCGTCACGCTGGACACGACGGGCCGCACCTGGCTACCCCTGGATGCGTGGCTGAAGCGCGTCGAGGGCCTTTCCACGCAGCCGCTGCTCCTGCAGCCGAGCCTCAGTGCTCCGGCGCTCGCCGCTGAGTACGTCTCGACGGATCGTACGAAGGACCTGATGACGTTCGTGCGCGAGCGCGCGACTGCCGTGGCCGCCGGGGCGAACCAGACCTACGCGCAAGCGCTGGGCGAGGTGCGGATCGTGGCGCAGCGCCTGGACCTGCTGCCCAACACGCTTCCGTACGACGTGGTCGTGGTCACGCGGGAGTCCGCGGCGGTGGATCCGGCGTCGGTCGTGACCGTGCGCATGCGCCTCTACCCGGCCGCCGTGGGTTCGGCAGCGGGAATGGACCTGAGCTACCCGTTGCGCGAACTGGTCAACGACCGGGTCACGCTGTCGTACGACGCCGCGAGCGTCGACGACCACCGCGTCTCGCTGCTTTGGGGCGGCCTGGACCAAACGCCCTCGTACCTCATCCAGGTGCGCCCGCGCATCCATGTCGCGGGCCACATTCGCGGGTCCGGCACCACCGGCTTCACGCCGGGAGCGCCGGTTCGCTTCGAGATCGCCTTCAACGGTCCGTTCGGAACCCACGCCGTCGAGCAGACGCTGACGGCGGGCGCGTACCAGGCGATGGGCGTCGCGGCGGGCGGGCTTACGCGCTCCGCGGTGCTCACGGGAGATCTCGAGCGCGATGGCCCGCGTTTCCTCGACGGCGCCGCGAAGAAGTACGTAACCGACCTCAAGGCCGCGGAGGACGAGCTGGCTCTCCTCACGGGCGCCGCGATCGCGCGTCCGCTGCCCTCGCTGGTGATGGTGAACAACTACCTGCGCGCCGATGCGATCGCGAACGTCACGTTCGCGGCGAGCTGGCGCGGCGTGACGATGGATGCGTTGACGCGTGTGTCCGAGCCGGTGGGCTCCGCCGCGGCGCGCACGGCGTGGATGCAGCTCGCGGCGCTCGAGGGCTCGTCGCTCGAGCAGCTGGTGTTCGCATCCCTGTTCCAGGTGGACGCGCTTTCCGCCGATCGTGTGCTGGCCCTGGCCGGCCGCGTCGTGCTGTCCGGAGCCGTGGGAGAGACCCAGCTCGCGGGGATGCCGCACGCGGCGGCGGTGAAGACCGAAATCGGAAACTGGCTCCGCCAGGGCTACACCGTCACCACGCACGCGGCGCCGATCACTCGCAACATCTGGACCGGTTCGGCCTGGGTGGTCGAGGATCCGGCCACGAAGGCCGCCGGCTATTTCATCTCGGGCGCGCTCGCGGGCGGCACGAGCACGGATGCCGAGTGGGTGATGAAGATCTTCGCCGACGCGCTGGCGAACTCGTCGTCGTCGGAGCCTGCCGATCCGCTGTCGGCCGCGTCGATCACCATCGTCACCGAGACCGATGGCCAGAAGGGCACGGTCGGGAAGATCCTCGACAAGAAGGTGCAGGTCCGCGTTCGTGACGCCGAGGGCCGCCCCGTGAAGGGCGCGAAGGTGACTTTCCGGTCGCTGCGGGGTGGAGCCACCGTCGCCCCCCTCGAAGCGGCCAGCAACGCCAACGGCATCGCCGAGACCGAGGTCACCCTCGGGCAGAGCACGGACGAGTCCTCCCTTTATCTTCGGAAGTCCGCGTCCGATACCTACACGTCGAAGGTGGGCCAGAACTTCGTGACCGCGAGCGTCGTCACGCGAAGCGGCTCGCTGCCGCTCACCGAGCCGATCAACGCGTATGCGTTCCCCGACATCGTCGATAACCTCTTCACGGGCTGGCTCAACCGGGGCGAGGGGGGCGTGTCCGGCGGATCCACGATCATCGCCGAGGATCGTTTCGGCAACCTGGTCGCCAACGCCTCGTTGGTCATCGCCGCGCAACAGGCGACCAATCCCTGCGAGGGCGTCGGCACCCCACCGCCGCTCAAGATGTCCTCGGGTACGCAGTGCGAAGGCTCCATGACCTACGCGGGGTGCGGAGGCGGGGGCACCCTCGAGCTCAAGACCAACTCCGAAGGTTCGGCGACCTTCCTCGCATTCCTGCCGCCCGTGAACGCCTCCATGTTCCCGGTGACGATCACTTCGGGGCTCACGCTGCTCAATCTCACGTTCCGCTCGACCGCCTCGTGCGGGGATCGCTCGCCGCGGATCATCATGCAGCACTTCACGGTGCGCGACGCGGTCGGCCGCCTCGTGCGCGCCGCGAAGCCAGGAACGCAGTCCACCGAGCCGGTGTACTTCTCGGCCTACGTGTCGGCGCCGGTGGGAAGTGGTTCCACATGCGGCACGAACCGGGACGTCACCCCGGTCACCACGCTGCTCACGAGCTCCGCGACCCTCGTGCCCGGGTCGGTGACGGGTCCCACGGTCGTCGGGGGCGGCCTTCTCAGCACGACGGTCACGACCGGCCCCTTGCCCGCGATCCACAACCTCTCGGTGACCTTCACCGTGGCCAACCCCGGCGGCTGCGACGGCCCCGGTTCCGGACCGTTGGCCGGGGGCATGGGCGTGGAAGCGATCTGGGGCGTGGAGGCCAAGGTCGATCGCGCCATTCCCGTGGAGGTCCCGCCGGGCACCGATACCGGAAAGTTGCACCTCAACGCGCTCGGACGCCTCACGTATCCGGTGGAGATCGAGTACTCGATCAAGCCGGCCAACTACGCCGCGGCGCTGGCGGACGTGAACCTGCTCGCTGCGGACGTGGTGAACTACAGCTTCATCGGCACCTCGACGCTCAACACCGGCAAGATCCGTGTGGAGTCGGGCTACCCGTTCGACATCAGCAAGCGCAACGACGCCCAGCTCGTGCTCAACAACGGGTACGGGGGCCTTGGCGAGATCAAGAGCGACAAGTACGAGCTGCCGTTCCGCCAGAAGATCATCACCGAGGTGCGCGCCGAAGGCGGGCAGGGCGGGGAGCCCGTCAGCACGAAGAAGCTGAAGCTCCTGATGGACGTGGACATCGTGAACGAACGTGCGTGCCGCATCGGCGCGACGTACTTCTTCAAGATCTCGCGCCAATCGCGCATCACGCTGAAGGCCTCGCCGCGCGCGAGCGCCGGCGGCCCGCCGACGGGAACGCCGCTCAAGCTCATCGACGACGTGGTGTACGCCGAGGGCGAGCACAGCATCACGCTGCAGCCCGAGCAGTTCCTGCCGAGGGAGTTCGGCTACCAGCTGCTGCTCACGGCGACCTCGGTATCCGATCCGAGCCTCGTCGAGGAAAACGAGGGCCACCTCGAGCTCGTCTTCAAGATGAACGACGCACTGCCCGTGGGGCAGGTGCTGGTGAAGGGTGTCAACGTGAAGAGCGGCCGCCTGGTGCAGCCCGGCCAGTCGCTGCAGGTGCAGGGCCGCGGCCCGGCGCTTGCGTTCCGGCCCACGTACTCGAGCGGCGGGGCGGGATCGATCGGCGCCCTGGGCGCAAACTGGTCGCACAACTACGAGGCGAGCCTCGCCATCACGCCGTGCGGGGAAGTCGTCGTCTCCACGGGGGACGCGGGTTCCATGCGCTTCTTCCCGGGACCGAACAACACCTTCGTGCCCGGCAAGGGCTATCACGGCACGCTAGTCGCGAACCCGACCGACCAGACGTTCGATTTCTACAGCAAGGACGGGACGCGCTACCACTTCAAGTTCGTTACGTTCCTGAAGCGCTGGCTGCTCGAGACCATCACCGATCCCAACGGCAACCTGCTCAAGCTGGATCGCGATCTCACCAGCCCCGAGACGCCGCTGAAGACCGTGACCGACGGCAATGGCCGCACGCTCAACTTCTCGTACGAGACGCAGGACTTCAAGGCGCGGCAGGCTTCGGTGATCTCGCGCGTGGCGGGGCCGGACGGCATCGCGATCGAGTTCGATTACGACACGGATGGAAACCTGATCCGCAGCCAGCGCGCGGACGCACCTGCGCTGATCGAGACGTATGCGTACTCGGTGTCCGAGTCCTCGAACCTCGCGCACCTGATGACCGCCTACACGAACATCAACGGGCAGGTCACGGGGTACACGTACCAGACGCAGATGACGCCGCTCCGCCTGGGCGTGGCGGGGACGCCGATCGACTTCACGATTCCGGACGGAAAAGTCTCGCGCGTCACCGCCGCGGACGCCGGGACGACGACCTTCGCCTATGTGCCGTCAACGGGCTCGCAGATCACGACCGTGAACGACGGCGTCGGCAACCCGACCGTCTACACGCTCGACCGCTATGGCAGCCCGCTCACCATCCAGACGCCGGCCGGAACCACCACGATGGTCTGGGAGCCCGCCGACGTCGTGATGCGCAGCAAGACGGACGCGAACGGCGTCGTCACGTCCTATACGTACGATGCGCAGGGCAACGTCCTCACGGAAGCCGTGTCGGGCGCCGGGGTGAGCGTCACGTCGAGCAACACGTGGCTGGTGCAGGCCGCTCCGCCGTACATCAAGAACCGTCCGCTCACGCGCTCCGACCGCCGTGGAAACACCACGGGGTTTACCTACGACGCGAGGGGCAACCTCACCGCGGAGTCCCGTCCCGAGAGCGTGACGCTTGGCTACACGTATGCCGGGAATGGCGACCGGATCACCGCCACCGATGGCCGTGGCGGCGTGACGAAGTTCTCTTACGACGCCAACGGCAACCTGGAGCAGGTCACCGACCCGATGGGCGGCACGATCGCCACGCGCCACGATTCGCGCGGCCGCGTCCGGTCGATCACGGACCAGGAAGCCCGGACGACCGTGATGGAGTACAACACGCTCGACCAGATGACCATCCGGGCCGATGCGAAGGGCGGGCGACGCGAGTTCACCTACGACGCGCTGGGCAACAAGCTCTCCGAGAAGGACGAGGAGAACCGCACGGCCACGTACGAGTACGACGCGGTCAATCGCCTCAAGAAAGTCACGAATCCCATCGCCTCGAAGTCGATGGGCTACGACAAGGCGGGCAACAAGACGTCCGAGACGGATTGGCTGGGCCACGAAACGACCTACGCCTACGACGGCGCGAACCGCCTCATCACGCGCACCGAGCCGCTGCAGAAGATCACGCGGTATGGCTACGACGGCGTCGGCAACGTCACTACGGAGACGGATGCCGAGAACCGCGCCACGGCGCATGAGTATGACGGCCTCAACCGCCGCACGAAGACGACCGATGCCGAGCTGGGCGTCACGCTGTTCCAGTACGACGGCAACGGCAACAAGACGCGCCTCACGGATGCCGAAGGACGCGTAACCGCGCACAGCTATGACGGACTGAACCGGTTGAAGGCGACCACGGCCGATGCGACCGGCGTGAGCGCCACGACCAGTTACACGTACGACAAGAACAACAATGTGACGATCGTCAGCGATCCGTACATCCGTGACACGAAGCACGAATACGACGCGAACAATCGCAAGACCCGCACCGTCGACCAGGCCCTGCAACCGACCCGGTTCGAGTATGACAAGGTCGGGAACAAGCTCACGGAGGTCAACGCCCGGGGCCGTGGAAAGGGCTGGACGTACGACGAGCTGAACCGCGTCAAGCTGGCGCAGGACGAGGAGCGCAGCCAGACGGCTTTCGAGTACGACAAGGTCGGAAACCAGGTCTCGGAACGCTGGCAGAACGGCAACACCATCGTCCGCGACTACGACGCGTTGAACCGTCTCATCGCCACACGCGACGACCTGGGGAGCCTTGGCGGAAAGGGCTATGACGGACAGGGCAACGTCACGTCGGAGCGCGATGCCAACGGCAACACCTCCACGCACGTCTATGACGAGCTGAACCGCCGCACCTCGAGCACGCTGCCTTCGGACGCCGGGGCGCGCCTGCTCACGTTCGGCTACGACAAGGTGGGCAACGTCACGAGCGAGAAGGACGCCAACGACAACACCACCACGCACATCTACGACAAGCTGAACCGCCGCACGAGCTCCACGGATTCGCTGGGCCGCCGCTACGCCGCCACCTACGACAAGGTCGGCAACAAGCGCACGGAAACGGACGCGAACGAGCGGACCGACACACATACGTATGACGGCTTGAATCGACTCACCCGGACGGTCGACTCGATCGGCACGGTGATGGAGGCGACCTACGACCTGGTCAACAAGATCCAGGAGAAGGACGCCAACGGGATCGCCACCGATTTCGATTACGACGACATGAACCGTCCGAGGTCCGCGACCCGATCGGGCGTTACGTTGAGCGCCAATGAATACGACGAGGTCGGCAACGTTCGTTTCGTGACCGACGCCAACGGCAACAAGGTCGGATACGAGTACGACGGACGGAACCTGAAGACGGCGGACAATCGGAGCCTGGGCGCCATCACCCGCTACACGCGCGACAACATGGGTGACGTGACGCAGGTGCTGGACCCCGAGGGCCGGAAAACCGTCAACGCCTACGATTCCCGCCGCCGTCTCGACACCGTCACCAACGGTGCCCAGGAAACGACGGACTACTCTTACGACCTGAACGGCAACCGCACGGGCGTGCTCAAGCCCAAGGGCGCCGGGTTCTTCCAGACGTTCGCTTACGACGCTGCAAATCGTTTGGTGCGCGTCACGACACCCGCGGGGACTTCGAGCCTCGGCTACGACCGCCATGGCAACCTCACGTCGAAGACCGACGCGAAGAACCACGCGACGGCGTATCAGTACGACGCGCGCCATCGCCGCACGCGAACGATATTCGCCGATACGAAGTTCGAGGTGCAGACGTTCGACGGCGTGGGCAATCTGAAGACGCTCACGGACGCGAATCTGGCCGTGACGTCGTACACGTACGACGCCCGCAACCGGGAGACGCTGAAGGCGTACTCCGCCAGCGCCGACGGGCTGCAAAGCATCGGTACCGGCTACGACGGCAACGGGAACGTCTTGTCGACGACGGAAACGTATGTGAGCGGCACTCGCGCTCATACGCGCGCCTACGACCGCTTCAACCGCCTGCAGTCGGAGACGGATCCGTGGGGCGACACGATCACCCACCTCTACGACACCCAGGGCAACCGCAAGAGCACCACGGCGCAGGGCTCGACCACGCTCTACGGCTACGACAGCCTGAACCGGCGCATTTCGACCACGGCGTCCGGCGGGGCCATCCAGACCACGTACGACCGCACGAACCTGCCAACGGAGATCCGCTACCCGAACGGCGTGGTCTCGACGACGACCTACGACGCGGCGATGCGCACGAAGTCGGTGGCCCACGCGAAGGGTGCGACTTCGCTGGAGTCCACGACGTACTCGTACGACACCAACGGAAACCGCACGCTGCAGACGAAGGTCGCAGGCGCGCTGACAGAGGCGACGACCTATCTCTACGACAACGACGACTGGCTGAAGCAGACCTCGGTCACCAAGTCGCAGGGTGCCACGACCGGCACGCAGCTGATCGTCTACACGCTGGACGCCGTGGGCAACCGCTCTATCGAGAACTCGACGGGGACGGGGGCGGCTTCTTCGCTGACCTACGAGAAGACCTACACGCTCGATCCACGCGACCGGGTGACACAGGTGGTGGTGACGGGCACTGGGTCAGGAACCACGACCTACACCTACGACGACAACGGCAACCTGCTCACCAAGGCCAACTCGGCCGGCACGCGCACCTTCGTGTGGAACATCCGCGACCGTCTGGTGGAGGTGAAGAACGCCGGCTCGACCATCGCTCGTTACCGCTACAACGCGGAGGGTCTGAGGGACGAGATCGAGGGACAGCGCCGCACGACTTGGGTGAACGGCTTCGCCTACCTGGATAAGAGCATCACCAACTCGCTGCTCGCGAAGTACGAAACGCATGCCAACGGGCGCAGTCCGATTGTGGCCATCACGGGCTCGGGTAACGAATACCTGCATTCGGATGCGCTGGGCTCAAGCACGTTGTCGACCAATGGAGCGGGTGGCCAGAACGCGATCACGAGCTTCGACGCGTGGGGAAATTCGGCCACCTCGGGCTCGACGATCAACAAGTTCGGCTACACGGGCCACGAGATGGACGGGGATACGGGACTCGTCTACTTCAAGGCGCGATATTACGACTCGGAATTGGGGCGCTTCATCAGCGCTGATCCTTACGAGGGTGAGGCGCCGGTGCCGGTGAGCTGGAACTCGTATCTGTATGCGAGCGGCAATCCGTTGTTCTACATCGATAAACAGGGGTATGCAGGCGAGCCGCCAGAGATTGAACAGAGAGGACGCGTGATCGGAGGCGTTACTCGATCATTCAACATGGCGAAGGAAGCGGCGACCGATCCCAATACGCCTTGGGTCGAAAAGCAGGTCAACACCGCGCTTGCGCTGGCTACATTCCCGGTCTCAGTTGCAGAGACCCTCCTTTACTCTCCGCTCAACGTCGCGGCACCGGCTGATGAGGCCGGGCAGCACTTGGCTCGAGCGTCGCTCCAGAAAGATCCACGCGAGCGCAATCTTGACCTGCTGCGTGCTGTGGCATCCGGAAGCGAAGCGTTTACGAATCAAGGAGCAGCCGTTGGAGCTCCACGTCCGTCGTTGCGCGCAGTCGAAAACGACATTGCCAAGAAGCAAGCGGCGAATGCCACTGAAGTAAAAGCAATTGCGCAGCGGGAGCAGGGTCAGGCTGCGGGAGCAAACAATGCTAGCGTTGGAACGCAGAGCGCCTCGCCAGGTACTAGGGTCCTCACGTCTGAGGGCGGCGACGGAAAAGTTGCCAAGCAGCTACTCCCGACCGACAAGACGGCCGTACCAACGGCGCCCCCCCCGCGACAAGTTCTTCTCGACAGCAACGTAACAACTGGATTGGCCAAGGACCCAACGCTCAAGGGTAGAGTTCTCGCGGACGAGCAACCTGTGGTGTCATACGTCACTCGACCCGAGATGCAGAATGCAACCAAACACTCAAACTTGAAGGGGGTTCCTCGAGCGTTGGACGATATTCCCGTTCTCGCCGATGTGCCATCGCTTGATTTGCGTATCAACATCCGGGGCCAACTACCCGACAAGGCCGGCCGCTTTGGCGATGGAATCATTGGTGCGCAAGCACTTGAAAAGCGAATTCCGCTTGTCACCAACGATACTGATCTTGCGAAGGTTGTAAGAGGACGCGGGGGCGAAGTCCGATGAAAGTTGGGGCTCGTTTGGAAATCGTAGGAAGGAGTGAGCTTCGAGTAGCGGGCCTTCCGGTCATTACGCTTGTTGCTGCGTGCGATGAGGGAGGTAGACCTGGTGCTCTGGATATCCTAGGGGGCCCTGCGAGCCTGGGACGCTTTGAGAACTTCGTAGGATGCACATCTCGGACCGTCGATGGGAGATCCTTTCCCGCTACAGTCGACTTCGTGAGCGGAGACCCTCACCGTGCATATCTTCTATTGATTGGAAGCTTCGACCTGATTTTCATTGGCACAGAAAGGGTCGCCAAGCACGTCACTACCCTGCACCGTCGATCTGACTGGGATCGATCGTTCTCGCGTTCCGAGGTCTATGAACGCGACGCGTTTCTCATTTTTCTCTACGAAGGCGGCATCTGCAGAATCAGCTACGACGGCCAACTGGCTTGGCACAGTCGGCTGTTTTGGGACGATCTGCTCGTGCGTGCGTCCGATAGTGAGTTCATCTTCGCGAATGAGCACGCCAACGACGGCAGAGAGTGGAGCATTGATCTCTCGGCTGGGCATCGAAGTTCCAATGCGCCTGCAGCGCCTTAGGCTTCCAAGCCCGGCGGCCAGTGAATTGGCGTGCGGTCACTTTGGCTGAAGGCAAAGGACCTACCAACCCCCGCGCTTCACCCACTCCTCGAGCATCGCCATGCGGTCGGTGCCCCAGAAGGACTCTCCGTCGACGATGAAGAAGGGCGAACCGAACGCGCCCTTGCCGATGATCTTCTCGACTTCCTGCTTCGCTCGATCCTTCACCGCAGGATCATTCAGCGCGGCGGCAAGCGCATCGCTGTCCACGCCGAGCGACTTCGCGATGGGCACCACGACGTCGGCGGCGCTGATGTCCTGGCCGTCCACGAAGTAGGCCTTGTACACGGCCTTCGCGAACGCTTTCGCCTTCGCCGGATCGAGATCGTTGATCCAGTAGAAGGACCGCAGCGCCGCGATGGCGCCGATCGGAAACTTCGCTGGAAGTGAAAACGGCACGCCGTAGTAGCGTGCCGTGCGGACAAAGTCGTGCTTCGAGTAATCGCCCTTCATCGGGACATCGACGAGGGGCGCCATGCCGTTGGCCTTGAAGACCGGGCCCAGCAGGAACGGGCGCCAGGTGACTTCGCGGCCGACGCGCTTGCCGAGGTCATCGGCAAGCGTGCTGGCGACATAACCGTAGGGCGACGAGAAATCGAAGTAGAACTCGATCGGCGCGCCCACGGCTTACACCGTCGTGTTGTCGACGGGCTTCTCGGCTCCGGCCGCCGTCTCGACGATCTGCAGCGGCTCGTTCTCGACCGAGACCGAACGGCGGCGACGCGGCTTCGTGCGGCGCGGCGCTTCGTCCTCGACGACAACGGGTGCCACCGGTACGTCGGCACCGGTTTCCACGAGCTGCAGCGGCTCCGCGGCTTGCGACGCGGATTCGTTGCGGCGCTTGCGCACCGGCTTGTGGGCGTCGCCTTCGTCCTCGTGTTGGCTCACCGGGGAGTACGAGCCGATGGGCGTGGGCGACGAGTAGGCGAGGGTGGTTTGCGTGGGTGCGGGCGCAGACGGCGCGGCCACGGGTGCGGCGGCCTCGGCCGGCGCCGCGGACTGCGGTGCGGGCTCGTCGAAGTCGTCGAACGACGGCGTGCGCTCGCGGCGCTGCGACGTCTCTTCCGTGGAACGCTCGGGGCGCGGCGCACGTTCGGCACGCGGAGCGCGCTCCTCGCGGGGCGCACGCTCTTCGCGCGGCGGACGGGACTCGCGTTGCTCCGGAGCGGCTTGCTGCTCCGAAGGTGCGTGATCGTCCTGGTGATCGTGCGAATGATCGGCGTGATCGTGATCGGGGTGCTCGGCGTGATGCTGGACTTCGCCACCGTCGGTCATCGGGGCCTGGCCCTCGACACCGGCGGCCTGGCCGTCACGCTGCGGACGATCGCCACGCTCTCCACCGCGGCCACCGCGGCCACGACGGCGACGGCGTCCACCGCGCTCGCCATCCTCACCGACGACTTCCTCGGCGGGGCGGGCTTCGAGACTCGGCGGGCCATCGGTGCGGGGCTCGCTACGCGGCGGGCGTTGCTCCTGGCCCTCGCGCTGCTCACGCGGCTCGCGGGCTTCACGCGGCTCGCGGGCTTCACGCGGTTCGCGCTGTTCCTTCGGCTCACGCGGGTCACGCGGCTCGCGGGCTTCGCGCGGCTCGCGTTGCTCCCTCGGCTCACGGGCCTCGCGCGGCTCACGAGCCTCACGCGGCGGTTGACCTTCACGCGGCGGTTGACCCTCGCGGGCCGGTTCGTCGCGGCGCGGCTCGCGGCCTTCGCCACGCGCCTCGTCACGGCGGCCGCCGCGTTGTCCCTCACGATTGCCGTCGCGATTTCCATCGCGGTTGCCGTCGCGTTGACCCTGGCCTTCACGCTTCTCACCGTCGCGGCCCTGGCGCTGGCGATCACCACCGCCACTGCCACCGCCACCACCACCGCGTCCGTCACGGCGGCCTTCGCCTTCACCACGGCCACCGCCACGGCGTCCGTCGCGATTTCCATCGCTGCGTCCACTGCCACCGCGGCCATCGCGGCGGCCTTTGCCGTCACGATTGCCCTCGCGAGCTTTGCGGTCCTCGATCGCGGCGACCGGCGCGGGAATTGCGGCCGGCTCCGAAGGCTTCTTGAACCAGCCGAACAAACGATCGAGCAGCCCCGGCTCTTGCGAGACGGGAGCGGCGGCCGGCGCGGCGCGCACAGCCATCGGCTGCGGTGCGACCGACGTCGGTGTGATCGGGGCGGGTTGGTCGGGCGTGATGCCCTTCACCAGCGGCTCGGGGCGCGCGGCGACGGGCTCTTTCGAGCGCGCGGCGGCCTTGGCATCTTCGTCCTCGGCCGGAGCGACCGCCATCTCGTAGCTCGGCGTATCCGAATCGAGGAGCGGCGAGTCGTGGCGCAGGCGCTCGACCTGGTAGTTCGGCGTCTCGAGGTGCGGGTTCGGGATCAGCAGCACGTTCACCTTGAAGCGCGTCTCGAGCTTGAAGATCTCGCTGCGCTTCTCGTTCAGCAGGTACGTCGCGACATCCACCGGAACCTGCGCGTGGATGGCGGCGGTGCTTTCCTTCATCGCCTCTTCCTGCAGGATGCGCAGGACGTGGAGCGCGGTGGAGGCCGTGTCGCGGATGAAACCCGTGCCATGGCAGCGCGGGCAGGGCGTGTGCGTCGTCTCTTCCAGCGAGGGCTGCAGGCGCTGGCGGGAGAGCTCGAGCAGGCCGAAGCGCGAGATCTTGCCGATCTGCACGCGGGCACGGTCGTGGCGCAGAGCGTCGCGCAGGCGGTTTTCCACCTCGCGCTGGTTCTTGGCGCTCTCCATGTCGATGAAGTCGATGACGATCAGGCCACCCAAGTCACGCAGGCGCAATTGGCGGGCGACTTCATCGGCGGCTTCGCAGTTCGTGTTGAACGCGGTCTGCTCGATGTCGTGGCCGCGCGTGGCGCGGGCGCTGTTCACGTCCACTGAGACCAGGGCTTCCGTGTGGTCGATGACGATCGCGCCGCCGGAAGGCAGCGTCACGTTCCGGTGGTAGGCGCTCTCGATCTGGTGCTCGATCTGGAAGCGCGAGAAGAGCGGGACGTCATCCTTGTACAGCTTCACCTTGTTCACGTTGGCCGGCATCACCGTGCTCATGAACGAAAGGGCCTGGTCGTAGATGTGCGGCGTGTCGACGAGGATCTCGCCGATCTCCGGCTGGAAGAGGTCGCGGATGGCGCGCACGACGAGGGACGACTCGAGGTAGATCAGGCACGGGCCTTTTTCTTCCTCGGCGGCTTTCTCGATCGCGCCCCAGAGCTGGTTCAGGTAGTTCAGGTCCCACTGCATCTCCTCGGCGCTGCGGCCGATGCCGGCGGTGCGCGCGATGAGGCTCATGCCTTCGGGGACTTCGAGCTGGTCCATCACTTCACGCAGCTCGTTGCGGTCTTCACCCTCGATGCGGCGCGAGACGCCGCCGCCGCGCGGGTTGTTCGGCATGAGGACCAGGTAGCGGCCGGCGAGCGAGATGTAGGTCGTGAGGGCGGCGCCCTTGTTGCCGCGCTCGTCCTTGTCCACCTGGACGATGAGGTCCTGGCCCACGCGCAGGTGGGTGGCCATCTTCGAGCGGCCGAACTCGCCGTCGTCGTTGACCATGAACTGCTTGGAGATTTCCTTGAAGGGGAGGAACCCGTGCCGGTCGGAGCCGTAGTCGATGAAGACCGCTTCGAGGGAAGGTTCGACTCGGGTGATGAGACCCTTGTAGATGTTGCTCTTGCGTTGCTCTTTGCCGGTGGTTTCGATGTCGAGGTCTACGAGCTTCTGACCGTCGACGATGGCGACACGGAGCTCTTCGGCTTGTGTCGCATTGAACAGCATGCGTTTCATTTTCTTCTATCTCCCGCGCTCGATGACACGGAAGAGGGTCCCGCCTCAGGCGGAGCCCGGGGGGACGAAACTACTTCAGAAGTCGGCTGGGTGAAGCGTCACGTGTTTTGACGTGTAAGTGGGCGAGTTCTGGTTTTCGTCGAGGTTGCTGCGGAGGCCCTAGGGCCCTGAGGGCAACAACCGGAATCGGTGCGTCGAGCGCGAATTGCTTCGTTATCCATCGCTGGCTTGGTCGGGCAGGTGAGCGAAGTTAACCTGCTTGGGGCCCGTTTCGTGGCACCCGGGGGGTGACTGGCAAGGTGTCCAACCAGTTGCTGGACTGCCTTGGAAATCAACCAGATAGTAGTATACGCACGATGGCTGTCGATGGCAAAGCGGGCGCTAGAGCCCCGGTTGGCGCGCCCGCGGTGCGCTGGATCGAGGTGGCTCCCGAAGAGGCCGGGCAGCGGCTCGACAACTATCTTCTCGCGCGCCTGAAGGGCGTTCCCAAGAGCCACATCTACCGCGTGATCCGGGGCGGCGAGGTGCGCGTGAACAGCAAGCGCATCGATGCCTCCTACCGCGTCGAAGGCGGGGACCGCATTCGCATCCCCCCCATTCGCGTGGCTGAACGCGAGGATGTCACCCCCGCACCGCATTTCAAGATGCCGATCGTCTTCGAGGACGACGCGCTCCTCGCGATCGACAAGCCCGCGGGCCTCGCCGTGCATGGCGGCAGCGGCGTCGCGCATGGGGTGATCGAGTCGATGCGTTCGATGCGGCCCGAAGCGAAGTACCTCGAGCTGGTGCATCGCCTCGATCGCGAAACCTCGGGCGTGCTGCTCATCGCCAAGAAACGGAGCGCGCTCACGGCGCTCCACGAGATGCTGCGCGGTCGCGACATGGACAAGCGCTATCTCGCCGGCGTGGCGGGGCGTTTCCGCAACGAATTGCAGCGCGTGAAGCTGGCCCTTGCCGAGCGCCGCGGCCCGGAAGGCGAGAAGCGCGTGGTCGTCTCGGACGACGGCCAGGCCTCCGAGACCGTTTTCCGCCTCGTGGGCCGCACCGACGAGTACAGCCTCCTCGAAGCGGAGCTGCTCACCGGACGCACGCACCAGATCCGGGTCCACGCGGCGTCGATGAAGCACCCGATCCTCGGCGACGACCGCTACGGCAACTTCGAGCTCAACAAGGCGCTGCGCAAAAACGGCCTGAAGCGCATGTTCCTGCACGCCGCGAAGCTCTCCTTCACCCACCCGCTCACGGGCGAGGCGCTCTCGATCGAGGCGCCGCTCCCCCGCGAGCTCGACGCCTTCTGGAAGAAATGTACGAGCTGATTGTTTTCGACTGGGATGGCACGTTGATGGACTCCACCGCGCTCATCGCCGGCAGCCTGCAGAGTGCTTGCCGCGACATCGGCGTGGCCGTGCCGAGCGACGAGGACGCGCGCTACGTGATCGGCTTGAGCCTCGCGGATACGCTGACCCACGTCGCCCCCGGGCTGGATGCCGAGCGGGCGCAGAAGCTCGCCGAGCGCTATCGCTTCCATTTCCTGGCGAAGGACGAATCGCCCCTGTTCGAGGGGATCCCGGAGCTCCTCACCGAGCTGCGCGGCAACGGCAAGCGGCTCGCGGTGGCTACGGGCAAGGCGCGTCGAGGGCTCCAGCGAGCGCTCGACATGACCGGCCTGGGACCGATGTTCGAGTTCACGCGCTGCGCCGACGAAGGCTTCGCCAAGCCTCATCCCGGAATGCTGCACGCCATCCTCGACTACACCGGCGTCGAAGCGGCCAACGCCGTGATGGTGGGCGACACTACGCACGACCTCCTGCTCGCCGCGAACGCCGGCATGGACGCCATCGCCGTCCTCTATGGCGCCCATCACCCGGAGCTGCTGGATACGCACGGGGCCGTCGCGCGTTGTGCGAGCGTCGCGGAGCTGAGGCAATGCCTGACCGCCGCCTGATCTGCCCCTCGGCCGAGCTGCTCGAGGGCGGGAAGGGCGTGCGTTTCGCCCTCCAACCCGGGGCGCCGGACGAGCGCGGCTTCGTTGTGCGCTATGACGGTGCGCCGCGTGCCTACGTCAACGTCTGCCCGCACGCGGGGACCGAATTGGACTGGCAGCCGGGGGAGTTCTTCGAGGAGGCCGGGTTATACTTGGTGTGTTCGACGCATGGCGCATTGTTCGATCCCGGTTCGGGCCTCTGCATCGCGGGCCCTTGCAAGGGAGAGTGCCTGGAGCCGATTCGCGTCGAGGAGCACGACGGCCACGTGATCATCCCCGGAACGACGCCATGACCGAATCCCCGCCCCCCGCCTGGGAGCGCGCGGTGCTCGAAAAGCTCGCACTCAAGTCGCTCGAAGAACAGCGCCGCGCCCGCCAATGGAGCGCGCTCTTCAAGCTCATCTGGTTCGGCTTCGCCTTCCTCGTCTTCGCGGCGCTGATGGGCTGGATCGGCCGCTCGTCGGACGGCGACAAGGCCAGCATCGGCCGCCACACCGCGCTGATCGACCTGAAGGGCGTGATCGGCGTCGAGGCCAAGGCCTCGGCCGACAAGATGATCCCGGCGCTGAACCAGGCGTTCAAGGACAAGAACACGCAGGGCGTGGTGCTGCGCATCAACAGCCCCGGCGGCAGCCCGGTGCAGTCCGGCTACATCAACGACGAGATCAAGCGCCTGCGCGCCAAGTACCCGTCGATTCCTCTTTATGTCGTGGTGCAGGACCTCTGCGCATCGGGTGGCTATTACGTTGCGGTCGCCGCGGACAAGATCTACGTCGACAAGGCGAGCCTCGTGGGCTCCATCGGCGTGATCATGAGCGGCTTCGGCTTCACCGGCACGATGGAGAAGCTCGGCATCGAGCGCCGCGCCTACACGGCCGGCGAGAACAAGGACTTCCTCGATCCCTTCCAGCCCGAGAACCCGAAGCAGAAGGAATTCGCGAAGCAGATGCTCTCGGAGATCCACCAGCAATTCATCGACACGGTGAAGGCCGGCCGCGGCAAGCGCCTGAAGGAGACGCCCGACATGTTCTCGGGCCTCATCTGGACGGGTGCGCGCAGCGTCGAGCTGGGCCTGGCCGACGAGCTGGGCAGCCTCGACTACGTGGCGCGCGAGGTGATCAAGGCCGAGCGCGTCGTGGACTTCACGCCCGACGAGAACTACCTCGAGCAATTCTCGAAGCGCCTGGGCGCGGAGACCGGGGCGGCCTTCGCCAAGGGATTCGCGGCATCGCTCTCGCGCGGCACGTCCGTCGGCGAGCACTGAGGCCGTGGCGAACGGCCTCTCGCCGGAATCCTCCGGCGCGTCCAGTGGACTCGACATCGACCTCGAGCTCGCCCGCGAGGCCCTCGACCGCACTCCGGTCGGCCTGGTGCTGGATAACCTCGACGGAATCTGCGTCCTCGCCAACCGCACGTTCTGCGAGCTGGTCGACTATCCGGCGCAGGCCCTGCGCGGCCTTTCCTTCCGCGCGATCACGCACCCCGAGGACATCGACCGCGACGAAGCGGCGCTGAACCGCCTCACCGCGCACGGCGAGATTCCCGGTTCGGTCGAGAAGCGCTTCGTCCGGCCCGACGGCAGCATCGTCTGGGTCCAGCGCAGCACGTCGCTCATCCGCGGCGTCGGGGGCGAGGTGCGCTTCATGGTGAGCGCGTTCGTGGATCTCACCGAGCGCCGCGCCAAGGACCGCGCGATCTACCAGATGAACGAGTTCCTCACCGCCGTGGTGGAGAACTCCCCGGTCGCCATCTTCACGACCGATCCCGAAGGCCGCATCACGTTCTGGAATCCCGCCGCCGAGCGCACGTTCGGCTACAAGCGCGAGGAAGCGATGGGCCAGAGCGCGCCCTTCGTTCCGGACGCCAAGCGCGAGGAGGCCCACACGCTTCGCCAGCGCGTGCTGGGTGGCGAGGTGCTGACCGGGCTCGAGCTCGAGCGCCAGCGCGTGGACGGATCGACGATCTACATCAACGGCGCCGCGGCACCGCTTCGCGACGAGAACGACCGCGTCACGGGCCTCCTCGTCGCCTGCATCGACACCACCGAGGCCAAGCTCACCGAGCGCGAGCTGGGCCGGCAGCTCCACTTCACGCGCGCCATGATCGACGCCATCCCGAGCCCGGTCTACTTCAAGGACCGCGAGGGCCGCTACAAGGTCTACAACCGCGCGTGGGACGACCTCTTCGGCGGCGGCCAGAGCTGGATCGGCCGCACCGTGTTCGACATGTTCGAGCGCGAGCTGGCCGACGTGCACCACGACCGCGACAAGACCCTGTACGACAAGCCGGCCTCGACCAGCTACGAAGCGAAAGTGCCCACGGCCGCGGGCGGCGAGCTCGAGATGCTCTACAACAAGGTGAGCTTCGTCGAGCGCAGCGGCGAGGTCGCGGGCCTGATCGGCGTGATCACCGACGTCACGCGCTACAAGGAGGCGGAGCGGGCGCTCGAGGCGAGCGAGGCGCGCTTCCGCGTGCTGACCGAGAGCGCGCTGGACCTGATCTCGGTGCTCACCGAGGACGGCATCATCACCTACCAGAGCCCGTCGCTGAAGCACCTCATCGGCTTCGAGCCGGCCGAGACCATCGGCAAGAGCGTCTTCGATCTCGTGCACCACGACGATGCCGAGCATGTCCGCGCCGCGTTCAAGCGCATCCTCGAGATGTCCCAGTCGCGCGAGCCGATCGAATACCGCGTGCGCCACAAGGACGGGATGTGGCGCACGTTCGAGTCGCTCGGCACCAACACCATCTCCAACCCGCACATCGGCGGCGTGGTCTTCAATTCACGCGACATCACCGACCGCAAGGTGATCCAGCAGCGCATCCAGCACCTGGCGTACCACGACAACCTCACCGGGCTGCCGAACCGCTCGCTGCTGCAGGACCGCCTCGCGCACTCCATCGCGCGCGGGGAGCGCTCGGGCAAGAAGGTCGCGGTGCTCTTCATCGACCTCGACAACTTCAAGAACATCAACGATACGCTCGGCCACGACGTCGGCGACGAGCTGCTGCGCCAGGTGTCGCGCCGGCTCTCGGACTGCGTCCGCGTCGAGGACACGATCGCGCGCCAGGGCGGTGACGAGTTCATCGTGCTGCTGGATAGCCTGGAGGACGGGCGTGGCGCCTCGGTCGTGGCGCAGAAGATCCTCAATTCGCTGCGGCTGCCGTTCCTGCTCGGCGCGACCGAGCAGCACGTCTCGGGCTCCGTGGGCATCGCGCTCTATCCCGAGGACGGCCGCGACGCCCAGACGCTCATGAAGAACGCCGACACCGCCATGTTCCACGGCAAGGGCCTCGGCAAGAACACTTACCAGTACTTCACCGCGCAGATGAATATCGCAGTGAAGAGGCGAATGACTCTGGAATCGGCGCTGCGCCGGGCCGTGATGCAGAAGGATTTCCTGCTGCACTACCAGCCGCAGATCAACCTCGAGACCGGGGAAGTGATCGCGGTCGAGGCGCTGGTGCGCTGGAAGACGGAGGACAGCGGCACCGTGATGCCGGGCGATTTCATCCCGCTCGCCGAGGAGACAGGTCTCATCAACGAGATCGGCGAATGGGTGCTGCGTGAAGGCTGCCGCCAGGCGAAGGAATGGCAGGTGGCCGGGCTCACGCCGCGGCGCATGGCGATCAACCTCTCCGCTCGCCAGTTCGCCGACAAGGCCTTCCTCGACATGGTGACGCGCGTGCTCGCCGAGACCGGCCTGGCACCCGAGTACCTCGAGCTGGAGATCACCGAGAGCCAGGTGATGCGCCAGACCGACGGCATGATCATGCTGCTGAACCGCCTCTCGGAGATGGGCATCCATCTCGCGATCGACGACTTCGGCACGGGCTACTCGAGCCTTTCGTATCTCAAGCGGCTGCCGATTCAGAAGTTGAAGATCGACCAGTCCTTCATCCGCGACATCACCGTCGACCCGAACGACACGGCCATCGTCGTGGCGATCATCAACATGGCGAAGAGCCTGGACCTGGACACGATCGCCGAGGGCGTGGAGACGGCGGGCCAGCTGGCGCTGCTGCGCTCGAAGGGTTGCCGCGTGGGGCAGGGGTTCTATTTCTCCGCACCCATGAGTGCCGAGGCGCTCTACCCGCTGCTGAAGCAGAATAATTTGTACCTGCAGTCGCGCGCCCGCTAGGACGCGCACGCCTCAGCGGCGCCGCGCCGCTCCCGCATGCAGCAGGAAAATCGCCGGGCGCTTGCCGATCTCAGGCACCGACCTGCGCCAGTCGGCGATGGTCTTCATGCGGATCCACTCCTTCGCACCCGTCACGTCCGCGGCGATCGCGAGCCGCGTCGCCGGCTGGCAGGTCTTCAGCAGGTCGGCCAGCATCGCGTCGTTGCGATAGGGCGTCTCGATGAAGACCTGCGTCTCGTCTTCCATCGTCGAGCGCCGCTCGATGGTCGCAATGCGCTCCACGCGATCGCGCGGTTCCTGCGGCAGGTAGCCCACGAAGCGGAAGCGCTGCCCTTCGAGGCCCGAGGCCGCGAGGGCCAGCAGGATGGAGGAGGGGCCGACGAGCGGCACCACGCCGATATCCTCGGCGTGGGCCAGTGCCACGAGGCGTGCTCCGGGATCCGCGACGGCGGGCATGCCGGCTTCGGAGAGCAGACCCAGGTCGCGACCTTCGCGCGCGGGAGCGAGCAGTGGCGCGATCGCGGCGTCCGGCGTGTGCTCGTTCAGCTCGGCCATCGCGATCTCGCGCATCGGCACGGGGTGCTTGCACGCGGCGAGGAACTGCCGCGCGGTCTTCGCATCCTCGACGACGAAGTCGCGAATCGTGCGGATGCGATCGAGCACGCCCGCGGGAAGAACGCTTTCGACGGGCACGTCCTCCGCGATCCACGATGCGATCAGCACGAGCGGCCCGGCCATCAGGGCACCGCGATGCCTTCGGAGCGCAGCATCTCCGAGAGCGCGATGAGGGGAAGGCCGACCAGCGCCGTCGGATCGTCGCCGCCCTGGCGCGAGAGCAGCGAAATGCCCAGCGCCTCGCTCTTGGCGCTCCCGGCGCAGTCGAACGCCGGCTCGCGGTCGAGGTAGCGCTCGATCTCGGCATCCTCCAGCGGGCGGAATTCCACGGGGGTCGTCACGAGCCGCTCCTGCGCGCGTTGCGTCGCGGCATTCAACAAGCAGAGGGCCGTATGGAAGTGCACCGTGCGGCCGCGCATCGAGCGCAGCTGCGCCACGGCGTTCTCGCGATTGCCCGGCTTGCCGAGCGGCAGGCCGTCCAGCTCGGCCACCTGGTCGGACCCGATCACCAGCGACTGCGGGTGGGCAGCTCCACCGGCATTGGCCTTGGAGCGTGCGAGGCGAATCGCGGTCTCACGGGGAGATTCGCCGGGAAGGGCTTTCTCGTCGACATCGGGCGACCAGCTTTGAAACGGCAGCCCGAGACGTCCGAGGAGCTCGCGGCGATAGGCGGAACCGGAGGCGAGGATGATGGAAAAGGCTTTCACAATCAGTATGTTATAGATGCCGACGACGGAAAGCCTATCATGGCGCCCCATGCGTGACGAGGACAGGATCGACCCCACCACCTTCGCGACCAAACCGAAGGTCTGGAAGGGGGTGCTGAAGCCCGGCGAACTTCCCCGGGTCGCCGATCTCGTGGCGAGCCCGGAAGGCGAGTTGCGCTACGAGGTTTCGGGCTTCCTGGACAAGCAGCGCCGGAAGCTTGTCTCGTGTATAATCAAGGGCTTCGCTCAACTTACGTGCCGGGTTTCGATGGAAGACTTCCGGTACGACATCGACGTGGAAGACCGGCTGGTGCTGGTGGACGATGAGTCCGCCCTTCCGCCGATCGAGATGGAGTCCGAGGAAGAGGATTTCGTGGTCGCGGAGGTTCCCCTGGACGTCCGCAACCTGGTTGAAGACGCGGTGATCCTGGCCCTGCCGATGATCCCGCGCAAACCCGGAATCGAGGAGGTCCCGAAGGTGGACGACAAGCCGCCGCGGGAATCGCCCTTCGCCGCCTTGAAGCGGCCGAAGTGAACAAACGCAGCATTTACTGGAGAACATCATGGCCGTCCAACAAAACAAGAAGTCGCCGTCGAAGCGCGGCATGCACCGCGCGCACGACCACCTCAGCAAGCCCCCGGTCGCCGTCGAGCCCACCACGGGCGAGACGCACCTGCGCCACCACATCTCGCCGTCGGGCGTTTACCGCGGCAAGAAGGTCATCCAGACCAAGGACTGACGTTTCGTCCCGCGGCCGCCTTCATCGGTGGCCGACTCGATGAACACCGTCATCGCCGTCGACGCGATGGGCGGTGACCACGGTCCCGCGGTCACCGTCCCCGCCTGCCTCGACTTCCTCGCCGCGGATCCCGCTGCGCATCTCCTGCTGGTGGGGCTCGCGGAGCCGCTCCGGCGCGAGCTCGCTCGCCATCGCGCGTCCGAGAACGACCGGCTGCAGATCGTCGTGGCCACCCAGGTCGTGGGCATGGATGAAGACGTGCGCAGCGCCATCCGCACGAAGAAGGATTCGTCGATGCGCGTGGCCATCGACCTCGTGAAGGAAGGCCGGGCGCAGGCCTGCGTCTCCGCGGGCAACACCGGGGCGCTGATGGGCACGGCCAAGTTCGTGCTGAAGACGCTCCCCGGCATCGAGCGTCCCGCGATCTGCGCGGTGCTCCCCACGCGCTCGGGCCAGGTCTACGCGCTCGACCTCGGTGCCAACGCCGATTGCACGCCCGAGCAGCTCCTCCAGTTCGCGATCATGGGCTCGACGCTCGTCGCCGCCGTCGAAGGCAAGGCGCGTCCCACCGTGGGCCTGCTCAACATCGGCTCCGAAGAGATCAAGGGCAACACGGTCGTGAAGGAAGCCGGCGAGTTGCTGAAGAAGAGCCCGCTCAACTTCTACGGCAACGTCGAGGGCAACGACATCTACAAGGGCACCACGGACGTCGTCGTGTGCGATGGCTTCGTGGGCAACGTCTTCCTCAAGACCTCCGAGGGACTCGCCAAGATGATGGGCGACTTCCTGAAGGAGGAGTACACGCGCGGCGTCCTCTCGAAGCTCGCCGCCGCGGTCTCCTACGGCGTCATCAAGCGCTTCCGCCGCCGCCTCGACCATCGCCGCTACAACGGCGCCGCCTTGCTGGGCCTGCGCGGCATCGTGGTGAAGAGCCACGGATCGGCCGATCGCCTGGCGTTTCGCACTGCGCTCGCGCGCGCCGCCTCCGAGATCACGCACGGCGTGAACGACCGCATCGGCCAGGAGATCACGCGCCTGCACGAGCTGGGACTGCTCGCGGCAAAGCCCGCCGAGGCTGCGAAGCCCGCCGACGAGGCCGCCGCATGACCTTTTCGCGCATCACCGGCACCGGCTCGTACCTGCCCGCGAACGTCGTCTCGAACGACGAGCTGTCGAAGATCGTCGAGACCAGCAACGAGTGGATCGTCGAGCGCACCGGCATCCGCCAGCGGCACATCGCGGCCGAGGGCGAGTGCACCAGCGATCTCGCGCTTCACGCCTGCCGCAACGCGCTCGCGGCCGCGGGCCGCACGCCCGAGGACGTCGACCTCATCATCCTCGCCACGTCCACGCCGGACATGGTGTTCCCGTCGTCCGCGTGCCTGCTGCAGGCGAAGCTGGGCGTCACGAAGGGCGCCGCGTTCGACGTGCAGGCCGTGTGCTCGGGCTTCGTCTACGCGCTCGCCACGGCCGATCTCTTCATCAAGTCCGGTGCGCACAAATGCGCGCTGGTCGTGGGCGCGGAAGTTTTCTCGCGCATCCTCGATTGGAAAGACCGCGGCACCTGCGTGCTCTTCGGCGATGGCGCGGGCGCGATCGTGCTCGAGGCCTCCGACAAGCCCGGCATCCTCGCCTCCGAGCTGCATGCCGACGGCCGCCACGCGAAGATCCTCAACACGCCCGGCCACGTCGACCGCGGCTGCATCACCGGCGACCCGACGCTCAAGATGGACGGCCAGGCCGTGTTCAAGCTCGCGGTGCGCGTGCTGGAGCAAAGTGCCCGCAGCACGCTCGCGGGGCAGGGCTTCGCGGTCGCCGATCTCGACGCGTACATCGCGCACCAGGCCAATGTCCGCATCATCTCGTTCGTCGGCAAGAAGCTCGGCCTCGCCGAGGACAAATGCATCATCACCGTCGACCGGCACGCCAACACGTCGGCCGCCTCCATTCCGCTCGCCCTGGACGTCGCCGCGCGCGACGGCCGCGTGAAGCCCGGCCACCTCGTCCTGCTGCAGGGCGTGGGCGGTGGGTTCACCTGGGGCTCCGTCCTCCTCCGTTATTGATCCCCTCATGACCCTCGCCATCCTCTTTCCCGGACAAGGCTCCCAATCGCTCGGCATGATGCAGGGCTTCGCCGATCTTCCCGTGGTCGAGAAGACGTTTCGCGAGGCGTCCGCGCTCGTGGACGTCGACTACTGGAAGATGGTCACCGAGGGGCCGGCCGAAGCGCTGAACCAGACCGTCAACACGCAGCCCGTGATGCTGATCGCCGGCGTGGCGTGCTGGCGTGCCTGGCGCGAGAAGGGCGGCGCGATGCCCGCGTACTTCGCCGGGCACAGCCTCGGTGAATACACCGCACTGGTCGCTTCCGGCGTGCTGAAATTCGAAGACGCCGTGCCGCTCGTGCGCTTCCGTGCGCAGTCCATGCAGGAAGCCGTACCCGAAGGCACCGGCGGTATCGCCGCGATCCTCGGTCTCGACGAGCCCGCCATCCGCGAGGTGTGCGCCGCCGCCGCGCAAGGCGAAGTGCTCGAGCCCGCGAACCTGAATTCCCCCGGGCAGATCGTGATCGCCGGCCATCGCACCGCGGTGGAGCGTGGCATGGCCGCGGCGAAGGAGAAGGGTGCCAAGAGGGCCGTGATGCTGCCGATGAGCGCGCCGTCGCACTGCAGCCTCATGAAGCCGGCCGCCGATCGGCTGGCCGAGCGCCTCGCCGCGCTGCCGATGGGCAAGCCGCAGGTCCCGGTCGTGCAGAACCGCGACGTGCAGGCCTTCGACGACCCCACGCGGATCCGCCAGGCCCTCGTCGAGCAACTCTATAACCCCGTGCGCTGGATCGAAACGGTGCAGTTCCTCGCGAGCCATGGCGTCACGCGCATGGTCGAGTGCGGGCCGGGCAAGGTGCTCACCGGGCTCTCCAAGCGCATCGCGGGAGACGCCGAAGTCATCGCCATCAACGATACGGCCGCGCTCACCGCGGCCGCCACCCAGGGTTAGAACGCATGCTCAACGGACAAGTCGCGATCGTCACCGGCGCCAGCCGCGGCATCGGCGAAGGCATCCTCCACGCACTCTCGAAGGCCGGGGCCATCGTCATCGGCACCTCGACCTCGGAGAAGGGCGCGGAAGGAATTGCAAAGTGGCTCGCCGACGCCGGCGCCAAGGGCACGGGCAAGGTGCTGGACGTGCGCGATTCGGCCGCTTGCGCGGCGTTCGCCGACGCGGTGGCCGCGGAATTCGGTCCGGTCGGGATCCTGGTCAACAACGCCGGCATCACGAAGGACAATCTCCTCGCCCGCATGAAGGACGAGGAGTGGGACGACGTACAGGCCACCAACCTGAAGAGCGTCTTCACGCTCTCGCGCGCGGTCCTGCGCGGGATGATGAAGGCACGGACGGGGCGCATCGTGAACGTGACCTCCGTCGTGGGCCACATGGGCAATGCGGGCCAGGCCAACTACGCGGCCTCGAAAGCGGGCACCATCGGCTTCACGAAGTCGCTCGCGCGCGAGGTCGGCAGCCGGAACATCACGGTGAACTGCGTGGCGCCCGGCTTCATCGACACGGACATGACGCGCGCGCTGGGCGAAGACCAGGCCAGGAAACTGGTGGAAAACGTCCCGCTGGGACGCCTGGGGCGCGTGGATGACGTTGCGCAGGCCGTATTGTTTCTCTGCTCGCCGAATGCAGGCTACGTGACCGGTTCCACGGTGCACGTGAATGGTGGGTTGTACATGGATTAGATGGTAGAATGTCGCGTTTTTTCGCACCTAAACAGAAGCGGAGGAAGTAGATGGACAACCTCGAAGCCCGAGTCAAGAAAATCGTCGCCGAGCAACTGGGTGTTGCCGAAGCGGACGTGAAAAATGAATCCTCCTTCGTCGAAGACCTTGGCGCAGATTCCCTGGACAACGTGGAGCTCGTGATGGCCCTCGAAGAGGAATTCGAGTGCGAGATCCCCGACGAGGAAGCGGAGAAGATCACCAACGTGCAGCAGGCGATCGACTACGTGAAGACGCACGTCAAGTAACAGCAAGCGGCGCGGGCCTCGGCCCGCCGCTCCCGGGGCCGCGTCCGCGGCCTCCGCAAATCCCGCGATCCCCTGTCGCGTTCCGGAGTGACCGAATGACCAAGCGTAGAGTCGTCGTGACCGGCCTCGGCGTGGTCTCCCCCGTCGGCATCGGCATCGAGCCGGCCTGGGAGAACCTGCTGAAGGGCGTGAGCGGCGTCGGCCCCATCACGCGTTTCGACGCGTCGGTGCTTCCCACCCGCATCGCCGCGGAAGTGAAGGGCTTCAACGCCGTCGACTGGATGCCGCCCAAGGAGACCAAGCGCTCCGACACGTTCATCCACTTCGGCCTCGCCGCGACCAAGATGGCGCTCGCGGATGCGGGCCTCACCATCGACGAATCGAACGCGGAGCGCGTCGGCGTGAACATGGGCTCGGGCATCGGCGGGCTGCCGATGATCGAGGACAACATCCGCGAGATGATCGCCAAGGGCCCGCGGCGTATCTCGCCGTTCTTCGTGCCCGGCTCGATCATCAACATGGTGGCCGGCATGGTCTCCATCCAGTTCGGCGCCAAGGGCCCGAACCTCTCGATGGTCTCGGCCTGCACCACGAGCTCGCATTGCATCGGCGATGCCGGCCGCGTCATCGAGTACGGCGATGCCGACGTGATGATCGCCGGCGGTGCCGAAGCCACCATCAACATGTCCGGCATGGGCGGCTTCTGCTCCTGCCGCGCGCTCTCCGAGCGCAACGACGACCCCGCGACCGCTTCGCGTCCGTTCGACAAGGACCGTGACGGCTTCGTCCTGGGCGAGGGCGCCGGCGTAATGATCCTCGAGGAATACGAGCACGCGAAGAAGCGCGGTGCGCGCATTTACTGCGAGCTCGCCGGCATGGGCATGAGCGCCGACGCGAACCACATCACCGCGCCCAACATGGATGGTCCCCGCCGCGCCATGCTCGCGGCACTGCGCAACGCCGGCGCCAACGCCGACGAGATCCAATACATGAACGCGCACGGCACCTCCACGCCGCTGGGCGATTCGAACGAGACCGCCGCGATCAAGGCCGCCCTCGGCGACCACGCCTACAAGATCGCGGTGAATTCCACCAAGTCGATGCACGGCCACCTCCTGGGTGCGGCCGGCGGGCTGGAGGCGGTGATCACGGTGCTGGCCATCCACCACCAGAAGTCGCCGCCCACGATGAACATCTTCAACCAGGATCCCGCTTGCGACCTGGACTACGTGGCCAACACGGCGCGCGACATGAAGATCGATTTCGCGCTCTCGAACTCCTTCGGGTTCGGCGGTACGAACGGAACCCTCGCGTTCCGCCGGTTGCGCTAGCGCCGGGCGGGCCGCTCGCATGACGGCCTCCATCCTTGTCGACGGCGTCGCCGCATCCACGGTGACGGTGCTGGACCGCGGCCTCGCCTTCGGCGACGGCATCTTCCGCACGCTCGAGGTTCGCGCGGGCCGGGCGCTCAACTGGGATCGCCATTTCCGCCGCCTCGCGCACGATTGCCAGGCGCTCGACATCCCCGTTCCCGACGAAGCCGTGCTGCGAAGCGAGATCGCGCGCGTTGCGCCGCGTGAAGCGGTGGTTAAGATCACCGTCACGCGCGGCACGTCCGGCCGCGGCTACTCGAAGCCCACGGAGACGGTCGCGCGCCGAATCGTGGCCGCATTCGATCCTCCTGAATACCCGGCCGAGCTGGCACGCGATGGCATTCGCGTCCGGCGCTGCGACCTCGTGCTCTCCGAGCAGCCGCGCCTGGCCGGCGTGAAGACGCTCAATCGCCTGGAAAACGTGCTCGCGCGCTCGGAGTGGTTCGATGCGTCGATCCGCGAAGGCCTGCTGTGCGATCGCGAAGGGCGCCTCGTCGAGGCCACGATGAGCAACGTGTTCCTGGTCGTCGCCGGCGCGCTCGTGACGCCGCTGCTCACGCGCTGCGGCGTGGCCGGTGCGCAGCGCGACCGCGTGCGCGACCTCGCGGCCGCCGGCGGCATCACCTGCGACGTGCGCGATGTCGCCTTCGCCGAGCTGGAAGAAGCCGACGAAGTCTTCCTCGCCAACAGCCTCATCGGCCTGTGGCCGGTCGTGGCACTGGGCGAGAAGAAATGGCCGGTCGGGTCCCTCACGCGCCGCTTCCAGTCAGAGATCGCCGCCGACGATGCGAAAGCTTAAGGTCCTCATCCTGCTGGTCCTGGCCTCGCTGCTCGGCGCGGCCGCGTGGCTCGCGCTGTTCGCCTCGAAGGCCCTCCAGCCGCCGGTGCCGGGCTACGAGTTCCACGTGCGGCCCGGAGCCTCGCTGCGCGGCGTCTCGCGCCGCCTCTCCGACGAAGGCCTCCTGCCCGACGCGAACTCCTTCTGGATCCTCGCTCGCATCCTCGGCAAGGACCGCGCGATGCAGGCCGGCACGTATCGCCTCGACGCTCCGATGACGCCGATCGAGCTGCTGGACAAGCTGAATCGCGGCGACGTGGTCAACGTGGACATCGCGTTCATCGAAGGTACGACCGTGCGCCAATGGCTGGCGGCGCTCGCGCTGCAGCCGCGCCTGAAGCAGACGCTGCCCGGCAAATCGAAGGACGAAGTGCGCGCGGCCGCCGGCCTGCCGGAAGGCTCCCTCGAAGGCTGGCTCTTCCCCGACACGTATCGCTTCGATCCGGGCACGGCGGATGCGGATGTCCTCAAGCGCGCGCACGCCGCGATGAAGAAGCGCCTGGCCGAGGCCTGGCAGGCTCGCGATCCCGACGTGCCGCTCGCCAATCCCTACGAGGCCCTGATCCTCGCCTCGATCGTCGAGAAGGAAACGGGCGCCGCCGCGGAGCGTCCCCTCGTCGCGAGCGTGTTCGTGAACCGCCTGAGGAAAGGGATGCGCCTGCAGACCGATCCCACGGTGATCTACGGCATGGGTGCCACCTTCGACGGCAACATCCGCAAGAAGGACCTCTCCGCCGACACGCCGTGGAATACGTACACGCGCGATGGCCTGCCGCCCACGCCGATCGCGATGCCCGGGGCGGCCTCCCTCGCCGCGGCGACGCGTCCCGCGAAGTCCGACTATCTCTATTTCGTCGGCAAGGGCGACGGCACGCACCAGTTCTCGCGCACCCTCGAGGAGCACAACCGCGCGGTGGCAAAATACCAGCTCGGGAAAGGATGAGGATGCGCGGGCGATTCATCACGCTGGAAGGCATCGACGGTGCGGGCAAGTCCTCGCACGTCCAGTTCATCGCCGACCAGGTGCGGGAGAGGGGCGTGCACGTGATCGACACGCGCGAGCCCGGAGGCACCCGCGTGGGCGAGGATGTGCGCAAGATCGTCTTGCACGAGCCGATGGGCGTGCGCGCCGAGGCCTACCTCATGTTCGGCGCACGATCGGAACACGTGACGAAAGTGATCGAGCCCGCGCTCGCCGCCGGTGAGTGGGTGATCTGCGACCGCTTCATCGACTCCACGTACGCCTACCAGTGCGGTGGCCATGGCCTGCCGCGCGCCACCTTCGATGCCCTCGTGAAGGCCCTCGAGCCGGCCCCGGTGCCCGACGCCACCTTCCTCTTCGACGTGGATCCGGCGCTCGCGGCCGAACGCCAGCAGGGCCAGCAGCGCACGCCCGACCGCTTCGAGCGCGAGAAGACCGACTTCTTCCGCCGCGTGCGCGGCGCCTACCTCGAACGCGCACGCGACGAGCCCGCGCGCATCCGCGTCATCGACGCGTCCGGATCCTTCGAACAGGTTCGCGCCCGCCTCGAGGCCGCGTTGGCCCCGGTCCTCGCATGACACCGTATCCCTGGCATCGCGCCGCGCTGGAGCGCCTGCTCGCCGATCGCACGCGCCTGCCGCACGCGCTCCTGGTGCAGGGCCGCTCGGGCATCGGCAAGAGTGAGTTCGCCAAGGCACTCGCCAACGCCGTGCTGTGCGAATCGCCCAAGGGCGCCTTCGCCTGCGGTACGTGTTCGTCCTGCCATTGGTTCTCGCAGGGCAACCATCCCGACTATCGCGAGGTGATTCCCGAAGCCGCCGAAGAGGATGCGGAAGGCGAGGCCGAGACGGCCAAGGCCGACACCAAGAAGAGCGTGGTCATCAAGATCGACCAGATCCGCGCGCAGGCGGATTTCATCTCGCTCTCCACGCACCGTGCGGGGCTGCGGGTGCTGGTGATCCGTCCGGCCGAGGCGATGCATCCCGGGGCGGCCAACGCATTGCTGAAGACCCTCGAGGAGCCGCCGCCTTCGACGCTCATCGTGCTCGTGAGCGACCAGCCCGCACGCCTGCTGCCGACCATCCGCAGCCGCTGCCGTGCCCTCGTGCTCCCCATGCCGGTCGAGGCCGAGGCGCTGGCCTGGCTGAAGGCCGAAGGCGTGGAAGACCCGCGCACCGCGCTCGCCGTGGCCGGAGGCGCGCCGCTCCTGGCCCGCGACCTCGCCGCCCCCGAGGAGATGCAGCTGCGCCGCAAGGTGCTGGCGGAGCTCTCGCGGGCCTCGGGCGCGGAGCCCCTGACATTCGCCGAGCGCATCGACCGGCCCGCGCTCGACCGCACCGTGTACTGGATGCAAACCTGGGTCCACGACCTCATGCGGGTGCGGGCGGGCGCTTCGGTGCGCCACCACGTGGACCTGGTCCCCGCGGCACAGGCCAAGGCGCGGGCCGCCGACCCCGAGCGCCTCTACGACCTCGAGCGCGAGCTGCGGGCCGCCCGCCGGCTGGCCTCGCACCCCCTGAATGCCCGGCTGCTGGCCGAGCACCTGCTCATGTCCTACAATCGGGCTACATCGGGTACCCGATAGATGAGCACAGCCGACACCGCCACCGCACACCGGCCTGGGGTCTTCTCCCTGGTGATCCGGTCCAAGGCCTCGCTCTACGCGGCCTGGATCCCCTTGCTGAAGGGCGGCGGGCTCTTCCTTCCCAGCAACCGCGACCACCGCCTCGGCGAAGAGGTGATCGTCCTCCTCTCGCTGCTGGACGATCCGTCGCGCATCTCCCTCCAGGGCATCGTCGCCTGGGTGAACCCGGCGCACACGGCCGGGAACCGTCCGCAGGGGATCGGCATCCAACTGCAGGACAGCGAGCAGGCCCGGGACTTCCGCAAGAAAGTCGAAGGACTTCTCGCCGGCGCACTGCAGTCCTCGCGGCCGACGCACACGCTCTGATCGTCGGCCCTCGCGGGCTGCCGGGCGCGTACCGGCAACCGTGAGGAGGTCGCCTTGTTCGGATTCGATCCCGCCAAGCGTCTTGGCCATGTGCAGGCTCCCGTGCGCGTCGTGCTCTGGGACGGCCGCGATTTCGCCCTCTCCGATTCCCCGAGCGCCACGCTGCGCGTGAAGCACCCGGGTGCGGCGCTCGCGCTGCGACGTCCGAGCCTCCTCAGCCTCGCTGAGGCGTACATCGAGGGCGACATCGACTTCGAAGGGGATATCGGCGCCGCCATCCGCACGGCGGAGGCACTGTCCCGTTCGACGGGTGACGGGCTCTTCGGGCGCTCGGGCCCGCGCGCCGCGCTGCACACGCGCCGCGGCGACCGCCAGGCGATCGCGCATCACTACGACGTCTCCAACGAGTTCTACGCGCTCTGGCTCGACTCGCGCATGGTCTATTCATGTGCCTACTTCCACAGCGAGTCCGACACGCTGGCGCAGGCGCAGGTGCAGAAGCTCGACCACATCTGCCACAAGCTGCGGCTGGAGCCCGGCGACCGCTTCCTCGACGTGGGTTGCGGCTGGGGCGCGCTCGTCATGCACGCAGCCCGCGCTTACGGCGTGAACGCGACGGGCATCACGCTCTCCGAGAACCAGTATCGCCTCGCCAACGAGCGCATCCGCGCCGCGGGCCTCCAGGACCAGTGCCGCGTCCTGCTCGAGGACTACCGCGATCACCACGGGACCTACGACCGCGTGGCGAGCGTCGGCATGTTCGAGCACGTGGGCTTGAAGAACCTGCCGACCTATTTCCAATGCGTCCGCCGCCTGCTGCGCGAGGGCGGGGCGTTCCTGAACCACGGCATCACCACCTCGGATACCGGCAACCGCTCGCTGGGCCTGGGCGCCGGCGAGTTCATCGACCGCCACATCTTCCCCCGGGGCGAGCTGCCGCACCTGCACCTCGTCGTGAAGGAGATGAGCGACGCGGACTTCGAGGTCCACGACGTCGAGACCCTGCGGCCGCACTACGCGAAGACGCTCTCGCACTGGAGCGCCAACTTCGAGGCGCGGCTCGCCGAGGCGTCGGCCGCGTCGAGCGAGCGCATCGCCCGCACCTGGCGCCTCTATCTCGCGGGCTGCGCGCATGCGTTCGAGCAGCGCTGGATCTCCATCCACCAGGTGCTTGCCACGAAGGAGACGCAGCCGGGGCGCTCCGAAATGCCGCTCACGCGGGACTGGATGTACCGCTGAGTTTCACGGCTGCGCCGACACGCAGATGCCCACCCTTGGACAGAAGAAAGGCGCCCGGAGGCGCCTTCCGGATAGGACAGGGTTACGCAGATGGCCGCAGATAAAACCTTGGAGGTATCTCAATAGCGTCGAGCGGTGATTCATTTCTCGCGTCTCGCCGCCCTGAGTCACAAACAGGGGGTTATCTGCGGCCATCTGCGTGACCCCGTCTTGTCCTGAAGCCGCCTGTTTGGCGGCTTTCTTCTGTCCCAGGGTGGGCATCTGCGTGTCGGCGCAGCCGTAAACGAAACGAACCCGTAAAATGGGAGCATGTTCGTCGACTCCCATTGCCACCTCGATTTCCCCGAGCTGCGGTCCGACCTCGATGGCGTCCTCGCGCGCATGCGTGAGAACGGCATCACGCACGCACTGACCATCAGCACCACGCTCGAGACCTTCCCCGCGGTTCGCGACGTTGCGCGCTCGCAGCCCAACCTCTGGTGCTCCGCGGGCGTGCATCCCGACGAGCGCGGTGACGGCCGCGAAGCTTCCGTGGAGGAGCTGCTCGCGATGGCCGACGACCCGAAGGTCGTCGCGATCGGCGAGACGGGCCTCGACTACTTCCGCGTCGAGGGCGACCTCGATTGGCAGCGCGAGCGCTTTCGCAGGCACATCCGGGCAGCACGCGCCTGCGCGAAGCCGCTCGTGATCCAC
Organism: Usitatibacter rugosus; assembly: GCF_013003965.1. Taxonomy (NCBI): domain Bacteria; kingdom Pseudomonadati; phylum Pseudomonadota; class Betaproteobacteria; order Nitrosomonadales; family Usitatibacteraceae; genus Usitatibacter; species Usitatibacter rugosus. The sequence goes on along the minus strand of NZ_CP053069.1, from coordinate 2,317,091 downwards.
ACGCGCCAGTCGGCGGCGGACACGGTGCGCATCCTGGACGAGGAGGGCGCGCGGGACGTGGGCGGCGTCATGCATTGCTTCACGGAGACGTGGGACGTGGCGAAGGCGGCCATCGACCTGGGCTTCTACATCTCGTTCTCCGGGATCGTCACGTTCAAGAACGCCAGGGATTTGAAGGAGGTCGCGAAGCAGGTGCCGCTGGACCGCATGCTGGTCGAGACCGACTCGCCGTATCTCGCGCCCGTGCCCCATCGCGGCAAGACCAACGAGCCGTCGTTCGTGCGCCACGTGGCCGAGGAGGTCGCGCGCCTGAAGGAGGTCCCGCTCGAAGCGGTGGCGGAAGCGACCACGAAGAACTTCTTCGCGCTCTTCAGGAACGCCCGGCCCGCGGCGGCGTGACGATGGGGTCGATCGAGCTCGTGCAGTTCCGCGAGGCCACCCCCGAACGCGAGGCCGAGGTCGCGCGCGTGATGGCGGAGTGTCCCGACTACTACCGGGCCGTGCAGGGCCGCCTGGCGGGCCCCGGGGAAGTCAAAGACTTCTTCCACGCGGAGGTCCCCGGCATCCCGCCCGAGGACGTGCGCTCGTACGGCATCTATTCCCAGGGCCGCATGGTCGGCCTCGCAAGCCTGGTCCTCGGGTGGAAGCGCCCCGGCCAGTCGATGATCGGATTCCTCGCGGTCTCGGAGCGCGAGCGGGGCCACGGGTTTGCGCGAGCCGCTTGCTGCGCGCTCGAGGCGACCGCGCGTTCCTCGCCGCACGGCACCTCGATGCGCATCGGCATCGTCGAGACCAACGCGAATGCCTTCGGCTTCTGGCGGCACCTCGGATTCGTCGAGACGGGCGAGCGGAAGACGCTGGAAGAGTTCGCGGGCGACGTGATCCTCCTCGAGAAGCCCCTGCATGGCTGAGTCCATGGTCATCTACTGCCGGGCCGGCTTCGAGCGCGAGGTGGCCCAGGAGATCACGGCGGAGGCGGCGCGCTGCGAGGTCGAGGGCTTCGTCCGCGCGAAGCCCGACAGCGGCTTCGCCGTCTTCCAGGCCCACGAGCCCGCGGCGGCCGAGGCGCTCGCCACCGGGATCGAGTTCTCGTCGCTCATCTTCGCGCGCCAGCTCATCCGCTACGCGACGCTCGTCTCCGACCTTCCGGTGGGCGACCGCATCGGCCCGATCGTCGCCGCCGCCCGTGAACGGGGCACGCGCTTCCAGGGCTTGCACGTCGACATGCCGGACACGAACGACGGCAAGGCGCTTTCCTCGCTGATCAAGCCGCTGATGCCGCACCTCGAGCGCGCCCTCGCGAAGGCCGGCGTGGTGCTGGACGAGCCGCGCTCGCCCGACCGGCTGCACATCTTCTTCGTCGGCGGCACGGCGTGCTATGTGGGCGTCTCCGCGATCGCCAACAGCTCGCCGTGGCCGATGGGTATCCCGCGGCTACGCATGCCGCGCGGCGCGCCGTCGCGCTCCACGCTCAAGCTGGCCGAGGCCCTGATGGTCTTCCTCGGCAACGAGGAGACCGCGAAGCGCATCACGCCCGGCATGACGGCCGTGGACCTGGGCGCCTCGCCCGGCGGCTGGACGTGGCAGCTCGCCCAGCGCCACGTGAAGGTCCTGGCGATCGACAACGGGCCGATGGATCCCGCATTGCTGGAGACCGGCCTGGTGAAGCATTGGCGCGAGGATGCGTTCCACTACCGACCCAAGGATCCGGTCGACTGGATGGTCTGCGACATGGTCGAGAAGCCCTCGCGCATCGCCGACCTTGCCGCGCGCTGGATCCGCGACGGATCGTGCCGCGAGACGATCTTCAACCTGAAGCTGCCGATGAAGAAGCGCTGGGAAGAGGTGCAGCTGTGCCGCGAGCGCATCGATGCCGGCCTGGGCGAGATCCCCGCGCGCCTGCGCATCAAGCAGCTCTACCACGACCGCGAGGAAGTCACGGCGCACCTCGAGACACTTGCCGAGCGCGACAAGGGCCGGTCATGATGGCTGCATGAGCGCCCGCATCGTCATCAGTGAGTTCATGGACACGCCCGCGGTCGAAAGGCTGAAGGGCTCCTTCGAGGTCGACTACCGCCCCGCGCTGGTCGACGATCCCGCGGCCCTCGCCACGGCCGTCGCCAACGCCGATGCGTGGATCGTGCGCAACCGTACGCAGGTGCGCGGCGCGGCCTTGGCCGCCGCCGGAAGGCTTCGCGTCGTGGGCCGGCTCGGTGTGGGCCTGGACAACATCGACGTGGACGCATGCGAGGCTCGGGGCATCACGGTGATCCCCGCCACCGGCGCCAACGCGGATTCCGTCGCGGAGTACGTCATCGCCACGTCGATGATCCTGCTGCGCGGCGCGGGCTACCTCTCCACGGCCGCCGTCGCCTCGGGGCGCTGGCCGCGCCAGATGCTCTCGCAGGGCCGCGACCTCACGGGCAAGGTGCTGGGGCTCATCGGCTTCGGCGGCATCGGCCGGCTCACGGCCCGCAAGATCACGCCGCTGGGCGTTCGCGTCATCGCGCACGATCCCCTGCTGGGCCCGGATGCGCCCGCGTGGAAAGAGCAGCGCGTGGAGCGCCGGACGCTGGAGCAGCTCCTCGCTGAATCCGACGTCGTCTCGCTGCACATCCCGCTCACCCCTTCGACGCGAAACCTCCTCAACGCCGAGCGCCTGGCGCTGATGAAGCGCGGCGCCATCCTCATCAACACGGCACGCGGTGGGGTGGTGGACGAAGGCGCGCTGGCGGCTGCGCTGCAGGAAGGCCGGCTGGGCGCGGCTGCGCTCGATGTCTTCGACGAAGAGCCGCTGCCGGCGGGCAATCCGCTGGCGGGCGCCCCCAACGTGCTGCTCACGCCGCACATCGCCGGGGTGACCATCGAGTCCAACGAGCGCGTGAGCGCGCTCATCGCGGAGCGCGTCGCTGCCGCACTCGGTTAAGGCGAAAGGCGTCCTCCGCAGATAAACACAGATAAACGCGGATAAAGTCAAAAACTTGAAGGGCCAAACCCCTCAAGGTTTTTCATCTGCGTTTATCTGTGTTTATCTGCGGAGGGCGCCTTTCGCCTTAGTGTTTAAACACCTGGAGCAGGTTGTTGTAGGCGTCGGTCCAAAGGCGCCAGCCAGGTTGCGGCGCAACGGGCTCGGTGGAGGCGACGATCTCGGGCCGCAGGATGATCTTCTTCGTGCGTGAGAGCAGCACCCAGTCGCTGGTGGTGTCGCCGTCGTTCGAGCGCTGGTCCACGTAGGCGTACTCCAGGCCCTGCTTCTCCGCGATCGCCAGCAGCACCGGCTTGAGATCCAGGAAGCGGTTCGACACGTGGTAGGCGATCACGCCATCGGGCTTCATGTGGCGCAGGAACGCGGCCACGGCCTCGTCGGTGATGAGGTGGGTCGGGATCGAGTCGCCCGTGAAGGCGTCCACGGCGAGCACGTCGAACTGCTGCGGGGCTTCCCGCTCCAGCTGCAGCCGGGCGTCGCCCAGCACGAACTCGATCTTCGCCTTCGAATCCTTCAGGTACGTGAAGTACGTGTTGGCGATGCGCTCGACCGCGGGATTGATGTCGTAGAAGCGGTAGACGTCGTCCGCATCGCCATAGACGGCGAGCGTGCCGGTGCCCAGGCCGATCACGCCGACCTTGATCGGCAATCCCTCGTGGGCCAGGATCGCCATCCCGATGCCGGAGCCGCCGCGATAGTAGGTCGTCGCCGAGCGGCGGTACTTCTCGTTCAGCCACTGCTCGCCGTGCAGGATCGCCCCGTGCACCAGCGAGCGGTAGCGCGCCTCCTCGTCCTCGAGGCGCGAGGTCGTTTCCTTGACCCGAAGCACGCCGTAGTAATTGCGCTCGATGTGGATCGTGTCCTGCATGAACGTGTGGACGCGATAGACCAGCGCTCCGGTCGTGAACACCGCGACCAGCGCGAACATGGCCACGATGGGCACGGCGCGACCGAGGTTCAGCGCGAGCGCCAGGTGCGCCACGATCACGAGCGCGATCTCCAGCTCGAGGAAGCCCGGCAGCGTCACCGGAGCGACGATGCCCACCAGCACGCCGCCCACGACGCCGCCCAGCGACACCATGAGATAGAAGAGCGTGAGGTGCCGCGGTCCGGGGCGTAGCCGCGCCAGCTCGCCGTGGCAGAACATGCACACGAAGAAGAGGCCCACGGTGAACACGGCGATCTGCCACAGGAGCTCGAATTGCAGGCTCTTGTCGGCGAGGAACCACGCCATCACGCACAGGATCCAGACGAGGAAGCCCAGGTAGGCATCGCGCTTGTACCAGTCGCGTCCCTCGAAGCAGAGGATGAACGTGAGGAGGTAGATCGCGAGCGGCACCACCCACAGCAACGGGATCGACGAGACGTTCTGCGTGAGGTGGTTCGAGACACCGAGGAGCACCACCGAGCCCATGGCCGAGAGGGTGAGCCAGAGCGCGATGCGGCCCGCGGTGGGGCGCGGCTCCTGCATGGCCGGGGCTTCTTCCGTCGGGGTGTGCGCCAGCGGCGCGAGCGAGCGCGCTTTCCAGGTGAGCACCGCGCAGAGCACCACGAAGCCCGCGTAGCCGATGCTCCACACCTTCGACTGGTCCGGATTGTCGAAGCGCGGCTCGATCAGCAGCGGGTAGCCCAGGAGCGCCAGCATCGAGGCGAAGTTGGAGAGGGCGAAGAGCCGGTACGGGCTCGTGCCCGGATACGCCCGGGCGAACCACGCCTGCAGCAGCGGGCTGGTCGAGGACAGCATGAAATAGGGCAGGCCCACGGTCGCGAAGAGGAGCGCCAGGATGCGAACGACCGGGTTCTCCGTGCCGTCGGGCTTCCACATCGCGTCCGGCATCATCGGCATGAAGGCGAGGCTGGCCGCGAGGATCGCGAGGTGAACCCAGTTCTGCTTGGGCTGCGCCACGCGCGTGGTGATCCAGTGCGAGTAGGCGTAACCCAGCAGCAGCACGAACTGGAAGAACACCATGCAGGTGGTCCAGACGACGGCCGTGCCTCCGAACCACGGGAGGATCTGCTTGGCGAGGAGGGGCTGGACCAGGAAGAGCAGGAAGGCGCTCAGGAAAATCGTCGCGGCGTAAAGCGGCATTCGAACTCTTCTTCGGGGAGGGAGACAGCCGGAAATGGCCGGCGAAATCTTAACATCTATACTGCGGCCCTCCATGCTCTCCACCCTGGTCCGCGCCCAGCTCGCCGCCGAGCTCCTCATCGCCATCGCCCTGGGGGCCTGGCTCCACCGGTGCGGCTGGAACCTGGCGGCGGTGGGGGCCTTCCTCGTCGCCGTATCGCTGGGCGTTCGCCTCCTCATCGTGGTCACCTCGAGCCTCGTCGCCCATGCGAATCGCTCGCCGCGCGAGCCCGGGCAGCAGGTCGGTTTCACGGGCGGCGTGCGGGTCGTCCTGGACGAATGGCGAGCGATGCTCGTGGACAACTTCGCCTGGCTGCCCTTCGAGTCGGTGCTGGTGCGGGCCGATCCTCCCTCGGGTGGACCGCATGTTCCCGTCCTCACCGTGCACGGCTATCTCTCCAACCGCGGATTGATGCGTCCGGTGGTCGATGCGATGGATCGCGCGGGCGCCGAGGTCCACACCTTCAACTTCCGCGGCCTCTTCGGATCCATCGAGCCGCTGGTCGACCAGCTCGAGGCCGAGGTCCAGCGCCTCCTGGCCGCTTCGGGCCACCCGCAGGTCGTGCTGGTGTGCCACAGCATGGGCGGGCTGGTGACGCGGGCGTGGCTCGCGCGCCACGGAGCGCAGCGCGTGGCGAGGCTGGTCACGATCGCGAGCCCGCACCACGGGACGGCGATCGCGAAACTGGGCCTGGGCGCCAATGCGAGGCAGATGAGGCAGGGCAGCGATTTCCTCCGCGTACTCGAGGCGGCCGAAGGCGGGCGGGGTCCGGCTTGCCCGACGACCTCGATCTACTCGGTGCACGACAACCTGGTGGCGCCGCAGGAGACCAGCCGTCTCCCGCAGGCGACGAACATCGCGCTGCACGGCTGGGGACACGTGGGGATCGTTGCGGCGCCGCCGCTGCATGCGGCGGTGGTCGCGGCGCTGCGCGAAGCGGGCGCGCTGCCGAAGCCCTAGAGCAGGGCCAGCACTTCCTCGGCGTGGCGGTCGGTGTCGGGCTTGTCCAGGATGTGCGTGATGATCCCGTTCTCGTCGATCAGGAACGTCACGCGATCGGCGAGCCCCGCCGCGGTCTTCAGCTTGTTCACGATGCCGTCGCCGCCCAGCACCCCATAGGCCCGGCCCACGGCGCCGTCGGTGTCGGCGAGCAGCGGGAAGTTGAGCTTGTACTTCCACGAGAACTTCTGGTGCGACACCACGCCCTGGGTCGAGACGCCGAGCACGCCCGCGCCCTTGGCGATCAGCTCCGCGTTCGCGTCGCGCAACGAGCACGCCTGCGCCGTGCAGCCCGGCGTGTCGTCCTTCGGATAGAAGTACAGCACGAGCTTCTTGCCGGCGAAGGTCTTCAGCGAGATCTTGGCGCCCTCGTCGGTGGAGAGCCCCTCGAAGAACGGGGCCTTGTCGCCGGGCTTGAGCGTGAGCGTGTTGGGCATGGGAGTCCTTACCAGTGGATGCCTTGGGTGATCTGCGCGAAGGCGATCTGCTCGGGTGTCAGCTCGACTTCCTTCGCCTCGCCGTCCTTCTTCTTGCCCTGCGCGGCACCCGAGTCCGGGAACATGCGGAACGCGGTGTTGAGGATGATCTGCGTGGCCTTCGGCGCCACGGCGTGCAGGATCTCGCCGAAGATGCCCAGGCGGGTGGCGATGCGCACCGGCTTGTAGACCACCGCTTCCACCACGAGGTCGGCCGCCTGCTCCGGCGAGAGCGTCGGCACGTGGTTGTAGAGCTTGGTCGGCGCGATCATGGGCGTGCGCACCAGCGGCATGTTGATGGTGGTGAAATGTACGTTGTTGTCTATGAATTCGGATGCAGCGCAGTCGGCGAAGGCATCGAGCGCTGCCTTCGACGAGACGTAGGCCGAGAAGCGCGGCGCCCGCGTCAGCACGCCGATCGAGGAGATGTTGATGATGTGGCCGGCGTTCTGCGCCACCATGGACGGCAGGAAGCCCATGATCAGGCGCAGGCTCCCGAAGTAGTTCAGCTGCATCGTCCGCTCGAAGTCGTGGAAGCGGTCGTAGCTGGAGGCGATGCCGCGGCGGATCGAGCGCCCGGCGTTGTTCACCAGGTAGTCGCAGCGCCCGAACTTCTTCAGCACCGTGGCCACGAGCTTGTCGCAGTCCTCCAGGCTGGAGAGGTCGCAGGAGACGAACGTCCCGTCGCCGCCATCGGCCTTGATCTTCGCCATCACCGGCACGGCCTTCTCGGCATCGCGCGCCACGACCACGACGCGGGCTCCGGCCTCCGCGAGCTTGTACGCCGTCGCCTCGCCGATGCCCGAGGTCCCGCCGGTTACGACAACCACTTTGTCCTTCACCTTGCCGGCGAGCGACCGGTCGATGAAGAGGTCCGGGTCGAGGTGGCGCTCCCAGTAATCCCACAGGCGCCAGGCGTAATCCTCGAGGCGCGGCACCTCGATGCCGGAGCCCTTCAGCGCCTTGGCTGCCTCGCGGTTGTCGAACCGCGTCGGATAGTTGATGAACGTGAACATGTCCTTCGGGATGCCGAGATCCGCGAGGAGCTGCTTCTGGATGCGCCGCACGGGAGCGAGCGACATCGCGGCATCCAGCACGAAGGAGGGGATGAAGCTGAACATCTTGGCGTTCAGCCGCATCGTCATCTGCGGGGCGTGCGCGGCCTTGGCGAAGGCGTTCAGGACCTCGCCCACGCGCATGGGCTCGGGGTCGGTGAGATGGAAGCAGCCGCCGTCCAGGCCCTTCTTGTGCGCGATGTGGTCGATCGCGTCGGCGACGAAGTCGACCGGCACGATGTTGATCCGCCCGCCCTCGATGCCGACCGTCGGCACCCACGGGGGCAGGGCGTTCCTCATTTTCTGGATCAGCTTGAAGAAGTAATACGGCCCGTCGATCTTGTCGATCTCGCCGGTCTTCGAATGGCCGACGACGATGCCGGGGCGGTAGATGCGGAAGGGGACCTTCGATTCCCTGCGCACGATCCCCTCGGACTCGTGCTTGGTGTGGAAGTAGGGGTGGTCCTTGTCCTCCGCGTCCTCGAACATGTCCTCGCGGAAGACGCCGTCGTAGAGTCCGGCGGCGGCGATGGAGCTCACGTGGTGGAAGCAGCCGGCGTTCACCGCCTCGGCGAGCTCGACCGCGTTCCTCGTGCCTTCGATGTTCGCCGTCTCCTGGCTCGCGGCGTCGGCGGAGAGGTCGTAGATGGCGGCGAGGTGGAAGAAGTGCTTCACCTTGCCCTTCAGCTTCGCCATGTCGGCCGTGGAGAGGCCCAGCTTCGGCTTGGCGAGGTCACCCACCACCGGGATCACGCGCTCGGCGGCGGTGCCCCAGCGGGCCTTCAGCGCCTCCAGCTTCTTCACCGACCCCTTGCGCACGACCACGTACACCGGTCCTTCGCGCTCGACGAGGTTGTCGATGAGGAAGCGGCCGATGAAACCGGTCCCGCCGGTGACGAGGTATGCCATGGGGGATTTCTCCTGCGGCGTAGGGGTTCGTTTTGCGTCGAATGATACCCCGGAAAACTTTAGAACCCGGGCTCTAGGGACGGTCCCTAAGCTCCTGCCCGTGATGAACCGATCCCCGAAAGGAGCCTCCATGGCCCGCAAGACCCGTACCGTCCGCAAGACCCGCGTCACCCCCGCCACCACGATGCAGAAGGCGCGCGCCTCGGTGCGCAAGACCCTCGCCTCGATCGCCCAGCAAGGCGCCGCTTTCCAGGCCGCCTCGAGCGAGCGCGCGAACGCCGCCCGTGAAGCCGCCGGCAACGCCCGCGACGTCGCCGTCGCCCGCGTCGAGGAAGCCCGTGCGCGCACCGTCGCCGCCGTGAGCAGCCTCGAGAAGGTGTTCGAGCAGCGTGTCTCGCGCGCCATCGCGAAGCTCGGCGTGCCGACCACGAAGGACGTGAAGGCGCTGTCGCGCCAGGTCGCCCAGCTCCAGGCCAAGGTCGATCGCATGTCGCGCTCCCGCGCTCGTGCCTGACTCGTTTTAGCCTGAACCACGGAGGCACGGAGGCACGGAGGCACGGAGGCACGGAGGGCCACGGAGGAAAGCTTGAAGGGTCGGCAGTTTGCAGGCGGCCGCGATTCACCGACGTCGGCATCTTGCAGGACCCGCCATGATTTTCTCCGTGGCCCTCCGTGTCTCCGTGTCTCCGTGCCTCCGTGGTTCAAGGGGTCCATCCAGCGGAGCGTTCGGCCCTTGCCGGCAACCGCCGCGGAGCGTCCGGGTACCATAGCGCCCGATGGCCAAGCCCCGAACGTCGCTCGACGGCAACGCGGTCCGCACGCAACGGACGCGTGAACGGGTGCTCGCGGAGAGCCTGCGGCTCTTCAACGAGCGCGGCGAGCCGCACGTGACGACCGGCATGATCGCCGGCGAGCTGGGGATGAGCCCCGGCAACCTGTACTACCACTTCCGCAACAAGGACGAGATCGTCGAGCACCTGTTCCGGGCGTTCGAGCAGCGCATCGGCATCGGGCCCGCGGACGTGCGCGAGGGGCCGGCGGCGATCGAGGACCTCTGGCTCTACCTCCATCTCATGCTGGAAGCGATCTGGGAGTTCCGCTTCCTCTACCGGAACCTGGACGACCTGCTCGCCCGCAACCGGAAGCTGCGCGAGCACTTCAACCGCATCGTCGACACCAAGCACGAGACCGTGGTGGCCCTCTGCGGGTCGCTGGTGCGCAGCCGTTCGCTTCGCGCCACCCCGGCCGAGATCCACACCGTCGCTCGCAACGTCCTCGTCGTGGCCACCTATTGGCTGAACTTCCAGTCGCTGCGCGGGGCGCGGGTGCGCTCCGTCGAGGGCGACCTGGGCCTCGGCGCCTACCAGGTGATGGCCCTCGTCTCGCCGTACCTCGTGGGCGCCGCGCGCGATCACCTCGAGCAGCTGAGCCGCAACTACCTCGAATAGAACCCAAGGAGCCGACCATGGCCAAGCCGAAGTGGGCAGCGTTTCCGCATCCGACCAAGGAGTTCGCCTTCGCGGGCGACGCCCTGAAGAAGCACTGGGACGCGTTGCACCAGGGCGACGCGGAGCCGTGGCCGAAGGAAGCGGGCGCGCAGGAGGCCTGGCGCCTCTTCCACCAGGGCAAGTTCGCCGACGCCGTCGTGGTGGGGCTCGACGCCGGTGGCGCGGGAATCACCGCGGCAAATAAGGCGCAGGCGATCTACGCCAACGGCGTGGAGCCGAAGGACGCGGCGAAGGTCGCGCTCTTCGAGGAGGCGATGGAGCGCGCCGCGCAGCAGGCCCAGGACGAGCCGAAGAACGCCAACGCCCACTACCTCTACGCCTACGCCGCCGGCCGCTACAGCCAGCGGATCTCGGTGGCGAAGGCGCTCGCGCAGGGCTACGGCGGCAAGATCCGCACCGCCCTCGAGGCGGCGCTCAAGCTCGCGCCCAAGCACGCCGAGGCGCATATCGCGATGGGCGCGTACCACGCCGAGATCATCGACAAGGTGGGCGCGCTGGTCGGCGGCCTCACCTACGGAGCCAAGCGGGAGAAGGGCGATGAGCATTTCCAGAAGGCGCTCAAGCTCGCGCCGGCGTCGCCGATCGCACACATCGAATACGCCAACGGGCTGGTTCTCCTCTACGGCAAGGCGAAGCTCGCCGAGGCGGGAAAGCTCTATGCCAAGGCGGCTGCGATGAAGCCGAGGGACGCCATGGAGAAGCTCGACGTCGAGATGGCGAGGGCCGAGCTGGCGTAAAGCTGTGGCTTCGACGACACGCTCAGAGGGAGAAAACACGGTTTTCAGAGGGAAAACCATTGACAAGTTGTTTTCGCCTCTTGCATCCTCTCGCTTGTCACGCCCAGGGGGCGAGATTGAGTACTTAAGAACTCAACGCATTTTCCAGATTGGAGGAATCACTAATGGCAGCTAAGAAAGCAAAGAAAGCAGCGAAGAAGCCGGCGGCTAAGAAGCCCGCCGCGAAGAAGTCCACGGTGAAAAAAGTCGCCGCCAAGAAGCCGGCGAAGAAGGCCGCTGCGAAGAAGCGCAAGCCGAACGCCGCCTTCATGAAGCCCATGAACACGAGCTCCTCGCTGGCCGCCGTCATCGGCTCGGGCGCCATGCCGCGCACCGAAGTCACCAGCAAGCTGTGGGCCTACATCAAGAAGAACAACCTTCAGGACAAGGCCAACCGTCGCATGATCAACGCCGACGACAAGCTGAAGGAAGTCTTCGGTGGCAAGAAGCAGGTGTCCATGTTCGAGATGACCAAGCTGGTCTCCAAGCACCTGAAGTAAGTCCGGCGCCCCGGGTTTTCCGGGATACCGAAGTGAAACGGGCCGCAAGCGCGGCCCGTTTCTTTTGCTGCCCCGCGAGGGCACTACCCCAGGAATCCCAGGTTGGCCGCCGGGAAGCGGGCCAGGTTCGGGAAGATCGTGTTGACCCCGCCCACGTCCACGCCGAACCAGCGAGCGAGCGTGGCGCCGTACTGGTCCACCGACGTCGTGGGGATCCACAGCCCGCCGCCGCCCGTGTCGTCCGGCCCGCCCTTCACCAGCGTCGGGAACGTGCCGTACATCTTCCCGCCCTGCACGGCGCCGCCCACGACGACGTGGTGGCTGCCCCACGCGTGATCGGACCCCTTGCCGTTGGAGGGGAAGGTGCGGTTGAAGTCCGAGGCGGTGAAGCTCGTCACCAGGTCGGAGCAGTTCAGCTCCACGGTCGCGTTGTAGAGGGCGGTGAGGGCGTTGCTCACCTCGCCCAGCAGCTCCGACTGGCGGCCGATCTGCTCGTCGCCATGCGTATCGAAGCCGCCGATGGAGGCGAAGAACACCTGGCGCTTCAGGCCCAGCGCCGCCCGCACCGACACGAGGCGCGCGATCATCTGCATCTGGTTGCCGAGCCCCGTATTGGGAAACACCGTGGTGAACGGGGGCACGGCGGCCAGCGCCGAGGCCAGCACCTGCTGGTTCTGGATCGCGCGGTGGATGACGTCCTTCCACGCGCCGTCGAACAGGTTGGCGCTCGGCAGCCCCAGCAGGTCCGTGATGCCCTTCGACAGGGCGTCGTTCGACGAGGCGCCCTTGTAGAAGTCGAATCCGAAATGGTTGCCGGGCGAGACCTTGAACGAGGTGAGCGTGGTGCCGACCTCGAAGAGGTTGTTGCCCGACACCGAGATCAGCGTGGAGCTGTTGTTGGTGCCGTTGGCATCCTTCATCAGGTCGCCCACGCGCCCGCCCCATCCGGAGCGCGGAGCGCCGTCGGAGATCGAGCTCTGCCACTGCGCCTGCTGGTCGCTGTGCGAGTAGAGGTCCTGCGGGATCGGCACGCGGCGCGCCTGCAGGTCGGCCCGCGACGTCGGAGCCAGCAGCGGGCCCACGTTGGCCACCACGGCCGCCTTGCCCGCGTTGAACACGCCCTGGAGGCCCGTCATCGAGTTGTGCAGCCCGAAGGTGCGCCCGGGCGTGTTCGACACGTTGAGGGCGCGCAGCGAGTTCAGCGGCAGCGCCAGCGTGGGCGTGCGGCCCGTGGCGTACTGCTGGTACTCGGTCGTCGACGTGGGTATGACCATGTTGTTGGCGTCGTTCCCGCCGAACAGGAAGACGCACACCATCGCCCGGTAGTCCTCGCCCGCGGCCTTGGGGCTCGGCTCCAGGCTCGCGGCCGCAGCGATGCGTTGAAGGTCGCTCCAGGCGCCCAGGCCGCCGACACCGATGCCCGCGGTGCCGAGTTTCTTGAGGAAGTCTCTGCGGTTCGTCATGTTGTCCTCCCTTATTTCTGGATCACGAAGTCGGGCGAGAGCGAGACCAGGATCAGCGCCGCCCTTACCCGGTCGGTGACCGTCGTGTCGTTGGTCTTCATCGCCGGCATGGCGCCCAGCGTGCTCACGATCGTGCTGCGGAGCCCCTCGGACATCATCCCGTTCATGAACAGCAGGCTCAGGCGATCGGCCAGCGCCCCCGGCGTGTTGGCCAGCGCGTTCAGCTCGGCGAGATTCATCGTGAGCTTGGTGTCGCCGCTGCCGTAGGAGCCGTTCTTCACCAGCTTCGAGAAGAAGTTGAGGCCGCCCACCATGCTCGTCTCGGTGGTGATCTGGAACTCCGGCGCGACCAGGTTCGCGGCGGACAGGGGTCCCGGCTGCCGGTAGTTCGGCGAGAAGAAGTTGAAGACGCTCGGGGAGAGGAGCGGGCTCTGGTTCAGCCCCTCGTCGGCGCTGTCCAGGTACCAGATCTTGTTGCGTCCCGACGGGCTCGTGGCGTTCAGGCCGCGCAGGAAGTTCGCGAAGCGGATCACGGGCTCGCGCTGCTTGCCAAACGTCGGGTCGGTCGCGGCCTTGTTCACGTCCCGCGCCTCCGGGTCCATCAGCACCGCGCGCAGCGTCGCGCGCAGGTCGCCGCGGACGCCCGAGCCGTTGTTGTTGAACGCCGCCGCCACGCGCCCGATGTAGGCCGGGCTCGGGTTGGAGGTGACGAAGCGCTGGATCAGCTCGCGCCCGACGAACGGTCCCACGTTCGGGTGGTTGGCGAGCGCGTCCAGGACGGCCTTCATGTCGCCGCGCGCGTTGCCGCCCGCCGGGATCACGATGCCGTTGAAGATCGTCTTCGCGTTGGTGTCGTGCCACATCTCCCACGCCACCATCGGGTCGCGCCAGTTCTCCTTGGCCGGGTTGAAGATCGCGGCGTTGCTGGTGTCGTTGCCCGCGAAGTTCCATCCCGTGAACGCGGCCGCCATCCCGCCGATCACCGTCTGGTCATAGGTGTTGACCGGAAGCCCGCCCTCGATCACGCGGGTGCCGTCGGCGTTCAGCTTGTAGAGGCCGATCGAGAAGAGCTGCATCACCTCGCGCGCGAAGTTCTCGTTCGGGTGCGTGCCCTTCGCCGGGTCGGCCTTCTTGCTGCCGATCATGTTGAGGTAGTAGCCCATGGCCGGATGCAGCGTCACGTCCTCCAGGAGCTGGCGGTAGTTGCCGAAGGCGTTCTTGTTCAGCATGTCCATGTACGAGGCCATCGCGTACGTGTCCAGGTCCGGCGCGATGTTCGAGATCACGAAGATCTCGGAGAGCGCGAAGGCCATGCGGGCGCGAAGCTGGCCGTTGTCGAGGAGCCATTGTTGCCAGATCGCCTCGTAGGCGCGCTCCTCGTCGGGCTTCTCGTTGACCGCCACGCGCAGGTCGACGTAGCCGACATGCGAGCTCCAGCCCAGCGCGAACTGCTGGTTGAGCCAGCCCTCGTAGCCCTGCGACTTGAGGGCGTCGATCTCGGCGATGCTCTTGATGCCGAAGGTCGCCTGCGTGAGGAAGCGGGCCGCGTCCTTCGTGGCCGCGTCGACGACGATCGCCGGCGGGATCACCGTGACGCTGATCGCGCTCGAGGTCTTGGTCGCACCCTTGTCGTCGGTCGCCACCGCCGTGAGGCTGTAGGCGCCCGCGGGAACGGCCGACCAGGTCACCTGCCACGGCGAGGCGAGAGCCTCGCCCACCTTCGTGGCTCCGGCGAGGAATTCCACCTTGGCGACCGTGCCGTCGCTATCCGCCGCCGTGGCGACGATCGTGATGCTGGCGCCCTGCGCGAACTGCGCGTTGGCCACCGGTGCGGTGATCGAGACGGTCGGCGCCTTGTTCGTGCCGCTGCCGCCGCCACCACCGCCTCCGGGGGTGCCTCCCCCGGTGCCGGACTTCACCTCGATCATCTGCGTCGAGGCGAGCGCCGTGCCGCCCTTGTCGTCGCTCACGCGCGCGGAGAAGTAGTACTTGCCCGCGGGCAGGTTCGAGACCGTGAATTCGTACGGCGCGGCCGAGTCGGCGCCGATCATGTTGCAGCCCTGGAAGAAGCTCACTTTCGAGACGGTGCCGTCGGAGTCGGCCGCGGTCGCCTTGAGCGTCACGGTGGCCGGAGCGACGAGCGGGCTTGCGCCGGCCGTGGCCGCGAGCTGGATCGTGGGCTTCTTGTTGGAGGATTCCTTGCCGAAGGCGAGGCGCTTGATCTGCTTGAACTGCTGGAAGCCCTTGAAGTCGCTTTCGAAGAGACCCTGCGTGCCGTTGAAGGTGATCTTCGCCGTTCCGACCGGCGTCACCTGCGTCTGCTTCGCGTCGAAGCCGGCCATGTAGGGCGAGCCGGTCGTCGTGTACATGGTGCCGGTGAAGGTATTGCCGTTGAGCACGCCACCCGGCATCACGACCCACAGCGGCTTGCCGTCCTCGCCGTACGTGTACCAGACCGCGAAGATGTTGTCCCCGTGGTGGCTCACGGAAAGGCCCCAGCCGGACTCCTTGTCGTCCCACCACATGTCGCTGTGGTCGACGCCGAAGTTGGTGGGCGCGATGCCGTAGGCCTGGCGCGTGATGCGCTTGGTCGACGTCATGCCGTCGATCGTGTACGTCGCGGTCGCGTTTTCTTCATCCGCGTCGAAGTCGATCTTCGCCGTGCCCACCTGGCGGGTCGAGACGTTCTGCGAGCGGAAGATCGCTTCGCGGTAGGAGGGACCGCGCGTCGTGTGGATGGAGCCCGTGAAGGTGCGGCCCTCGTTCGAGAACACGCCGTCGGACATCACGACCCAGTACGGCTTGCCCGCGGAGTCGTAGATGTACCAGACGCCGAAGAGCTTGTCGTTGTGGTGCGTGAGCGTGACGCCCCAGCCGGATTCGGCCGAGTTCCACCAGATGTCGGTGTAGTTGGCGGCGCTCGCGAGCGGGCTCGTGAACAATGCGACGAGCAGCGCGAACAGCGCGATGAGTTTGTCGAAACCGGCGAGGCGCCGGCGCGGGGACTGTTGTTGGGCGTTCACGTTATTCTCCCAGAGGGTCGTGGTCGCCGGGCTTACTGCAACTTCGGTGCCACTGCATCAACGTGTTGATGTGCAACGAATTTCCGCAAGCGACACAAACGCCATGTGTCGCCGCTCAGCTACAGCGCTTTCAGGCGGTTCGCGTGAAGCCCTGTCGGATCAAGCACTTGTCAGTGTCGTCCTACAGCTACAGGGCACGGAGTCCCACGAAGGAGTTCGAAATGCACTCGATATCGACGGAGTCGGCGCCCCTCGCGCGCGGCCATTATTCGCAGGCGATCATCCATGCGGGCGTGGTGTATGTGGCGGGGCAATTGCCGCTGGTCCCGGGCCAGCCGGACGGAATGCTCGAGACCTTCGAGGCGCAGGCGCGGCAGGTGATCGCGAACGTGATCGCGGTGCTGGATGCGGCGGGAAGCGGACGCGATCTCATCCTTCGCACCACGGTGTATATCGCGGGCATCGAGCACTGGCCCGCCTTCAACGCGATCTATGCGGAGATGCTCGGCGGGCACAAGCCCGCGCGCACGGTGGTGCCCGTGCCCGAGCTCCACTATGGCTATCTCGTCGAGATGGACGCGATCGGGGCGGTCAGAGGTTCCTGAAGCGCTTCGGGATAGGCGCGGCGTCGGGAGCGGGCGCCTCACCCTCCGCTTGAGAATTTTTTGACAGCTTCGCCGTGGTTCCCTTCGCTTTCGCTCGGGTCTTGTGCTCCCCAGAGGAAGCCCCAGACACCTGGGTGACTGGGGCTTCCTCTTCCTGATTTTCACCCCAAGGACTCATCAGGGTCAGCCACATGAGCTTGTTGTACTCGTCGCCGAAGCGCCCGACGATCTCGTTGGGATCGGGTACCAGCCCCACGTCGGTGATGACGCCGAACTGGATGCGCCCGTCGTACGAGAGGATCGAGACCCCCATGCCGATGCTTCCCGACTGCGGCACCCAGAAATTCTGCTCGGTGATGCGCTCGCCCGCGAAGTAGAGCGGCGCCGCCGGTCCCGGCACGTTGGTCATCACCGCGCTCGCGTTCTGCCCCAGCAGGTGCGTGACCTGCTCCTGGATCACGCGCGGGCCGTAGCCCACCGCATTCAACAGGCCGAGGGCGAGCAGCGGCTGGTAGGAGCCCTTCAGCTCGCGCATGCGGCGGCGAAGCTCGTAGAGGCGCTCCAGCGGATGGTCCACGCCCACGGGCAGGTCGAGGAAGACGAGGCCGAAGCGGTTGCCGAGCTTGTGCCCATCTCCGCCCGGGCGGAGGTTCACCGGCACCACGGCGCGGATGTTCACGTCGTCGACGGGGTCTCCATGCTCTTCGAGGTAGTCGCGCAGCGCGCCCGCCACCATCGAGAGCAGCACGTCGTTGATCGAGCAGCCCAGCGCCTTGCCCATCACCTTCACTTCGTCGAGGGGCAGGGGATCGGCCCAGGCCACGCGCTTCCTCACGCCGAGCGCTCCCTTGAAGCGCGTCTGCGAGTCCTGACCCATGGTCGCCAGCTTCGCGATCTCGCCCGCGAAGCCGAGACCCTTGCCGAGGGCGCCTTGCAGCGTGTCGCTCGCCGCCTGCGGATTGGCGGCGAAGGCGCGGGCCTGCCCCGCGAGGTCCTTGCCGATGCGCCCCGCGTTCTCGAGCGCGCCCGCGACGGGCTTCAGGATCTGGCCCCAGAAGTCCGCGTCGGCCGTGTCGGCGGTGTCGATCTCTTCGGTCTCGGTTTCGAGGCTGGCTTCGGGCGTGCCGGCCGTGAGCGACAGCAGCACCTGCACGAGCGCGATGCCGTCCGCGTAGCAATGGTGGATGCGGATCACGAGGGCGCTGCCGCCCTGGTAGTTGTCGACGACGTGGAATTGCCAGAGCGGCTTGGCGAAATCGAGCGGCGTGGAGGCGAGGTCGCTCACGAAGGCCTCGAGCTCGGCCTTGCCTCCGCGGCCCGGCAGCCCGGTGCGGTGGACGTGGGAATCGATGTCGAAGTCCGCGTCCTCCTCCCACCAGGCGCCCGTCGCATCCTGGACGGCCTTCTGGCGGAAGCGGCGATAGGCGAGGAAGCGCGAGGCGATGATCCGCTTCACGGCTTCGAGGTCCAGCTTCGCCTCGAACATCATCACGCCCACGATCATCATGAGGTTCGTGGGGTGCTCCATCCGCAGCCAGGCGGTGTCGACGCCGGAGATGCGTTCTCTCTTGATTGTCATGTCGAGCGGGTTTCGGCTAAGTTAGGGCTGGTGATTCCGCAATTCCCCGGAGGATGGGATGTCCGATCTCAAGAAGAAATTCGAAGCCGCGTCCGCGAGCGTCCTGAAGGCCAAGAAGGACCCCGGCAACGACATGAAGCTCAAGCTCTACGCGCACTACAAGCAGGCCACCGAAGGCGACGTGAAGGGCGACAAGCCCGGCTTCACCGACTTCGTGAACCGCGCCAAGTACGAGGCCTGGGGCAAGCTGAAAGGCATGGGCCCGGATGACGCGATGACGGCCTACGTGAAGCTCGCCGATCGCGTCACCCGCGAGGACTAGCTACTTCTTCGCCTTCGCGGCCGGCTTCTTCTTCGCTTTCTTCGCCTTCTTCGCCGCGGGGCGCTTGGCCTTCTTCGCCGCGGGCTTGCCCGACATCGAGCGCACGCTCGCGGTGAGGTCGTTCACCTGGCGCATCAGCGCGTCCACGTCCTTGCCGGTGACGACCCCCAGCTTGTGGACGGCTTTCGAGACGCGGTCCTCGAAGACCTGCTCCAGCTTGTCCCACTTGCCGGCGGCCTGCGACGAGGCGCTCTCGGCCTGCGCGCGCACGTTCTTCAGCGCCTGGTCGGCGGCCGCGGCGGCCTGGCCGCGCAGCGCCTTGCCCTGGGTCACCAGCATGTCGAACATCTTCGGGCCTTCCTTGCGGGCGCGCTCGTAGGCGCCCAGCCCGGCGAGCCAGATCTTCTGGCCCGAGGCGGCGAACGTGCCGGCGAGGTCTGCGGGGCGCGAAGCGCTGCGGCGGGACGACTTCTTCTTGCGTGTGGCCATGGTGCCTCCGATGGGTGCGGTAGCGAATTCTAACGGTTACACTGCCGACGGTAGCCGCGGCACCTATAACGATACGAGGAGAAGCATGGAGAAGCCCTGGCTGAAATCGTACGCCCCCGGCGTGCCGGCCGAAATCGACGTCGGCTCGTACGGCAGCATCCGCGAGATCTTCCGCGAGAGCTGCGAGCGTTTCGCCCAGAAGCCCGCCTTCACGTGCATGGACCGCACGATCTCCTTCGCGGAGCTGGACCAGCAGTCGCGGGATTTCGCCGCCTACCTGCAGAACGTCGCCGGCCTCAAGCGCGGATCGCGAGTCGCGATCATGATGCCCAACCTGCTCCAGTACCCGGTCGCGCTCTTCGCGGTGCTGCGCGCGGGCCTGGTCGTGGTGAACTGCAACCCGCTCTACACGCCGCGCGAGCTCGAGCACCAGCTCAAGGACTCGGGCGCCGAGGCCATCGTCATCCTCGAGAACTTCGCGAAGACGCTGGAGCAAGTCGTCGCGCAGACGAGCGTGAAGACCATCGTCACCACGCAGCTCGGAGACATGCTGGGCTTTCCGAAGGGCGCGATCGTGAACTTCGTGGTGAAGCGCGTGAAGAAGATGGTGCCGGCGTGGTCGCTGCCGAATCCCATTGCCTTCAACGAAGCGCTCGCCGCGGGCCGCGGCAAGCCGCTGGACGAACCGCCGCTCACGCACGACGACATCGCCTTCCTGCAGTACACGGGGGGAACCACCGGTGTGTCCAAGGGCGCGATGCTCACGCACGGCAACATCGTCGCGAACCTGCTGCAATCCTCGGCGTGGTGGGGCGGGGACCTGCGCGAGGGCCAGGAAATCATCATCACGGCGCTGCCGCTGTATCACATCTTCGCGCTCACCGGGAATTGCCTCACGTTCATGAAGATCGGGGCGCGCAACATCCTGATCGTGAACCCGCGCGACATCCCGAAATTCGTCGAGGAGCTCGCCAAGTATCCGTTCACGTGCATCACCGGCGTGAACACGCTCTTCAACGCTCTGCTGAACGCCCCCGGATTCGACAAGCTGCAGTTCTCACAAATGCAACTGTCGCTCGGCGGCGGCATGGCCGTGCAGCGCTCGGTGGCGGAGAAATGGAAGCAGGTGACGGGCAAGCCGCTGCTGGAGGCCTACGGCCTCACCGAAACGTCCCCCGGCGCCTGCATCAACCCGATGGTCCCGGGCGCGGAGTACAACGGCTACGCGGGCCTGCCCATTTCCTCGACGATCGTCACCATCCGCGACGACGACGGGCGCGTGCTTCCATTCGGCGAAACAGGCGAGATCTGCATTGCCGGCCCGCAGGTGATGAAGGGCTATTACAACCGGCCCGATGAAACCGCGAAGGTGATGACGGAGGATGGAGCCTTCCGGACCGGCGACATCGGCTTCATGACGCCCGAGGGCTTCGTGAAGATCGTCGACCGGAAGAAGGACATGATCCTGGTGTCCGGATTCAACGTGTATCCGAACGAGGTGGAGGACGTGATCGCGATGCTGCCCGGTGTCCGCGAGGTCTGCGCGGTGGCCGCCCCCGACGAGCGCTCGGGCGAGGTGGTGCGCGTGGCCGTGGTGCGCAAGGACCCGGACCTCACCAAGCAGCAGATCCTCGACCACTGCAAGCAGAACCTCACCGGATACAAGGTTCCCAAGATCGTGGAGTTCTGGAAGGAGCTCCCGAAGACCAACGTCGGCAAGGTGCTGCGCCGCGAGGTGAAGAACGCACCGCCCCAGGCCGCATAGCCGCACGAAGCCAGGCCGTCCTTCCCGCGCAGGCGGGAACCCAGCTCAAGGAGAACACCGCATGGCGAAGCTCAACATCAATGGCAAGGTCCAGGACGTCAAGGTGGAGGACGACACGCCGCTGCTCTGGGCCCTGCGCGAGCAGGTCGGCCTCACCGGCACGAAGTACGGCTGTGGCGTCGCGGCGTGCGGCTCGTGTTCCGTGCACATCAACGGCGAGGTGCGCCGTTCGTGCGTGACGCCGGTCGGCAGCCTCAAGGCCACCGACAAGATCGTCACCATCGAGGGCCTCTCGAAGGGCGCCACGCATGCGGTGCAGAAGGCCTGGGCCGAAGTGGACGTCCCGCAGTGCGGCTACTGCCAGTCGGGCCAGATCATGGCGGCCTCGGCGCTGCTCGCGAAGAACGCGAAGCCGACCGACGCCGACATCGACGCCGCGATGACCAACATCTGCCGCTGCGGCACCTACCAGCGCATCCGCAAGGCCATCCATCGCGCCGCCGAGATCGCCTCGGCGCCGAAGGCGAAGGAAGGAGCCAAGGCATGAACGTCACCCGCCGGCAATTCCTCGTCACATCCGCCGCCGCGGGCGGTGGCCTCGCCCTCGGTCTCCATGTCCCGTTCTCCGCGGAAGCCAAGAGCGCGGCCGCGACCGAAGTGAACCTCTGGGTCGCCATTCGTCCGGACGACACGTGCGTGATCCGCATCGCCCGCGCGGAGATGGGGCAGGGCACGCTCACCGGCCTGGCCCAGCTCGTCGCCGAGGAGCTGGAGTGCGACTGGTCCAAGGTCACCACCGAAGGCGTAACCCCCGGACGCAACCTCGCCGCCAAGCGCGCGTGGGGCGAGATGGGCACGGGAGGCAGCCGCGGCATCCGCACCTCGCACGAGTACGTGCGCCAGGGCGGCGCGGCGGCGCGAATCATGTTGCTGCAGGCCGCGGCCGACGAGTGGAAGGTCCCGGTCTCCGAGCTCACGGTCGAGAACGGCGTCATCACGCACGCGGGCTCGAAGAAGAAGACCACGTACGGCAAGGTCGCCGCGAAGGCCGCGAAGCTCACGCCGCCCGACGTGAAGACCATCAAGCTGAAGGATCCCAAGTCGTGGAAGGTCGCCGGCCAGGGCCTGAACCGCCTCGACACGCGCGACAAGCTGGACGGCAGCAAGGTCTATTCGATCGACGTGAAGCTGCCCGGCATGTTGAACGCCGCGATCAAGCAATGCCCCGTCTTCGGCGGCAAGCTCGTGAGCTACGACGCGGTCGCGATCGCGGGAATGCCCGGCGTGAAGGGCGCCGTGAAGGTCGACAACGCCACCGTGGCCGTCGTGGCCGATACGTGGTGGCACGCCAAGAAGGCGCTCGACGCGCTGCCCATCACCTGGGACGAAGGTCCGAACGCGAAGGTGAACAGTGCCGGCATCGCCGCGCACCTGAAGTCGGGCATCGAAGCCGAGAAGGCCTTCGTCGGCTGGAAGGAAGGCGACGCGCCGAAGACACTGGCGGCGAGCGCCAAGCGCGTCGAAGCCATCTATGGCACGCCATTCCTCGCCCACTCCACCATGGAGCCGATGAACTGCACGGCGAAGGTCTCCGCCGAAGGCGTGGATGTGTGGGTGCCGACGCAGAACGCGGAAGCCTCGCTCGCCGCCGCGGCCGAGGCTGCGGGCGTGCCTCTCGAGAAA
Organism: Usitatibacter rugosus; assembly: GCF_013003965.1. Taxonomy (NCBI): domain Bacteria; kingdom Pseudomonadati; phylum Pseudomonadota; class Betaproteobacteria; order Nitrosomonadales; family Usitatibacteraceae; genus Usitatibacter; species Usitatibacter rugosus. Next base: position 2,294,824 of record NZ_CP053069.1, on the reverse strand, counting down.
TGCGAGATCCATCGCACCGACCTCGGGTGCGGATTCGGCCGGCGCGGCGGCAACCAGGACTACACCAAGCAAGCGGTCTCGATCGCGAAGCAGTTCCCGGGCGTGCCGATCAAGATGATCTGGAGCCGCGAGGAGGACACGACGCACGATTTCTACCGGCCCATCTCGCAGTGCAAGCTCTCGGCCGGCCTCGACGAAGCCGGAAATCTCACGGCGCTGCAGATTCGCGTGTCGGGCCAGTCCATCAACGCATGGGTCAACCCGAACTTCGATCCCGAGGGCAAGGACCAGCGCCAGCTCCAGGGCATCTGGCAGGCCGCGGGCGACGCGCAGTTCGGCTACACCGTTCCCAACCTGCAGGTGGAATACGCGATGCGCAACACGCACGTGCCCGTGGGCCCGTGGCGCGGCGTGAACACGAACCAGAACGGCGTCTACACCGAGTGCTTCATGGATGAGGTGGCGAAGGCGGCGGGCAAGGATCCACTGGAGTTCCGCCGCGCGCTGATGTCGAAGCATCCGAAGCACCTGGCCGTGCTCAATGCCGCGGCGGAGAAGGCCGGGTGGGGCACGCCGCTGCCGCCGGGAGTGCATCGCGGCATCGCGCAGTTCATGGGCTACGGCAGCTATTCCGCCGCGGTGGCGGAGGTGTCGGTGAGCCCGGCGGGCGAGCTGAAGGTCCATCGCATGGTGCTGGCGTTGAACTGCGGCCATGCGGTGAACCCGGCGCAGATCGCGGCGCAGGTGGAGGGCTCGGTCGCCTACGGCCTCAGCGCGACGCTCTACGGCGAGAACACGGTCGAGAACGGCCGCATCGTCGAGGACAACTTCCACACCTACCCGATCCTCAAGCTGGCCGAGATGCCGAAGGTGGATACGGTGATCGTCCCGACATATGACTTCTGGGGTGGCGTGGGCGAGCCGACGATCTGCGTCGTGGCGCCGGCGGTGTTGAACGCAATCCACGCGGCGACCGGGAAGCCCGTTCGCCAGCTTCCGCTGAAGAACCAGAAGCTTGTCTAAAGGACTAGGGCGAAAGGCGTCCTCCGCAGATAAACACAGATAAACGCCGATAAACCGAATCCCGGGTTTTGCCCTGCACGGTTTTATCTGCGTTTATCCGCGTTTATCTGCGGAGGACGCCTTTCGCCGTAATGAAGCCCGCCGTCAGGCGGCTTTTTCGTAGACGGGGCCGTACTCGCGCAAAGCGTCGCGAATGCGATCCACGGCCCAATCGAGATCCGCGCGCTCGACGATGAGCGGCGGCGCGAAGCGGGCCACCGTGCCGTGCGTGTCTTTCGACAGCACGCCGTGCTTGAGCAGCGTCTCGACGAAGCGGCGAGCCGAGACCTTGCGCGGATCGAGCTCGACGCCGATCAGCAGGCCCTTGCCGCGCACGTCCGTCACCACCGGGCTCTGCACCGCCTTCAATTTCTTCAGGAGGTAGTCGCCCAGCGTCGCGCTGCGTTCCGCGAGGTTTTCGTCCAGGAGCACGTTCAGCGAAGCGAGACCCACCGCGGCGCCCAGGGCGTTGCCGCCGAAGGTGCTGCCGTGGTCGCCCGGCTTGAACACGCCCATCACGTCTTCGCGCGCCAGGAACGCGGAGACGGGCATCAACCCGCCGCCCAGCGCCTTGCCGAGGATGAGGCCGTCGGGCTTCACGCCCTCGTGGTGGATCGCGAGCACCTTGCCCGTGCGGCCGAGGCCGGTCTGCACTTCGTCCACGATCAGCAGGACGTTGCGCTCGCGGCAGATGCGCTCGCATTCCTTGAGGTAGCCCTCGGGCGGCACGACGATGCCGGCCTCGCCCTGCACGGGCTCGACCAGGAACGCGGCGGTGTTGGGCGTGATGGCCGCGGCGAGAGCCGTGGCGTCGCCGAAGGGCACGTGCTTGAAGCCCTGCGTCGCGTAGGGACCGAAGTCGTCGCGATACTGCGGCTCCGAAGAGAAGCCGACGATGGTCGACGTGCGGCCGTGGAAGTTGCCGTCGCAGACGATGATCTCGGCCGTGTCGCGCGGCACCTTCTTCGAGACGTAGGCCCACTTGCGGGCGCACTTGATGGCGGTTTCCACGCCCTCGGCGCCGGTGGTCATCGGGAGCGCCCGATCCATGCCGGTCACCTCGCAGAGCTTCGCGAGGAAGGGGGGCAGCGTGTCGCTGTGGAAGGCGCGCGAGGTCACCGCGAGGCGCGCGGCTTGGTCGGTGAACGCCTTCAGGATCTTCGGGTGGCCGTAGCCGAAGCTCACCGCGGAGTACGCGGAAAGCATGTCGAGGTATTTGCGGCCTTCGTCGTCCCAGAGCCAGGGACCTTCACCGCGCGAAAGCACGATGGGCAGGGGTGCGTAGTTCGTGGCGCCGTAGCGGCGCTCCAGGGCGATTTTGTCGCTCATGACACACTTCCTTCTGCTTTCCGGGGCCGTTTTGCTACCGGTTGGACCCCGACGGCTCCTCGCCGTTTCACGCGCCGCGTTCTCAACGCAGCAGGCCTGAAAAGGAATTATACCGGGGGTATCAGGCGGCCGTAACCCCCGGATTTAACGGGCGAGTTTGCCCGCGAGGCCGGTCGCCAGGCGGGCGGCCAGGGCGTAGATCGTGAGCTGCGGATTGGCGCCCAGGCTGGTCGGGAAGAGCGAGCCGTCGTGGACCGAGACGTTGGCCATCCCATGATGCCGTCCGGCCTCGTCGACCACGCTTTCCCGGGGGTTCGAGCCCATCGCGCACCCGCCCATCACGTGCGCGCTCACGACGCGGGCGCGCAGCGACTCCATGGGCAGCGATTCGATTGCGGACTTCGTGGCGGCCCAACTCCCCAGGCGCGAGGCGCCCTCGTGCAGCGGCATCACCTCGCGCGCGCCGGCCGCGAACTGGATCTCGGCCATCGCGAGGAACGCACGGCGCGCACCCTCCCACAGGTATGGTGTCATCGCGTAGTCGAGCTCGGGAGAGCCATCAGCGCGCAGGCGAACCCGGCCGCCGCGCGAGTCCGTGTGAAAGCCATCCCGCAGCAGCGCGATCAGCACCTGCAGGTTGTTGAAGCTCGCCATCGCCTTCGCGTGCTCCATGCCAAAGCCCGGCATCGTGATGCCGGCCAGGATCGGATGGACCGGCGGCGCCTCGAGCTTGAAGCCCGCGGGCCCGGTGGCGGGATCGGCGGCGAGGAAGTGATCGGAATAGACCGACTGCGGAGCGCCCGCATGCGCTTCGACGGCGCCCGGCATGATCGCGGCCGAGACCAGCGTGGGATGCAGGAACGTGCGCATCCCCACGTTGAGATGCGGATCGGGCAGGGCGCTTCGCAGCAGGACCGCGGGCGATCCGATCGCGCCCGCCGCGAGCACGAAGTGCCGCGCGCGAAGGCGGATGCGATGCGATCCCGGCGAAGAACCCGCGCTCTCGATGCCCCGCGCCTCGGCGTACGCGATGCGCGCGCCTTCGCGAACGCGATCGCCGGGTTCGGACTGGCCCTCCGCGACCAGGCGCTCGACGCGGCAGCGATAAACCAGCGTCGCACCCTTCGCGAGCGCCGCGGGGATCGTCGTCACCAGCATCGACTGCTTCGCGTTCGTGGGGCAGCCCATGCCGCAGTACCCGATGTTCCAGCAGCCCTTCACGTTGCGGCGGATCGCGCCCGTGGGAATGCCCAGTGCCGCGCAGCCACGGCGCAGCACGTCGTTGTTCTCGTTCGGCGCCACGGGCCAGGGCGCGATCGCGAGCCTCGCCTCCATGCGCTCGAACCATGGCACGAGCTCGGCTTCGCCATATCCGCGGATCCCGCGCGCATCGCGCCAGTGGGCGAGCGTGGCCGCGGGCGTGCGGAAGCTCGACGTCCAGTTCACGGTGGTCGAGCCGCCGACCGAGCGGCCCTGCAGGATCGTGATGGACTTGTCCTTCGACTGGCGCCCGGCGCTCTCCTGGTAGAGCTGCGGATACGCCTCGCGCTCGCGCATGTGGAAGTCCGACGAGGTCTTGAGCGGGCCTTCCTCGACGAGGATCACGGTGAGGCCCGCATCCGCGAGGACCTCCGCCGTGACGCCGCCGCCCGCGCCCGTGCCGATGACGACGACATCCGCCTCGAGATCGCGGTCGGCTTCGAGCCGCGCGGCGTCGATGACCTTCCATCCGCTCGCGATTCCGGCGCGCACGGGATCCACGATCGGCACGATGCGCGCCGTGGCGAGATCGGTCATGGCGCGGCCTCGAAGCGAAACGGCGGGCCGGGATACCCGATGGCGCCCCACGACTGCGGGTTGCCGTACCACGCGGCCTGGATGAGCTGCGTGAGCGCCTGGTAGCCGGCGCGCAGCAGGTCGAAGCGGCTGGTGCGCCAGCGCGACAGGAACGCATTCACGTCCTCCACGCTCGCCTCTTGCCATGGACTCGTGAGCCCGGCCAGCGCGATGCGCGTCGGCGCGAAGTGCAGCAGGCCCAGCAGATCCGCGATCTCGCCCTGCACCGCGGGGGAAAGCCCCGAGACGGCGCGGTCGAAGGCGGCGACGACTTCTGCGATCGCAAGCCGCCGCTGCGCGGCCTCGGCCGGCAGCGCATTCGCGAGCACGGCGGGCACCAGAGCCTCGATCACGCGGGCGCGATCGGCGTCGAGCACGTGCAGCGGTGCCGGAGGGGCGGCGGAACGGTCGAGCCAGCGCGCGGCCACGAGGAGCGCGGTGCCGGCGAGGCCCACCTGGAGGAAGCGTCTGCGGGAAAGCAAGGTCAGCGGAAGAGGAATTTCGCCAGCGTCTCGAAGCGCTCGCGGTAGGGCGGGCGGAAGAGCTTGAGGCCGTTGAAGCGCGACTGGAGGAACACCGACTTCTTCACCGAGAGCGCTTCGAAGCCGTCGCGCCCGTGGTAGCGGCCCATGCCGCTCGGGCCCACGCCGCCGAAGGGCAGGTCGTCCTGCGCGAGGTGGACGATCGTCTCGTTCACGCAAGCTCCGCCGGAGACCGTTCCGGAGAGCACGCGATCGACGTCCTTCGAATCGTTCTCGAACACATAGAGGGCGAGGGGCCGGGGCCGCGCATTCACATACGCCATCGCCTCGTCGAGCGTCTTGTAGGGAACGATCGGCAGCACCGGGCCGAAGATCTCCTCTCGCATCACGCGCATCTCGTCGCGGCCGCCCAGCACGAGGTGCGGGGCGATCTTGCGCGGGGGCAGGGGCGATTCACCGGCCGGAGCGAGCGCGATCACGTTCGCGCCCTTCGCCTTCGCTTCGTCGAGGAGCGAGATCAGGCGGTCGCGCTGGCGCGCGTTCACGATCGCCGTGTAGTCCGGGTTCGATGCCACGGTCGGGTAGAGCCGTTCGACCGTGGAGCGCGCCGCGGCCACGAACGCCCCGGTGCTCTCCTCGGGCACCAGCACGTAGTCGGGTGCCACGCAGGTCTGGCCGGCATTCAGGCACTTGCCGTAGAGCACGCGGCTCGCCGCTTCCGCGATGGGAAAGCCGCGGCCCACGATGGCGGGCGACTTGCCCCCCAGCTCGAGCGTCACGGGCGTGAGGTTCTCCGCGGCGGCGCGCATCACGTGCCGTCCGATGGAGGTCGAGCCGGTGAAGATCAGGTGATCGAAGGGCAGCGCCGTGAAGGCCGCCGCGACATCGGCATCGCCATTTACGACGGCGATCTGTTCCGGGGAGAAACGGCTCGCGACCAGCTTCGCGAACAGGGCACCGGTCGCGGGTGCGGACTCGGACATCTTCACGAGCACGCGATTGCCGGCCGCGAGCGCCGAGGCCATCGGACCGACGGCGAGGTAGATCGGGTAGTTCCACGGGACCACGATGCCCACGAGGCCGAGCGGCTGGAACATGACGCGCGAGCGTCCCGGCAGGAACCACAGGTTGGTGGCGCGGCGCTCGGGCTTCATCCAGCGCTTCACGTGGCGGCGCGCATGGCGCACTGTCTCCAGCGAGGGGAAGAGCTCGAGCAGCCGCGTCTCGTGCGGCGACCGGCCGCCGAAGTCGTCCGACACGGCGTTCACCAGCGCCTCGGTGTTGTCCCGGAGCAGGCTTTCCAGCGCTTCCAGGCTCGAGCGCCGATCGTCGGCGGAAGGCAGGGGCTTCAGGGCCTGGGCGGCCTTCTGGCGCTCGAAAAGCTGGGCCAGCGGGGCCGATCCATCGTCGAGATTCAACTTGAAGTATGCCTTGTAGGTCGTTGAAATAATAAGATAAGATCAGAACTCAACCGAGGCCGAAAGTCAGGAAATCAAACGCCCGTTTGAATCGCCCGTAAGAATAACCCGAAACGTGATCGAACCGTCCCTGCCGCCGTCCCCGGAAGCCCTGAAGGCCCATCTCGTCCAGCTGCGGGCTCTCCGCGGCAAGGACGCACAGGCCGCCCCGCCGAAGCGCCTGCTCGAAGTGAAGCAATGGCAGCAGGCGCGGCTCCAGCAAACCTACGCCGACCTCGCGGCCAATCCGCGCTACGTCGAGGCGACGCAGTTCTTCCTCGAGGACCTCTACGGCCCGAAGGACTTCAGCGGCCGCGACGAGGCGATGCTCAAGATCTATCCGTCGATGGTGCGGCTGCTGCCGGCAAGCGCGGTACAGACGGCGGCCCTCGCCATCGAAGTCGACGCGCTGTCCGAAGTGCTCGATAGAGCGCTGGCCATGGCGCTGGGAACGCGGAAGCTCGACGAGGCGAGCTATGCGAAGGCCTACCGCGAAAGCTCGACGCCGGAGCTGCGCGAGCGGCAGATCGCGCGCGTGGAGGAGGCCGGCCATCGCCTCGCACAGCTCGTGAAGAAGCCCCTGGTGACGAAGACGCTCAAGCTCATGCGCGCGCCGGCACGACTGGCGGGTCTTTCCGAGCTGCAGGAGTTCCTCGAGCGGGGCTTCGAGTCGTTCGCCGCGATGGGCGAGGCCGATGCATTCCTCGCGACCGTGGGCAGCCGCGAGCGCGAAATCGCTAAGCGCCTTTTTTCTTCGGCGCCGGCGCCTTTTTCGCTTTAGGCGCGCTTTCCTTTTCCTTCGCCGCGGGCTGGGCGAAGAGCTTGTCCAGCTCCTCGTTCACGGCTCGCTCGATCGAGCCCTTCATCGCCTTCATCAGGAAACCCACCAGGGTGACGGTGAGGTCCAGGTCCTTCTCGGTGATCGCGAGGCTGCCGGTGACGCCGGGGCGCTCGAAATGCAGCGTGTCCCCGGCCCAGCGGCCCTGCAGGCCGAACTTCTTCGAGAGGTGGTCGGACATCTTCTCGGCCGCGGTGCGCGCGGCCGCGAGGCCGAGGCCGTGCTTTCGCGTGAGCTCGATGTCCGCCATGTCAGAGGTCGATCTTGAGCTTGGAGGCCTTCACGACCTTGGCCCACTTCTCGATCTCGCTGTGCACGAACTTGCCGAACTCCGCGGGCGGCATGCCGCCGGTCGTGGCGCCCTGTTGCTCCCACACGTTCTTCAGCTCCGGGGTGTTGATCGCCTTCACGATCTCCGCGTACATCTTGTCGATGATGGGCTGGGGCGTGCCCTTCACCGCCCAGACCGCGTACCACGTGGTCACCTCGAAATCCTTGAAGCCCGATTCCATCATCGTCGGCACTTCCGGGACGATGAACGAGCGCGTCGCCGTCGTGACGGCGAGCGGGCGAAGGCGGCCCGCCTTGATCGGCGCGGCGGAGGTGCTCATGCCGTCGAAGGCGAGGTCGACCTGGCCGCCGAGGAGGTCGGTCATCATCGGGCCCGCGCCCTTGTAGGGCACGTGGGTCATGTCCGTGCCGGTCTGCAGCTTGAAGAGCTCGCCCACCAGGTGGTGCGACGTGCCGTTGCCCGCGGAGCCGAAGTTGAGCTTGTTCGGATTGGCCTTCGCGTAGTCGATCAAATCCTTGAGCGTGCGGAAATTGTGCTTGGGATGGATGACGATGACGTTCGGGACGAACGCGAGCACGGTCACCGGCACGAAGTCCTTCTCGATGCCGTACTGGAGGTTGGTGTAGAGCGTCTCGCCGATGGCGTGGTGGATCGCGCCCGCGAAGAACGTGTAGCCGTCCGGAGCCGCGCGCGAAGCCGTGGTGGCGCCGAGCGTGCCGCCGGCTCCGCCCTGGTTCTCGACGACGAAGTTCATGCCCGTCTGCTGGGCGAGCTTGGCCGCGAGCGGGCGGGCGAATGCATCGACGCCGCCGCCGGGGGCGAAGGGGTTGATGATGCGAACGGGTTTTTCGGGCCAGGCGGTTTGTGCGTGTGCGGAGCCGAAAACAGCCAGGAGCGCTGCCGCGGCGATGCCGCGCAGGATCGAACGCTTCGACATCGGTACTTCCTCCTATTTCGTTATGGGTGTCACTCTAACTCAGGCTGCGCGCTTGACTCCCACGCGCTTGCCGGCCTCGGCCACGAGGTTTTCCAGGGCGGCATCCACGCCGCCTTTCTTGTGCGGCACGCCCGCGACGGCGAGGCCCATCTCCACGCCCGCCAACGTACCGGCGAGCGTGAGGTCGTTGAAATCGCCGAGGTGCCCGATGCGGAACACCTTGCTCGCGAGCTTCGAAAGCCCCGTGCCGAGCGACATGTCGAAGTGCTCGAGGGTCAGCGCGCGGAAGCGGTCGGCATCGTGGCCGGGCGGCATCATCACCGCGGTGAGGGCGGAGCTGTACTCCTCGGGCACGGCGCAGAGGATCTCGAGACCCCAGGCGCGCACAGCCCTGCGCGTGGCCTCGGCGTGCCGATCGTGGCGCGAGAAGACATTTGCGTAGCCTTCCTCTTCCAGCATCTCGATCGCGACCTCGAGGCCGTAGAGGAGGTTGGTGGCCGGCGTGGAGGGCCAGTAGCCGGTCGCGTTGGAGGCGAGGATCTCGCTCCAGTCCCAGTACGAGCGCGGCATCTTCGATTGCTTGTGCGCGGCGAGCGCTTTTTCCGAGATCGCGTTGAAGCCCAGGCCCGGCGGCAGCATCAGGCCCTTCTGCGAGCCGCCGACGGTGACGTCCACGCCCCATTCGTCGTGCTTGTAGTCGATCGAGGCGAGCGAGCTGATCGTGTCGACCATCAGCAGTGCCGGGTGCCTGGCGTTGTCGATGGCCTTGCGGGTGAGGGGGATGCGCGTCGTGACGCCCGTGGAGGTCTCGTTGTGCACGATGCACACGGCCTTGATGGCGTGGTTCTTGTCTTCGTTGAGGCGCCGCTCGATGGCGTCGTGGTCCGCGCCGCGGCGCCAGTCGCCGGGCAGCACTTCGACCTCGAGCCCGAGCTTCTTCGCGAGCTTCGACCACAGCGTGGAGAAGTGGCCCGTCTCGCTCATCAGGACCTTGTCGCCGGGATTCAGCGTATTCACCAGCGCGGCTTCCCAGGCGCCGGTGCCGGAGCCGGCATAGATGATGACCGGGTGCTTCGTCTGGAAGACGCGCTTCATGCCCTCCAGGACCGCGAAGCCGATCTTCTGGAAGTCCGGGCCGCGATGGTCGATGGTGGGGCGGTCGATCGCGCGCAACACTCGGTCGGGCACGTTGGTGGGACCGGGAATCTGGAGGAAATGGCGTCCGGCGCGGTGGGTCATGGCGAGGTCCTCGGAGGGCGGGCTTGCGGAGTCGGGCGATGTTTTGTATACAATAGTTACAGCCAAAACGACTGTCAATGCTGCGAGGCACCATTCTTCGCACCCCCAAGTATATGGTTTGCATACAAAAATGAGTGCCGTCCTGCGAGGCATCGCGCCGGTCGCCGCGGAGGCCAACGACACGCTCCAGGAAGAGACGACGCGGCGCCTCCGCGATCTCATCATCCAGGGCGAGCTGAAGGCCGGATCGCGCCTGAACGAGCGTGAGCTGACCGGCATGCTGGGCATCTCGCGCACGCCGCTGCGCGAAGCCACGCGCCGCCTCGCTTCGGAAGGCCTGGTGCAGTTGCTTCCGCACCGCGGGGCGATCGTGGCGCCCATCGACGAGGATCGCGTGCGTGACGCGCTGCAGGTGATGGGCGCGCTCGAAGGGTATGCGGGCGAGATCGCGTGCGCGCGTGCCACCGAGGCGGACCTGAACGAGATCCGCGCGCTGCACTTCGAGATGCTCGCCGACCGCGCCCGCGAGGACCACCAGTCGTACTTCGCGCGCAACCAGGCGATCCACTTCAGGATCATCGACTGCGCCGGCAACGAGGTCCTCTCGCAGACCTACCGCATGCTGAACGACCGCGTGCGGCGCGTGCGCTACCAGGCGAACGTGAATCGCGAGCGCTGGGACCAGGCGATCGCGGAGCACGAGGAGATCCTCGATGCGCTGCTCGCCCGCGATGTCCCGCGCCTGAAGCGAGAGATCGCGAATCATTTGGCCAACAAGGTCGGAGCCGTTGCCCGCGCGCTGGCGGCGCTGAAGGAAAGCGCTTGAGCGCGGCCGTTCAGCCGCTGCACTTCATGCCGCGCGGAGCCACGTCCGGGCACTCGCTCGAGGCGCGCCTGGCCCGAGAGCTGGACGGCGAGGCGCACTTCGATGCCGGCACGCGCGGCCGCTACTCCACGGACGCCTCCATCTACCAGGTGATGCCCATCGGGGTCGCCATTCCGCGAACGCGCGACGCAGCGCTCGTCGCCCTGCAGATCGCCATCGAGGCCGGCGTTCCGGTGCTCCCGCGCGGCGCGGGCACCTCGCAGTGCGGCCAGACGGTGGGCGAGGCGCTGGTGATCGACGCGTCGAAGTATCTCAACGGCATCCTGGAGGTCGACGTCGCGGGACGGCGCGCGATCGTGGAACCGGGCGTGGTGCTGGACCAGCTCAACAACCATCTTCGCCCGATGGGCCTGTGGTATCCGGTCGATGTGTCCACCGCGGCGCAGGCGACGATCGGCGGCATGACGGGCAACAACTCCTGCGGCTCGCGCTCCCTGATGTACGGCAACACGGTCGATCGCGTGACGGCGATCGACGCCTGGCTCGCGACCGGCGTCCGCGGGCGCTTCGGCGCCGAGTCGACAATCGATAATGCGGCCATCCGGGAGCTCGCCGTGAAGGCGCGGTCGTTGTGGGAACGCGAGCGAGACGAGATCGCCGAGCGTTTCCCCAAGGTCGGCCGCCGCGTCGCGGGCTACAACCTCGATCGCCTCGCACCCGCGGATTTCAACCTTGCGAAGCTGCTGGTCGGCAGCGAAGGCACGCTCGCGTGGTCGGAGCGCATCCATCTCGAATTGGCGCCGCTGCCGAAGCACAAGGCGCTCGGCGTCGCGCACTTCCCGCGCTTCCACGACGCCATGGAAGCGGCCCAGCACATCGTGAAGCTCGGGCCCTGCGCCGTGGAGCTGGTCGACCGCACGATGCTCGACCTCTCGCGCAAGATCCCGGCCTTCGAGAAGACGGTGAAGGGGTTCCTCAAGGGCGAGCCCGACGCGATCCTGCTCGTGGAGTTCGCCGGCGACACGATGGCCCCGCAGGCCGAGGGCGTGAAGCGCCTGGCGCAGCTCATGGGCGACCTCGGCTTCCCCGATTCCGTCGTGGACGTGCTGGATGCCAACGCGCAGAAGGCCGTGTGGGAAGTCCGCAAGGCGGGCCTCAACATCATGATGTCGATGAAGGGGGACGGGAAGCCCGTGTCCTTCATCGAGGACTGCGCGGTGCCCCTCGAGCACCTCGCCGAATACACGTCGAACCTGAACGACATCTTCCGCAAGCACGGCACCGAGGGCACGTTCTACGCGCACGCCTCGGTGGGCTGCCTGCATGTGCGGCCGGTGCTCAACATGAAGGGCGACGGCGCCGTACGCATGCGCGCCATCGCCGAGGAAGCCGCCGAGCTCGTGCGCCGCTACAAGGGCGCGTACTCCGGCGAGCACGGCGACGGCCTCGTGCGCTCGGAGTGGATCGCGCCGTTCTTCGGGCCCCGCCTCACCGCGTGCCTCGCCGAGATCAAGGGTTGGTTCGATCCGAAGGGACTCATGAACCCCGGCAAGATCGTGAATCCGCCCAAGCAGGATGACCGCTCGCTCTTCCGCTACAAGCCCGGCTACCGCACGGACATTCCCGCGACGGTGCTCGACTGGAGTGCGTGGGGCGGCATGGCCGGCGCCGTGGAGATGTGCAACAACAACGGCCACTGCCGCAAGTTCGACGCCGGGACGATGTGCCCGAGCTACCGCGCCACGCGAAACGAGCGCGACGTGACCCGCGGCCGCGCGAACACGCTGCGCCTCGCGGTCTCCGGCCAGCTCGGCCGCGACGGCCTCGGCGATGCCGCCGTGCGCGAAGCGATGGAGCTGTGCGTCTCGTGCAAGGGCTGCAAGCGCGAATGCCCGACGGGCGTGGACATGGCGCGCATGAAGATCGAGTTCCTCGCGCATACCAAGGCGCGCGACGGCTTCACGCTGCGCGACCGCCTCGTGGGCCACATGCCGCGCTATGCGCGCTGGGCCGCGCGGCTGGCGCCGGTGATCAACGTCGGCGCGCGCATCCCGGGCATTCCGTGGCTGTTGGAGAAGATCGCCGGCATCGACCGGCGTCGCACCGTTCCCGCCTGGTCGGGCGTCTCGTGGCTGGATCGCCACGAGCAGGGCGGCGAGGGGCGCGAAGTGGTGCTCTTCGCCGACACGTTCAACAACTGGCAGGAGCCCGGCAACCTCGCCGCGGCCGTTCGCGTGCTGAAGGCCACGGGCCATCGCGTCGTCACCGCGTCCGCCCCCGATTCGCGGCCGCTGTGTTGCGGGCGGACGTATCTTGCAACCGGGATGACGGCCGAGGCTCGCGCCGAGGCTCGCCGCACGATCGATGCGCTGGCGCCCTTCGTCGAGCGCGGCGTTCCGGTCCTGGGCCTCGAGCCTTCGTGCCTCTTCACGTTCCGCGACGAATATCCCGCGATGTTCCCCGGGGATGCGGTCGTCGAGAAGCTCGCCCGGGCCGCCAGGCTCGCCGACGAGTACCTCGCCGCGGAAATCCGCGAGGGACGTACCTCCGTGCCGTGGAAGAATCTTGGCGAGCGCGAGATCCGCGTGCACGGCCACTGCCACCAGAAAGCGTTCGGCACGTTCGACGCCACGCTCGAGCTGCTGCGCGGGCTCCCGGGCGCGAACGTGCAGGCGATCGAGTCTGGCTGCTGCGGGATGGCCGGCGCCTTCGGCTACGAGAAAGGTCACTACGAGGTGTCGATGAAGATGGCAGGACTCTCTCTGCTCCCGGCGATCCACGCCGCTCCCCAGGCTCGCATCGTCGCGGCGGGCACGAGCTGCCGCCACCAGATCGCGGCGGGTGCCGATCGCAGTGCCGTGCATCCGTTCGTGGCCCTCGCGGAGGCCCTGTGACCACGGCGACGCTCTCGGCATTGCAGTCGGCGCTCGGCTTCGAGGCGGTCGGCAACCGCGCGGGCAACGTCACGATCGGGCGGGGCACGCTCGACGGCCGCACGGTCCACGTCGCGCTGGTCGACAACCACTTGGCGAGCGGATCCATCGGCACGGTCGAAGCCAAGCGCCTCGAGGCCGTGTTGCGCATCGCGGTCGTCGAGAAGTCGCCCGTCGTGATCTATCTCGATTCCGCGGGCGCCAAGGTGTCCGAGGGATTGGCCGCACTGGGCGCCTTCCGCCGTCTCTTCCGCGCGGCGCTCGATGCCGCTGTGGCCGGCGTGCCGATGGCCGCCGTGCTCGGCAACAACTGCTACGGCGGCGCCAGCATGGTCGCCCACCTCGCGCGGCAGCGGCTCTTCGCCCATGCGACGCGCCTCTCGATGTCCGGCGCCTCGGTGATCGCGGCCGCGGCCGGCACGAGCGCGCTCGACGAGACGTTCAAGGCGATGGCCGATGCCTCGCTCTCCGCGGCGGGGCGCGCGAAGGCGAGCGCGGCCAATCGAGTGCTGGAAGCCGGAGAGGACATCACGCCGTGGCTGCGCGAAGCGCTGGCGCCCGCGGGCAAGACCCTCGAGAGCTTCCACATGCGCCACGAAGCCCTGGCCGCGCGCGTTCCGAAGATCACCGAGCCGCAGGGCGAGGGCGTGCAGCGGAAGGAGCTGGAGCGCATGTTCCCGCAGGGCTACGAGGCGCAGGAGAGCGAAGGGCTGGTGACCGGCATCGGGCGACGCGAGGGACGGACCGAAGCGCTGCTGGGCCTGATGAGCCGCAGGCCCGTCGGCGCCGAGCGCGCGTGGCGCTTCGCACAGCACGCGTGGAAGCTCGCGGAAAAGCGCGTGCCGTACGTCCATGTGCTGCTCGACTGCGAATCGCACGCGGCGCGCCTCGACGACGAACGGCTGGTGCTCTCGGAGTTCATCGTCGGCATGAGCCTCGCGCTGACCGCGTTGCGTCTCTCCGGAGCACACATCGAGATGACGATCGTCGATCGCGCGGGCGGCGGCGTGTACGTGGCGCTCGCCGCGCCGGCGACACACGTAGGTGTCGTCTACGGTGCGCACGTCCAGGTGCTGCCGGGCGCCGCGATCGCGGCGATCCTCGGCGACGCGACGCAGGAGCCCGACAACCTGGCCCTCGCCGCCGAGGCGGTGCAGACAGGCGTGGCCGACGCGCAGGTGAAGCTGGGCATCATTGAAACGCTCTGAATGGACGCCAACCTCTATTCGCTGTTCGAGTCGCGCTTTCCGAAGGATCGAGGAGCGCCGCTGCTGATTCTCGAGGAGGGGCGCCGCGTGAGCTACGCCGAAGCCGAAGCCACGAGCGCCCGCTATGCCGCGTTCCTCACGGGGCTCGGCCTCGTTCCGGGAGACCGCGTGGCGGTGCAGACCGAGAAGTCCGCCGAGGCGCTGCTTCTGTATCTCGCGTGCCTGCGCGCCGGGTTCGTCTACCTGCCGCTCAACACCGCGTACCAGGAAGGCGAGGTCGGCTATTTCCTCGGCAACGCACAGCCCCGGGCCGTGATCTCGCAGCCGCGCTCGCTCGGCTCCACGCAGGCGCTGTGCGCGCAGCACGACATCCGCAACCTCTTCGTGCTGGACGAGGACGGCGGCGGCAGCTTCACGGCCGCGGCCCGCTCGGCCCCCGAAACGTTCAAGACCGTGGAACGCAAGCCCGACGACCTGGCCGCGATCCTCTACACCTCGGGGACGACGGGCCGCTCGAAGGGCGCGATGATCTCGCACCGCAACCTCGCCTCCAACGCGGACGTGCTGCACCGCTACTGGGGGTTCGGGCCGACGGATGTGCTGGTGCACATGCTGCCGCTCTTCCACGTGCACGGGCTCTTCGTCGCCTGCCATTGCGTGCTGATGAACGGCACGGCGATGCGCTTCCACTCGAAGTTCGACGCGGCGCGCGCACTCGCGGACTTCAAGGAGTCCACCGTCTTCATGGGCGTGCCGACCTTCTATACCCGGCTGCTTGCCGAGGGCGGCCTGGATCGCGACGCCTGCTCGAACATGCGCCTCTTCATTTCGGGTTCTGCGCCACTGCTCGCCGAGACGCACGCCGAGTTCGAGCGCCGCACCGGCCAGCGCATCCTCGAGCGCTACGGCATGACCGAGACCGGGATGCTCACCTCGAACCCGCTCGAGGGCGAGCGCCGCGCCGGCACCGTGGGTTTTCCGCTTCCGGGCACCGAGGTGCGAGTCGTCGACGACACGGGCCACGGGTGCAAGCCCGGCGACATCGGACACATCCAGGTGCGCGGCCCCAACGTGCTCTCGGGCTACTGGCGCCTGCCGGAGAAGAACAAGGAGGAGTTCACGGCGGACGGCTACTTCAAGACCGGCGACGTCGGCACGTTCTCGAAGGACGGCTACCTCTCGATCGTCGGGCGCTCGAAGGACCTCATCATCACCGGCGGCTACAACGTGTATCCGAAGGAGGTGGAGCTCGCGCTCGATGAATTGCCGGGCGTGCAGGAATCCGCGGTCGTGGGCGTGCCGCATCCGGACTTCGGCGAGGCGGTCACGGCCGTTGTCGTCGCGAAGCCGGGAGCGAAGCCCGTCGAGTCGGAGCTGATCGGTGCGCTCAAGCAGCGCCTCGCGAACTTCAAGGTTCCGAAGCGGGTCCACGTGGTGGACGAGCTGCCGCGCAACACCATGGGCAAGGTGCAGAAGAACGTGCTGCGCGATCGCTATTCGGGAGAGTGAGAGATGGCCGAAGCCGGTTCCCTGATCCGCCGCCTCGTGGCTTCCGTCACCGGGGCCACGCTGGACATGACGCGCTCGAAGGACGCGCGTCGCGCCGATCGCCTGGCCCGCGTGCTGCGAACGCTCATCTCCGAGAAGGGCGAGGCCACGGGCGCCGCGCTCGCCCGCCGTTCGCTCACCATGTACGCGCACCTCGGAGCCGAAGGCCGCCGACGCTTCTTCGAGATCCTCGCGCGTGACTTCTCGCCGGACCGGCAGACGGTGCTGGAGGCGGCGCAGGCGTGGCACCGCGACCCGTCGCCCGCGAACCACGCGGCGCTGCAGCGCTTCGTCGAGCCGCCGCGCCAGGAAGTCTTCCGCCGCATGAACATGGCGCCGGGCGGCACGGCCGCGCTCGTGGGCCTGCGCAACGCGCTGCTCGACGAGCTGAAGGCGAACCCGCACCTCGCCGTCGTGGACCAGGACTTGACGCACCTGCTCGGCTCCTGGTTCAACCGCGGCTTCCTCGAGCTTCGCCGCATCGACTGGCGCACGCCCGCCGTCACGCTCGAGAAGCTCATCGCCTACGAGGCGGTGCACCAGATCCACGGCTTCCCGGACTTGAAGCGCCGGCTGGAGAACGACCGGCGCTGCTTCGGCTTCTTCCATCCCGCGCTGGCCGACGAACCGCTCATCTTCGTGGAGGTGGCGTTCGTCGATGAGTTGCCCGCCGCAGTGGGCCCGATCCTCGCGCCCGAGAGCACGGTGGGCGATCCGCGCCGAGCGAAATGCGCGGTGTTCTACTCGATCACGAGCTGCCAGTCGGGGCTGCGCGGCATCTCGTTCGGCAACTTCCTCATCAAGCAGGTGGCCGCGGACCTGCACGCGGAGCTTCCGAACCTCAAGATCTTCGCCACACTCTCGCCGATCCCGGGCTTCCGCAAATGGCTGCAACGTCGCGGCGTCAAGGATGCGGCCCTGCGCAGCGTGGTGGACTCCGGCACGCTTCCGCCCGAGGAGCTGCGCGCGCCGCTCGAATCGCTTGCGTCGCACTACCTGGCGCGCGAATGGGAAGGCACGCAGGCGCTCGATCCCGTGGCGCGCTTCCACCTCGGCAACGGTGCCCGGCTGGAGCGCGTGAACTGGCTCGCCGACGTGACGCCCAAGGGCCTCGCGCAATCCTTCGGGCTGATGGTGAACTACGTCTACGACCTGGGCGACGTCGAGCGCAACCACGAGGACTACGTGAAGCGCCACCGCGTGGTGTCCTCTTCCACGGTGGACCGCGCGGCCTCCGAGGCCGGAAAGCTCCTCACTTGATTTGCGGGGCGATCGGCGTCACATTGACTGCATGATCGTCTACGCGCTCGCCTGCAACGCCGGCCATGCTTTCGAAGGCTGGTACGCCTCCCCCGAAGCATTCGACAAGCTGAGCACCGCCGGGCACCTCGAGTGCCCGTCGTGCGGCACGAAGCGCGTCGAAAAGCGGCCTTCCGCGCCGTACGTGCACACCCAGGGCGCGGCGCCTGCGCCCGCAGCGCAGCAACCCACCGATCGCGACAAGGCCATCGGCGAGATGCGCGCCTTCCTGCTGGCCAATACCGAGGATGTCGGCCGCAAGTTCGCCGAGATCGCGCGGCGCATCCACTACGGCGAAGAGGCGCATCGCGGCATTCGCGGCCGCGTCACGCCGGAGGAAGCCACGGAGCTTCAGGAAGAGGGCGTGAACGCGGTGTCCATTTCAGCGGAAGTGGGGCTGGATGAGATTCCGCACTGAGGCGCTGGCTCTCGTTCGACAAACTCCCGGAGGCTGGACCATGCCGTTTCAACCGCTCGCGTTCGCCGCGCGCCTGCTGCTTGCGCTGTCCCTCATTCCCGCCGCGTTCGCCGCCACGCCGGCCCCGGCCGTCAAGGCACCTCAAGTCGACAACCCGGCGCGCGTGCTCTTCGTCGGCAACAGCTACTTCTACTACGGCGACAGCCTGCACAACCACGTGCAACGCCTGGTGACGGCGGCCGATCCCGCGCTCGAGGGGAAGTTGAGCTACAAGTCCGCCACGATCGGCGGTGCGGAGCTCGCGCACCACGACATCGACTACCTCACCAAGCCGGGGCGCATCGGCGTGAAGGAGCCCTTCCAGCTCGTGATCCTGCAGGGCGGCAGTGGAGAGCCGCTCTCGGACGTGCGCCGTGCGAAGTTCCGCGAGACCGCGATCGAGTTCGACAAGGTGATCAAGGCTCGCGGCGGCAAGACCGCGCTCTACATGTCGCAGGTCTACGTGAAGCCGCACAAGGAAGTGAAGCCGGACAACCTCGACAAGACAGCGAGCCTCTACACGTCGGTGGGCAATGAGATCGGCGCGCTCGTGATCCCCGTCGGCCTCGCCTTCGAGGAGGCCTACAAGCGCCGCCCCGGCATCCAGCTCCACAAGGATTTCGACGGCTCGCATCCCGAGCTCATCGGCACCTACCTCGCGGCGTGCACGGTCTATGCGAGCGTCTACGGCAAGTCGCCCGTGGGCAACAAGTACGACTACTACGGGAAGATCGACAAGGAAATGGCGGCGTTCCTGCAGCAGGTGGCCGCGGACACGGTGAAGAAGTTCTACGAGAAATGAGCGCGCGCGCGATCGCGAGCCATTTCGCGTGACGCGCTAGGCCGCGATCCCGAGCCAGCGCCAGTCGCTGGTCCGCAACGCGCGAACGATGCCGGAGCGGATCTCACGCGCCGCATCGAAATCCTCGCGCGGCTCACTGCGTGACAGCGCGTCCTCGTAGCTTCCCGCGCCGCAAGTCCCGCCGAATGCGCACTGGCCGAGCGTGAGGCGCGAGTCGGCTCCGCACGCATAGCCGAGGTCGCACGCGGCGAGCTCCCACGCGATGACGGCCACGCGCGCGGGCACCCGAGTCTCGCCCAACACGACTTCCGTCTCGCCACGCACCAGGAAGGCGCCCACGTCGCGCACCACGCCCGGATCCAGGTGTGCCAGCAGCGCAGGAATTTCGGCGAGCGCTTCTTCCTTCGGAGCGGTGACGTCCCGCATCAACAGCATTCGCGCACGAGCCCGCGCCTCGCCGCCGTCGGCCGCATGGCGCAGGAGCGCGAGCACCTCGTTGGGATCGATGCGCTGCGCCTCGAAGCCCCGGCACGGTGCGGCGAGCGACTCGCCGGCGGCCATCGCGGCCCACGAGCGCTGCGCGGCGACCGCGACAAAAGGATCGGCAGGAGCGAGCGCAAGCGATACGGCGTAGCACTCCTCGAGCGCCTGCGACACCTCGTAGGCGACGGCGGTCTCGGAGAGCCAGGCACGGCGCACCTCGACGAAGCCGCGGAAGTCGCGGGGCGACGGAGATGCCGCGGGAACGAGCGGCCGCTTGGAAAGGATTTCGTGGGGAACGGGCCCGGTGACGGACACAGGAGCCGGGGCCTGCAAGCCGAGCGGAGCGGCGAGCAGGAATGCGATCAGCAGGCGCTCAGAACGCCGCGATGCCGGTCTGGGCGCGCCCGAGGATGAGCGCGTGGATGTCGTGGGTACCTTCGTAAGTGTTGACGGCTTCAAGGTTGAGGACGTGGCGGATCACGTGGAATTCGTCCGCGATGCCGTTACCCCCATGCATGTCCCGTGCCACTCGCGCGATGTCGAGGGCCTTGCCGCAGTTGTTGCGCTTGATGATCGACACCATCTCGGGCGTGGCGCGCCCTTCGTCCATGAGCCGGCCGACGCGCAGTGCTGCCTGAAGGCCGAGCGCGATCTCCGTCAGCATGTTGGCGAGCTTCAGCTGGATGAGCTGGTTCGCGGCCAGGGGCTTGCCGAATGCCTTGCGGTCGAGCGTGTATTGCCGCGCCGCGTGCCAGCAGAACTCGGCCGCGCCCATGGCGCCCCAGCCGATGCCGTAGCGCGCCTTGTTGAGGCAGCCGAACGGACCCTTCAGGCCCTTCACGTTCGGAAGCAGGTTCTCTTGCGGCACGAATACATCCGCCATCACGATTTCGCCCGTGGGCGAGGCGCGCAGGCTGAACTTGCCCTCGATCTTGGGCGCCGTGAGGCCCTTCATGCCCTTCTCGAGCACGAAGCCGCGGATCTCGTTCTCGTCGTCCTTCGCCCAGACCACGAAGACATCCGCGTAGGGCGAGTTGCTGATCCACATCTTGGCGCCGTTCATCACGTAGCCGCCGTCCACCTTCTTCGCGCGCGTGACCATGCCGCCGGCATCCGAGCCGAAGTCGGGTTCGGTGAGGCCGAAGCAGCCGAGGAACTCGCCCGTGGCGAGCTTCGGCAGCCATTTCTGGCGCTGCTCCTCGGTGCCGTACGCATGGATCGGGTGCATGACGAGCGAGGACTGCACGCTCATGCCGGAGCGGTAGCCGGAGTCCACGCGCTCGATCTCGCGCGTGATGAGGCCGTAGGAGACGTGGTTCACGCCCGCGCAGCCGTAGCCTTCGATCGTGGGGCCAAGGAAGCCCAGCTCGCCCATCTCGTTGAAGACTTCGCGGTCGAACTTCTCTTCGCGGAAGGCCTTCGTCACACGCGGCAGGAGCTTGTCCTGGGAGTAGGCACGGGCGCTGTCGCGCACCATGCGCTCCTCTTCCGTGAGCTGCCCGTCGAGGAGGAGGGGATCGTCCCACTGGAAAACGGGCTTCATGTCGTTCGGCTTCATCTCAATGTCCCATGGGGCTCTCGCCCGTCGCGTTGCGCACGCACTTCATGAACGCGCGGCCGGCGTTGGCCTCGCAGGCCTTGAACGCGGTGACTTCCTTCGTACAGCGCGCGGCCTCCGTGCCTTCGTATCCCTCGCATTTGAGCGGGTTCTCCAGCAGGTAGCTCCGGTCGCAGGCGAAGTGCTCCTCGCCCTTCACCGCCCCGCACTGCTTGTACATCACCTCGTGGCGTTCGCAGCGCGCCTTGCCGACGCCCGACTGCCTGGAGCAATCGCTCGTATGCGCCCCGGCAGGCAGGGCGCAGGCGAGGATGGCAGCCGCGATCGCACGGCGCATCAGGACGCGCCCCCCGCATCCATCTGCGACTGGAGGTAGTTCTGGATGCCGACCTGCTCGATCAAGCCGAGCTGGGTCTCGAGATAGTCGATGTGCTCTTCCGTGTCCTCGAGGATTTCCTCGAGGATCTCGCGCGACACGTAGTCCTTCACGGTCTCGCAATAGGCGATGTCTTCCTTGAGGGCCGTCTGCGAACCGCGCTCGAGCTCGAGGTCGGAGGCGAGCATCTCCGGCGTGTTCTCGCCGATGCCGAGCTTGCCGAGGTTCTGCAGGTTGGGGAGCCCGTCGAGCATGAGGATGCGCTCGATCAGCTTGTCCGCGTGCTTCATCTCCTCGATCGACTCGTGGTACTCGTGGTCGCCGATCTTCTTCAGGCCCCAGTTCTTGTACATGCGGGCATGGAGGAAATACTGGTTCACCGCGGTGAGCTCACGCGTGAGCTGCCCGTTCAGCAGCTGGATGACTTTCTTGTCGCCCTTCATGGTCGTGCTCCCGGCTGGTTTCGCAGGCGACATTTTAGGCGGCGCGGTGCGTGACCACAAACGCGCGGAATGTCATCGATTCGCGTTTGCGGCGCGCTTCGGCGGCGCGAATTCCTTTTGCAGCCAGTTGTCGAGGAGATCCTTCTCGAAGCGCAGCGATTCCGCGCTGGTCGGGCTCGATCCCCACATGAAGGACGAGTCGCGGAGATCGCGGTGGCCTTCCTTTTCGGTACCGCCGTCGGCGCGCAGCAGCTTGAAGTCGAGCGAGATGCGCGGCGGATACATGTCCCTCACCACGCGGACCTCGTTCGGGCCCACGCCGCCAAGGCGGAAGTCGCCCGCCATGTCGATGTCGGTGATCGAGAGCTGCAGGCGGGTGCCGGCCGGAATGCGGTCGGGGACCTCGCGCTCGAGGTGGCGGCGCAGCTCGTGGGCCAGGCCCTCGCGCTCCTTCACGTTGGCCATCGTGGAGACGCGGAAGTCGGTGAACTTGGCGAGGTCGCCGAACGTGACCTCGACGCGCGGCGGATCGGCGGCTTGCGCGGCGGTTGCGAACAGCGCTGCCGAGATCAGCAGGATGGAACGGAAAGAACTCATGGTCTTGCTCCTTCCGGGGGCTAGGGAGTCCCCCACATGCGCAACAGGTTGTGATACACGCCCGTGAGCGACACCAGCGTCGGATCGTCCGGCCGTTCGGAGGAGAGGCGGACGATCGCCATGTCCAGGTCGAAGAGCAGGGCGCGCTGCGCGTCTTCCCGCACCATGCTCTGGATCCAGAAGAAGGACGCCACGCGGGCACCCCGGGTGATGGGCTCCACGCGATGCAGGCTGGTGGCCGGGTAGAGCACCAGCGAGCCCGCTTCGAGCTTCACGCGCTGCACGCCGTACGTGTCCTCCACGAGCAACTCCCCACCATCGTACTCCGAGGGTGGCGACAGGAAGAGCGTGGCCGAGATGTCGGTACGGATGCGAACTGCCGTCGGCTTGTGCCCCCGCATCGCGGCATCGACGTGGCTGCCGAAGGTCATTCCTTCCCGGTATCGGTTGAACAGCGGCGGGAACACCTGCTTCGGCAACGCGGCCGACATGAAGAGCGGGTTCTTCGACAGCGCGATGAGGATCGTCTCGCCCAGCTCGCGCGCCAGCGGGCTTTCTTCCGGGATCTGCTCGTTGTACTTCGCCTTGGCCGACTGGTGGCCGGAGGTGACGTTGCCGTCCACCCAACCCGAGCTGTCGAGGCGCGAGCGGAAGTGGGCGACTTGTTCCGGCGTAAGCAGGCCGGGAATCTGGAGAAGCATGGTCGTGGCTGCCTTTAGGGTGGCTGGACGCGAATACTTTTAGAACGAGTAGCGCAGGGTCACGGCGTACGTACGCGGCTCGCCGGGGATCACGCGGTTCGGGTTGTTCTGGTAACCCCCAATGTAGTACGTCTTGTCCGCGACGTTGGTCACGTTGAGGCGCACTTCATAGTTGGCCTTCACGTAGGCCGCCGTCAGGTCGACGATGGCCGCCGCGGGCACTTCACCCGTGTTGGCGTCGTTCAGCCAGAAGCCCGACGTGCCGCGCACGCCGCCGCCGATTTCCCAGCCGCCGGCGAACTTGTACGTGGTCCAGACGTTGCCAGCGACATCGGCGACTCCGAGCGGCGTCTTGCCCTGGTTCGCGTTCGACGACACGATCTTGCCCGTCATGAACGCGATGCCGCTGTAGACCTCCCAGTTGGGCAGGATGTTGCCGGCGAACTGGATCTCGATGCCGTCGACGCGGCGCTTTCCGGTCAGCACGGTGGCGCCCGTCTCGTCCAGGCGGCGCGCGTTGGTCTTCTCGTTGCGGAAGATCGCGCTGCGGATCTGCAGGCCGTCGGCGAAGTCCCAGGTCGCACCCATCTCGTAGCCCACGTTCTTCTCGGGATCGAGGTTCTCGTTGGTCGGGTTCAGGTTCGTGCCGTTCTGGCCATACACGGCCAGCTCGCCCGACGGGTTGTACGAGTTGCCGATCGAGACGTAATAGGACTGCGTCGTCGTCGGTTGCCAGATGATGCCGCCGCGGCCGCTCCACATCTTCTCGGTGCGGTCGAAGGGGCCGGTCGCGATGGTGCCCGCGATGATGTTCTCGGTGCGCGCTTCGGCCTTGAAGTGGTCGTAGCGCACGCCCAGCAGCGCCTTCCACTGGTCGCTGAACTCGAACTGGTCCTGGAAGTAGAGGGCCGCGGTGGTGCCTTCGGCCAGCGCACGAACGCCCGGGGTCTTGGTGTAGGTGAGCTCGGTGTTCGGGTCCGGGTTGAGGAACGGCGTGAACGACGTCGGAGCTTGGGTGCCGGCCTGGTTGGGGTTCGCGTCGAGGACGTAGCCCACGCGATCGAGCTTCTCGCGCGCGAGCTCCATGCCGGTGAGGATCGTGTGCTTCACGCTGCCGGTCTGCAGCTTCCAGCTGATGTCCGTCTGGTTGATGAACGCCGTGTCGTCGTTGTCGCGCGTCCTGCCCGAGTCGTGGTTGCGCTGGACGCGCAGCAGCTCCATCGGGGTGTTCGGCGTGACCGGCGCGCCGTTCATGTCGGTGCCCGAAAGCGTGGAGATGGTGGCTTCCACCTGGCGCTCGTACTTGGCGAGGCGAGTGACGTTCCGCAGGCTCACGTTCCGGTCGATGCGGTAGTCGATCCGCGCCGTAAAGATGTTGGTCTCGTGGTTCGCGTAGTCGTGCTTGGCGTAGCCGTAGTAGTTCTCGGGCGACACCGGCGGCATCTCGAACATGCCGTTGCCGGTGAAGGCCGGCGTAAGCGAAGGCTGGCCGTAGTCGGTCACGTCCTCGGTCTTGAGGTAGTAGTAGGACAGCGTGATCTCGAGCGGGTGGCCGATGCCGAAGCGCACGCTCGGCGCCAGGCCGTAGCGCTTCACGTCCTGCGGGTAGCGGTAGGAGCCGGAATCTTCCCAGAGGCCGACGATGCGCGCGGCATTGTCCTCGCCCACGGGCACGTTGAAGTCCGCCGTGAGGCGCTTCCGGTCGAAGTTGCCGAACGTGAACGCGGCTTCGTTGCGGCTGATGACGCCCGGGACCTTCGAGGTCTGGTTGATGATGCCGCCGGTGGCGCCGCGGCCGAAGATCAGCGCGGACGGGCCCTTCAGGACTTCCACCGTCTCGGTCGCGAAGAGGTCGCGGTTGTATTCGCCGAGGTCGCGGACGCTGTCGATGAAGATGTCGCCGCCCGCCGGGAAGCCGCGGAGGTAGAACACCTGGTTCGCCTGCGTGCCTCCTTCGCCCGCGGCGTAGGTCACGCCGGGGACGTTACGCAGCGCGTCGGAGAGCGACGTGGCGTTCTGCGAGCGGATCAGCGCCTCGGGCACCGTGTTGATGAACTGCGGGATGTCGCGAAGCGGCGTCTCGGTCTTGGTGGCCGTGGTCGTCACCTCGACCTTGAAGCCCGGGTCGACGGTGCTCTTCACCTTCACTTCGGGGAGCTGCGTCTCCTTCTTGTCCTTGTCGTCCTTCTTCTCGGCCGGCGGCGTCTGTGCCATCACGGCGAGCGGCAGCGCGCAGGCGAGGCCGAATGCCGCGGGGGCGAACTGGTTGCGGATCACGTCGGCGAGGGTGCGCGTCTGGAACGGAATGCTGCGGGTGGTGCTGGGGCGTTGTGCCATTTTTCTCTCCCGGAAAAAATGCTTGGAGGCTGGCTTGCCCGCGGAGGGCTGGCTGGCGCGAAGGTGCTGCGTTCGAAAAACCGAATCAGTGGGCGGCCGCCCTCCGGCGCGAGGCGCGAAGAAGGACCACGACGACGATCGCCAGCACGACCTGCGTGGCGAGCGCCTGCACGTTGGGGTGGATGCCGAGCCAGGACAGCGTGATGAAGTCGACGGGTGTGATCGGGATCCAGCCTGCTTCCTGCAGCGCGGCGACGCCATTGCCCGCCAGGATGATCGCGAGCACGGCGAGCAGGATGCCGCCCACCCCGAAGAAGAGGCCCAGCGGCATGCGGATCGAATAGCGAAGCATCGCGAAGGTGATGGCCGCGAGGCACACGAGCGCCACGCCGAGGCCGCCCAGGATCGCGTGCTGCTCGCCCGGCGCCTGGATCCACAGGGCCTGGTAGAAGAGCACCGTCTCGAACACCTCGCGATAGACGGCGAGGAAGGCCATGAGCGCCAGGCCCCACTTGGCCCCGGTCTCGATCCCCTGGGCGCCGCGCATCAGGAAGCCCTGCCAGGCCTGCGCGTGCGACTTGTCGTGCAGCCAGAAGCCCACATAAAGGAGCATCGCCGCGGCGACGAGGCCGGTGATGCCTTCGGTCACCTCGCGATGGGCTCCGCTGATGGCGATCAGCGTCGTCGCCACATACCAGGTCACCGCGCCGAGGGCGAGGGCGGAGATCCATCCCGCGTGCACGTACTTGAGCGCCTGGGTCTGGCCGCCGCGGCGCAGGAACGCGAGCAGCGCGGCCACGACGAGCACGGCTTCGAGGCCTTCGCGAAGCAGGATCACGAACGCCGCGATGAACGCCGCGGTGGGAGAGAGCGATCCCGAGAGCGCCTCGCGCGAATCCTCGAGGAGATCGTCCGCCTTCTTCGCCAGGGCCCGCACCTCGGCGATGGGCTTGCCGGACTTGATGGCGTTGCGGTACTCGATCATCGCGTTCTCGACGCGGCGCACCAGCGGCTCGTCGATCGTGGCGAGCGAGGATTCCACCAGCTCGAAGCCCTCGAGGTAGGCGGTGAGGGCGGCCTGGGTGGCGCCGTCGGCATCGCCCTTCGCGTAGAGCTCGACGCTGCGGGCGAGGTTGTCGCGCGCGAAATCGATCGGCGAGGGCTTGCCCTGGTCGAGCAGGGCAGGATTGGCGCGGAGATAGGCCAGCACGGCGAGCGCTTCATCGCCGCCATCGGCCTTCACTTCTCGCGGCGTGCGGCCGGCGATCGCGGATTGCGAGGTCCACTTCGCCTTCACCGCGTCGTTGGCCAGCAGCGTCTTGCCCTTGGCGCGCTCGTCGTCGGTGGTGCCGAAGTTCGACGCGACATACGCGAGCGCCCAGCGATCGGCGTCGGAGAGCTCCCTGAACGAGCGCATCGCCGTGCCTTCGACGCCGCGCGTGATCGTGTTGTAGAGGCCGTGCGCGCTGCGAAGCGACTGGCGCTCGCGGTCGTGGAAGTTGGTGGGCGCGGGATCGAGGCCCTTGGCGGCGATGCCGTCGCCCAGGCCCGTGGCCCCGTGGCACGTGGCGCAATGCTCGGCGAAAAGGGCCGCGCCGCGTGCGAGGTCGGGGGCGCGCTTCGGACCGATGGCCACCTTGTAGGCCGTCACCACGGACTGGCGGAGCTGCTGGGCGAGGCCGGCCACTTCGTCCGGCGAGGCCTTGGCCGCGATGCGATCGATGAGCGCCTTCGCGCCGGCATCGAGCTTCTCCTTGCCGGGCGTGGCGGGCAACTTGGCGATCGTTTCGGCGACGGTGGCCGCGAACTCCGTCATCTCCTTGTATTCCTCGACGCTCTTCACCTTGCCGTCCGCGACGGCGCCGTCGTAGTCCACCGCGATGTAGTCCAGCAGGTGAACGGCCAGCGCCGCATCCTGCGCGGAGGCGACAGCGGGCACGAGCAGGCAAAGGGCGACGAGAAGCCCGCGAAGGGAGCGCATGGAGGGGCTCTAGCCTTCGAGCTGGAAGTGGATCGGCACGAGCGCGACGCCGGAGATCGGACGGTCGCCCATGCGGGCGGGTGCAAAGCGCCAGCGTTTCACCGCGGCGAGCGCCGCGTCGTCGAGACGCTGCGAGCCGCTGGACTTGTGGATCTCGATACCCTCGACGCCGCCGGAGGCATCGACCCGCACGCGCAGCATCACCACGCCTTGCTCACGCGCGCGCTTCGCATACGCCGGGTAGCTCGGGGCCGGATTGTTGAGATAGGCGAGGTCCCCGCGCGGCGGCTCGACCGAGGGCGAGGGATTCGCGGCTGCGACGGCGGCCACGGGAGCGGGCACCGGCGCCTGCGGGACCGGTTTTTCTTCCAGCCGGACGGTGATGGTGTTCTCGATCACCGGCGGGTTGGGCAACCGGATTTCCGGCGGCTTCATGACCGGCATCGGCAACGGGCGGAGCGGCGTCGCGGGCTTGGGAGCCACGGGCTCGGGAAGGATCTGGACCAGCATGGGGACGTTCTTGGCCACGTAGACCACGCCCCCCATGGAGACCACGGCGATGCCCGCGATGACATGGGCCCCGATGATCATCGAGAGCACCGTGGCCCTCGAGCTCGCGCTACTGGGGTAGTAGTCCTCGGCGGTGGCGAGCCTCAATCGTCGCCCCCGGCGAAGGCCTCCGACGGGCAGGTCGCGCAATTGCGGGTGCAGGTGCGAAGGACCTTGCGCGCGTCGGGCGCGCACTTGCCGCAGCAGGTGGCCACGCCGAGGTCGCGCCGCAGGTCGTGCAGCGTGGTGCAGCCGAGCTCCACGGCGCCGCGGATTTCGCGCTCGGTGATGCCGTTGCAGTTGCAGATGTACATGGACCGGATTCTAGCTGTTTACGAATGAGCTTGCAAATGAGAAAGAT
This sequence comes from Usitatibacter rugosus, assembly GCF_013003965.1. Lineage (NCBI taxonomy): Bacteria > Pseudomonadati > Pseudomonadota > Betaproteobacteria > Nitrosomonadales > Usitatibacteraceae > Usitatibacter > Usitatibacter rugosus. The sequence goes on along the minus strand of NZ_CP053069.1, from coordinate 2,266,893 downwards.
TCGCAATAGGATTCGTCCTGTCGCATCCGTCAACCCCGCAAGGCCCCCACCATGAGCTCGATGCTGCCGACCTCGCCCGCTCCCGCCCCGATGCTGGACTCGCCTCCGACGCCCGTCGTCGAGAGCACCTCGCTGCTGAAGGGCCGCCCGGAGGTCGTCATCCTCCACAACGGGCGCGAGTACCGCCTGCGCCACACCCGCCTGGGAAAACTGATCCTCACGGCGTGAGCGTGGAAGCCGCCGAAACCGGCGAAGCCGACCGCCTGCTTGCGGCGGCGATCTACCTGATGAGTTGCCACGCCCGCAGCGGTTGTCCGCGCATCGCGTGCATGGTCGAGCGCCACCTGCAGCTGCTCGGCCGGCACCCCCAAGTGGGGGAGCACGTGCGCCACACCTGCCGCCAGCTCGCCGCTGCCTGGGCCACCACCGTGCATTGAGCAATCCACACCCAGATTCCCGAGGCCGGACGCGCTGCTACAATCGCGTCCATTTCACGCACCGGTATCCGGTGCGTTTTTCTTTTCGGGGAGCATGAGATGGCCAAGCGGATCACCGTCGAGGACCTCTGGAAGATCGAACGTCCCGCGCAGCCCACGCTCTCGCCCGACGGAGCCCAGGCGTGCGTCAGCGTCGCGGCTTACGACATGGAGGACAACAAGGGCCGCACGAGCCTCTGGCTCCTCTCGACCTTCGGCGGCGAGCCGCGCCGCCTCACGCACGCGGGTGAAAAGGACGGCGAGCCGCGCTGGTCGCCCGACGGCGGCACCATCGCCTTCGTGGCCAGGCGCGAAGAGGACGACGAGGCCCAGCTCTACGTGATCGCCCCCGATGGCGGCGAGGCCCGGCGCGTGACCTCGCTCGCCACGGGTGTCTCTTGCATCAAGTGGTTTCCCGATTCGAAGCGCGTTGCGTTCGTCTCGTGGGTATGGCCGAACGTGAGGGGCGCCGAAGCCCAGGCGAAGAAGCTGAAGGCCCGCAAGGACGATCCGGTGAAGGCGCACGTCGCCGAGCACTCCGCCTACCGCTTCTGGGACCACTGGATCACCGACGGCCGCGTGCCGCACCTCTTCGTGGTCGACGTGGGCTCGGGCAAGGTCCGCGACCTCTTCGAGGCCACGAAATGGGAGCTGCCGTGGAACGACACGGCTTCGCACCACTACGACATCTCGCCCGATGGCGCCGAGATCGCCTTCACCTACGATCCGGCGGCCGAAAAGCGCTTCGACCACGACTACCACGTGGCCGCGATCGAGGTCCGCACGCGCAAGGTCACGCCGCTCACCGAGCGCTCGCCCCTGTCGCACGGGAGCCCGCGCTATTCGCCCGACGGCAAGTGGATCGCGCTCTTCACCCAGGACCTTCGCAAGAGCCCGGTGGCCGCGGACCAGGTCGCGCTCGTCGACCGCCGCAAGAAGGGCGTGAAGGTGATCACCGCCGGCTGGGACCGCAGCATCGCGGCCCCGCTCGCCTGGACCGCCGACAGCGCCGCGCTGGTGTTCCATGCCGAGGACGGCGCCCGCACGCATCTCTTCCGCTTCCCGCTCGGCGCGAAGCAACCCACGGTCATCGCCCAGGGCGGGACGGTCGGCGACTTCGACGTCAACGGCGGCATGACGGTGTTCGTGCGCAACACGATGGGCTCGCCGCCCGCGGTGTTCGCGCTCGACGCTTCAGGCGAAGAACGGCCGATCGAGTCGTTCAACGCGAAGCGGATGGCCAAGTTCCGCTTCGGCAAGGTCGAGGAGCACTTCATCAAGGGCTGGAAGGGCGAGCGCGTGCAGATGTGGGTGATCTACCCGCCCGACTTCGACCCGAAGAAGAAGTGGCCGCTGCTGCACAACATCCATGGCGGCCCGCACTCGGCTTGGGGCGACAACTTCCACTTCCGCTGGAACAACCACGTGTTCGCCGCGCAGGGCTACGTGGTGGTGTGCGTGAACTACCACGGGTCTTCGTCGTTCGGGCAGGGCTACCTCGAGTCGATCGAGCACGAGCTCGGCAAGCGCGAGCTCGCCGACGTGGAGGCCGGCACCGACTACATGCTGAAGCAGGGCTTCATCGACAAGGACCGCCTGCTCGCCGCGGGCGGCAGCTACGGCGGCTACATGGTCGCGTGGATGAACGCGCACACCGACCGCTACAAGGCCTACGTGTGCCATGCGGGTTGCTTCGACTGGGTGGCGATGTTCTCCGACGATGCCTGGTACTGGCATCCGAAGGAGGTCGGGGCTTTCTACTGGGACGACTCGAAGAAGGTCGAGGCCCAGAACCCGCGCGCCCATGCGAAGGGGATGAAGACGCCGACGCTGGTGATCCACGGCCTGCTCGACTACCGCGTGCCGGATTCACAGGGCCTCGCGTACTACAACACGCTGAAGGCGAAGGACGTGCCGGCTCGGTTGGTGTTCTTCCCGGATGAGAACCACTGGATCCTCAAGCCGCGGAACTCGAAGCTCTGGTATGAGGAGTTCTTTGCGTGGCTCTCGCGCTTCGTCGTCCCTGGCGGGAAAAAGAAATAAGGCAAGGCATCATCCACGGATAAACACGGATGGATGTCTAGGGCGTTTGCGTTGTCGTCCTGACCCACATCGAGAAAGTCATCTGTGTTTATCCGTGTTTATCCGTGGATAGCGCCCTTCTTTGGTCAGGTCGACCAGACTCGCCAGAGGGCAACCGCGAGGATCACGGTCACCACGCCGGTGATGGCCGTTCGCAGGTCCACGAACCACGTGGGCAGCAATCCGCGCGAAGCGAGGTACTGGTCCGCCCCCCACGCGAAGACGAAGATCCCGATCGCCGTGCCGATCTGCTGCGTCGGCCCGTTCAGCCACAGCACGGTCCAGGCGGCGAGCGAAGGAACGGTAGAGAGACCCAGCGCGACAGCGCGCGTCATTTCGTTGCCGGCTTCTTCGCGCAGCGCCAGGCCCCACTCGATGCCGCCCAGGAACGAGAGGACCACCGCGGAGTAGGTGATGAGCGCCGCGATGGCCGGCACGCGCACGTGCGCCTCGCCGCGGAACATGAACGCGGTGGCGACGGCGAACGGGATGACTCCGGCGATCGCGAGGATCCACGCGATGCGCTTGATGCGGGCGGAGGCGAGCGGCCGGGACATGGCCGATTATCGCAGGATGGCGCCGAGCTTACCGATGAGCGCGTCGACGCTCGCCGTGTCGTGGTACACGCCGAAGCCGAAGCGCACGCGCCGGCCGCGGCGGTCGACGTAGATGCCCGCATCCACGATGCGCTTGTGGACCGCTTCCGCATCGTCGAGATCGAACGTGAGGAAGTTGCCACGCTCGATGCCCATGCCGGGCACGAGGTGCGAGGGTGCAAGGCGCGGCGAACCGATCGACGCGAGGCCGCCGAGGAAGCGCTCCTGCAGCTGCTGCGCGTGCTCGTGGATCGCCGCGGGCGTGGCACCGGCTGCCTGCATCCAGTCCATCGCCGCACCGAAGCGGTAGAGGCCCGAGGCATCGAACGTCGCGCCCCAGAAGCGCATCGCGCCTTCGGAGTAGGGCACTCGGTCGGGTGGCGGGCCACTCAGTGTCTCGAACGAGGCGAACCAGCCGGTATCCGCCGGCCGCGAGGTATTGCCGGGCGGCACGGCGAGGAAGCACGCGCCTTCGCCGCTCATCGCGTACTTGTAGCCGCCCGCGATGTAGAACGCACGATCGCGGATCAGCTCCAGGTCGACCGGCAGCGCACAGAACGCGTGGTAACCATCGATCACCACGAGGGCCTCCGGCGGCGCGGCCTCGACGATCGTGGCAAGACCGTTCACGACGAAGCCGGAATCGAAGAACACCTGCGAGAGCCAGACCATGTCCCAGCCGCCGTGCGCGCAGGCCTCGGCGAAGCGGGAAGGGAAGGTCTCGTACGGCTCCGCGGGAATTTCCACCAGCTCCACGCGCCCGGTCTCGACCAGGCGCCGCGCCTGGCGGCGGAAGCTGTGGAACTCATGCGCGCTCGCGAGCACGCGAACGGGCCGGGAGAAATCGAGGCACGAGAAGAGGCGGGCCACGAACTCGTGCGTGTTGGGCGCGAAGGCGACCTGCTTCGCGTCCTCGAGGTTGAGCAGCCGCGCGACGTGGCCTTGCGCGGCCGGGACGATCTCGCCGAAGACCTTGTCCCACTTGCGGTCGACGCGCGTGGCGGAGTCCACCCAGTACCGCTCGTGGGCGGACTGGGTGGCATCGGGCCAGGGATGGTGGCTGTGCGCCCCGAAGTGGAGCCAGCCGGGGTTCGCCGCGAAGAAGCGGGCGAAGTGCTGCGCGAGCAAGCTAGTCCTTGAAGGCTTCGACCGGGATCGAGAGCTTCACGTCGTCGCTGATGGCGGGGATGCCGTAGCTCACGCCGAAGTCGCTGCGCTTGATGGTCACCGAGGCATCGGCGCCGCACATGGCTTTCTTGTTCATCGGATGGTTGCCGCAGTTGAAGGCGCTCACGGCGAGCGTGACCGGCTTGGTGACGCCCTTCAGCGTGAGGTTGCCGCCCACCGAGACCAGCTTGTCGCCTTCGAACTTGAAGTCGCTGCCCTTGAACGTGGCCGTCGGGAATTTCTCGGCGCCGAAGAAATCGTCGGCCTTGAGGTGGTCGTTCAGCTTCGACACGCTGGTGGAGACCGAGGTCATGTCGATCGTGATGTCGGCGTTGCCCTTCTTGGCCGCGCGGTCGATGGTGATCTTGCCGCTGGCCTTGGTGAACATGCCGCGCTGCGTGGACATGCCGAGGTGCTTCACCTCGAACACGGGAACGGTGTGGGCGGCGTCCACCGAGTAGGTTTCCTGGGCGGCGGCGGGAAGGGCGGCGGCGATTGCGGCCGCGATGAGCAGGCGTTTCATAGGGGGCAGGGCTCCTGGAGGAAGAATCAGAGGGGAAGGACGAAGCGGTACTTGACGAGGACGTCGTCGGCAACGGTTTCGGTGTCGGCCCATTGCTTCTCGCCGATCTTGAACTGCAGGCGTTTCAGCGTGAACTGGCCTTCGACGGTGCGCGTGGTTCCGGCGTCGTTGAGCGTGAACGACGTCGTGATGTTCTGGGTGATGCCCTTGATGGTGAGCGCGCCCGCGGCCTCGAACTTGTTCGGGCCCGCGGCCTTCACCGAGGACACGGTGAACTTGCCCTTGGGGAACTGCGGCACGTTGAACCACAGCGGACGCTTGGCCTCGGTCTCGCCTTCCGTGGTCCCCATGTCGATGGAGCCCAGGTCCACCTCGAACTCGGCCTTCGTGGCCTCGGGCTTCTTCGGGTCGAAGTCCACGGTGCCGTCGAGGGTCTTGAACTTGCCTTCGACGGGGACGTTCATCTGCTTCGACACGAAGCGGATGTAGCTCTTCGAGGCATCGATCTTCTTCGGCGCGGCGAGAGCCGGGAGCGCGAAGAGCGCGGCAACGAGCAGGAGGGCGATTCGTTTCATGGCGTGGGAGGCAGGACCGTAGGAGTTGGGGCGGGAGGGCGGGGCTTCAGGAACGGCAGCATGCGGGTGAGGACATCGTCGCGGTCGATGACGTGGTGCTTCACGGCGGCCGCGGCGTGGAGAGCGATCAGTCCACCTAACGCATAGACCGTGGAGCGGTGCACCACCTTGAGAACATCGGCCAGCTCGCGATCCTTCCCGAGGAGATCGGGAATCGGCAGGACACCGAAGTAGACGGTCTGGAAACCGCCGGCGGAGCTGAAGAGCCAGCCCGTCAATGGCCCTGCGAAGAATAGGACATAGAGCAGGATGTGCGAGGCATGCGCGGCACGGCTCTCCCACACGGGCATGTGCGCGGGCAGGGGCGGCGCGGGATGCTTCAGCCGCCACAGCAGGCGCGCCGCGGCCAGCACGAAGATCGTCACGCCCGTCCACTTGTGCCAGGAGTAGTACTTGAGCTTCGCCGGCGAGAACTCCAGCGAGACCATGTACAGGCCCCACGCAAGGTTGCCGAGGATGAGGACGGCGGCGATCCAGTGCAGCGCGATCGCCGTGCGGGTGTAGCGCTCGGTATAGTTCATGGAGGCGTCGATTCTACCAAGGGGCCGTGACATGGCAGCCAAGCGCATCGAAAAGGACACCTTCGGACCCATCGAGGTCCCGGACGAGCGGCTGTGGGGCGCGCAGACGCAACGCTCCGTCGAGCACTTCAAGATCTCCGGCGAACGCATGCCGGACGAGCTGGTACGGGCCCTCGTGCAGGTGAAGCGTGCCTGCGCCCGGGTCAATCGCGACCTCGGCACGCTGACACCCGACAAGGCCGACGCGATCATGGCCGCGGCCGACGAGGTGCTCGCGGGCAAGTGGCCCGGCGAGTTTCCCCTGGTCGTGTGGCAGACCGGTTCCGGCACGCAGACCAACATGAACGCGAACGAGGTCCTCGCCAACCGCGCGAGCGAGCTCCTGGGCGGCCCGCGTGGCGAAGGCCGCCTCGTGCATCCGAATGACGACGTGAACCGCGGCCAATCGTCCAACGACATCTTCCCGACCGCGATGAACGTCGCCGCGGTCACGGCGCTTCGCGAGCGCGTCATCCCCTCGCTCGAAGCGCTGCGCGGAACGTTCGCGAAGAAGTCGGAGGCCTTCCGCGACGTGGTGAAGATCGGCCGCACGCATTTGCAGGACGCCACGCCGCTCACGCTCGGGCAGGAGATGTCGGGCTACAAGGCGCAGCTCGCGCACGCCGTGGGACACCTGCGCGACGCGCTGCCGCATTGCTGCGAGCTCGCAGTAGGTGGCACCGCGGTGGGCACGGGGCTCAACACGCATCGCGAGTTCGGCGAGCGCGTCGCCGCGGAGCTCGCGAGCGCCACCGGCCATCCCTTCGTCTCGGCGCCGGACAAGTTCGAGGCCCTCGCCGCGCACGACGCCCTGGTGAACGCGCACGGCGCGCTGAAAGGGGCGGCGGCCTCGCTCATGAAGATCGCCAACGACGTTCGCCTCCTCGCAAGTGGTCCGCGCTCGGGTTTCGGCGAGATCCTCATTCCGGAAAACGAGCCCGGCAGCTCGATCATGCCGGGCAAGGTGAATCCCACGCAGGCCGAGGCGCTCACCATGGCGTGCTGCCAGGTGATGGGCAACGACGTCGCGGTGAACTTCGGCGGCGCGCAGGGGCACCTCGAGCTGAACGTGTTCAAGCCCGTGATCGCCTATGCGTTCCTGCAGAGCACGCGGCTCGTCGCCGATGCGTCGGCCAGCTTCGACGAGCATTGCGCGCGCGGCATCGAGCCCAACCACGAGCGCATCCGCACGCTGGTGGCGGGCTCGCTCATGCTCGTGACGGCACTGGCGCCGCACATCGGCTACGACAAGGCGGCGGAGATCGCGAAGAAGGCCCACAAGGAAGGCACGGGCCTGCGCGAGGCGGCACTGGCGCTCGGCCACGTGACGGCCGAGCAATTCGACGGCTGGGTGAAGCCCGAGGCGATGACCCGCCCCGGCTAGGACACCGCCCGGAACTAGCCGGGCGCGATGCGAACGTGGCGAGAGCCGGTACGCGCCTGGCCGTTCACCACGATGCAGGCACCCTGCACGACGCGGGCGATGCCGTCCGCATACGCGCAGGCATCGTCCTCGTCGCCGAACGTCGCCAGCATGCGATCGCAGCCCCGCTCGCGGATTTCCCACAACCCCTCTCGCGAGAGGTCGACGTGGATCGCGAGCGGGGCCGCTCCTTCAGATGCGGCTGCGTTCATTTCTTGGTGGTCGGATTCAGCGGATCGCCCTTCGGCTGCCCGTCGGTCTTGCTCATCTCGCGCTCGAGGTACAGCGAGCGAGCCGACTGGCGGTCGTAGTAGCCCCGCTTGGTCGTGTCGTACGAGTCGTAGCGCTTGCCGTAGTAGTTCAGGTACTCGTCGCGCGTGACCTTGCCGTCGCCGTTGGCGTCGAGCGCCGTCCAGTAGCGGCCATAGGCAGGATCGTCGCCCGTGCCGGACAGGGGGTGGCCCGGGGCGCCCGGAGTGACCGGGGTCGCGACCGGCGTGTTGCCCGACGTGGACTTGCCGGTCTTGTCGGCCGACACCTGCGCAACAGCAGCGCCGGTCACGGCCAGGATCGCCACGGCAAGCGCGGCGCTAAGGGGTTTCATCGTCTTCATGGGTCTCTCTCCGGTGGTTTTAGCTGCAACCGCGCAGCAGGTAGATGAGGAACAGGATGGGAATCGGCACGCCCAGCAGCCACAGCAGGATGTAGCCGGCCTTGCCGGCCTGCGTGCGCTGCATCGCGTCCGCGGTCTTCTGCGACAGGAAGAAGGGCTTGATCATTTTTTACTTCTTCACCGTCGTGTCGGTGGTCGTGGTGGTCGTGGTGCTCGGCGGCGGCGTCGAGGACGGGGGCGGCGTCGTGGTCGTGGTCGACGACGTGGTGGTCGACGAATCCGTCGGCGAGGCCGGCGTGGTGGTGGTCGTCGACGACTGCGTGGTGCTCGCGGTCGAGGTCGGCGGCGCGCTGGTCGTCTCGCGCGTCGTGCTCGTGGTGCTGGTTTCCTTCGTGCACGCGGTCAGTACGGCGCTGGTGGCGAGGATGGCGAGGAAGATCTTCTTGCGTTCGAACGTCATGGTTTTTCTCCGGTCGTTGGGTGGGAAAGGATGTCGGGGGAAAAGCGTTATATGCGGCCCATCAGCAACAGCACGATGACGACGACGAGCACGAGGCCCAGAACGCCGCTCGGACCGTAGCCCCAGCTGGTGCTGTGCGGCCATGCGGGGACGGCGCCGACCAGCAGCAGCACGAGGATGATGAGAACGATCATTCCGATACTCATGGGGGTACTCCATTCGAGTTGACTTGAATGGACTACTGCAATGGCCGTGCCAACGCGCCCGTACAGAGGGGAAACCGCGAACCCTTCGTGGAGTCCGACGAACGGTGTTCCTGCGTTGCGGGAAAAAACTACCGACGCGAAACGTTGTCAGACCCCATGCCCCGCGCAGTCTCTGGCATGAGACGTGCAAGGGGTTTGCCTGACACTCCCTCGTTCCCCACGGAGCTTTTCAATGAATCGCGAGATCCTCGCCGGCAACTACCGGCAGCTGAAAGGGCTGGTCCTGCAGCAATGGGGCCGCATCACGGACGACGACTTCCGCGTGCTCGAAGGCCGCCAGGAATACTGGGCCGGCGAGATGATGGAAGCCCGCGGCATCGCGCTGGCGGATGCGCGCCGGCGTTCCAGCGCCCTTCGCATCGACACGTCCGCGCTTCGCTAGTCAGGCCTTCGCGGCACGCTCGCGGCGAATCGCCGCCGCGGGCTTGTCGTCGCGCAAGCTGCGAAACACGGCCTGGCGCACGATCCCTTCGCCCGTCCACTCGGCGAATTCCACCTCGGCCACCAGCTTGGGCTTCACCCAGTGCACGCCGCGGGCCTCGTAGCCCGTGGGCGGTTGCGCGAGGTCGATCTGCTTCGCCTCCAGCTTCGAGAGCCTCCCGTACACCGAGTCGAGCAGGCGCTGGTCGAAGCCCGTGCCGACCTTGCCCGCATAGCGCAATCCTTCCGGTCCGTTCACGCCAAGGAGCAGCGCTCCGAACCCCGAACGCGATCCGCGCGGCTCGGTGTAGCCGACGACGACGAACTCCTGGCGCTTCTTGCACTTCAGCTTGATCCACGCCTTCGAGCGGCCTGAAACGTACGCGCCGTCGCGCCGCTTTCCGATCAGGCCTTCCAGCTCCATGCGGCATGCCGCTTCGAGGAGCTCGCCGCCGGCGGCATCGAAGTCTTCGCTGAAACGCACCGAGGCCGGCGTCGTCTTCCTCTCGAGAAGCCGTCCGAGGCGAGCGCGGCGCTGTTCCAGGGCCACGTCGCGCAGGTCGAGACCGTCGTGGAAAGGAAGGTCGAACACGCGGTATTGGATCGGCGAGACGTGGCCTTCGTCGAACGCGTTCTGCAGGCGCTGGAAGCTCGGCACGCCCTTGTCGTCGAGGACGACGATCTCGCCGTCGATCCACGCCTCGCGCAGCTTCAGCTTCGCGAGGTCGCGGGCCAGCGGGCCGAGGCGGGCGGTCCAGTCGTTGCCGTTCCGCGTGAAGAGCCTCACGTCGGCCCCGGTCGCGCGCGCGAGGATGCGATAACCGTCCCACTTCATCTCGTAGCTCCAGCCGCTCGCGTCCGCGGGTGGGCGATCCACCAGCGTGGCGAGCTGCGGAGGGAGGAAAGCGGGAAGGGGAGAGCGGTGGGCTCCGGGCGGCGCGGGCATCTACGCCGCGCGACGCCGCGCCTGCGAAGCAGCAGGCTTCCGCGCAGCCGCCTTGCGGGCGGGCGTCTTGCGCACGGATGCCGCGGGAGCCTTGCGGCCCTTGTCACCCTTCTTCGCCAGGCTCTGCTTCAGCAGCTCCGTGAGGTCGATCACGTTCGAGGGCTTCTCCTCGGCTTCCTTCTCCGGCTTCATGACCTCCTCGGTCTTGCCCGCGGCGACCTTCTTCTTCACCAGCGCCATGATGTCGTCGTGGAACTTGTCGTGGTACTGGCCCGGCTCCCACTTCTCGCTCATATCCTTCAGCAGCTGCGTGGCCATCTTGATCTCGTTGTCACGCACGCCCGAGCTCTTCAAGCTCGCCGGCGGCACGTCGATGGCCTTGGCGTCGCGCATCTCGCTCGCCCAACGCAGCGTCATCATCACGAGGTGGTTGCCTTGCACGAGCACCGCGGCCAGGTGCTGCTTGGTCTGGAGCACCACGTAGGCGACGCCGACCTTGCCTTCCTTGCGCATCGTCTCGCGCAGCAACGCATAGACCTTGTCGCCGCGCGGACCCGGGGCGACGTAGTAGGGGGAGTCGAAGTACAGCGGGGAGATGCACTCCGCGTCCACGAACGCCACGATGTCGATCGTCTGCGTGGCCTTGGTGTTGGCCGACTTGATCTCGGCGTCGGACAGCACGACGTAGTGGCCGTCCTCGTACTCGAGGCCCTTCACGATCTGCTCCTTGGGCACTTCCTTGCCCGTCTCCTTGTTCACGCGCTTGTAGCCCACCGGGGCCATGTCGCGCTTGTCGAGCCAGTCGAAGCTGATGCCGTCGCGCGATGCGGCCGGGTAGATGGCCACGGGAACGTTCACGAGGCCGAAGCTGATGGCGCCTTTCCACAGGGGACGGGGCATGGGTCTTCCTTAACGTTGCGGTCGATGGGAATTTAGTCGCGCGGCGGGCGTCACAGGTTCCTCAGTGCCGCGCAAAGCACGCGGTCCGCGACCGGAGAGCCCCATGACCAAGGAACACATCCCGCACGTACCGCCGCCTTCCGACGGCCGCAGCCCGCCCAGCGAAGCGCGCCCGGACAAGGTCCACCGCGAGCGGCCGAAGGACCCGCCGCATGCACCGGTGGATCCGCGCTCGCATCCGCGCCACGCCACGCCGCAGCGCGGCCGGGCTAGCCGCCGCGCACTTCCTGGTAGACCTGGAGGCGGTTGTAGAGGGTCTTCAGGCAGATGCCCAGGGTCTTCGCGGTGCGTTCCTTGTCGCCGCGAAGCTGGGCCAGGGTCGCGAGGATCAAGTCGCGCTGCGCATCGGCGAGCGTCGTGCCCAGGGCGATGCTGAGGGCATTGCCCTCGACGCGCGTGGCGGCCCGCAGGCTCACTTCACCCGGAGCGATCTCCACCTCGTTGTCGGAAAGAATGTAGGCCCGCTCGATCGCGTTCTTGAGCTCGCGCACGTTGCCCGGCCACGGATAGGTGCGAAGGACGGCCAGCGAGCGCGTCGACAGCCGGCGATGCGAGCCGGACTCGGTGTTCAGCTTCGCGAGGAAATGGCGGGCGAGCAGCTCGATGTCGTCCTCGCGGTGGCGAAGCGGCGGGACTTCGATCGGGAAAACGCTCAGGCGATAAAGAAGGTCTTCGCGCAGGAGGCCACTGCGAACGGCCTGCTCGGGATCGCGATTGGTCGCGGCGAGCACGCGGACATCGACCGGGATATCGGCTTCGCCGCCCACGCGGCGGATGCGCCGCTCCTCGAGAGCGCGCAGCAGCACCGTCTGCATGGGCAGCGGCATCTCCGTGATCTCGTCCAGGAACAACGTGCCGCCGTGGGCGGTCTCGAAATAGCCGGCCGTGCGCTGGTGGGCGCCGGTGAAGCTGCCGCGCTCGTGGCCGAAGAGCTGCGCCTCGAGCAGGGACGCGGGAATGCCGCCGCAGTTGATCGCAACGAACGGAGCGCCGGCCCGGAGGCTGCGTTCCCAGACCGCACGCGCCACGAGCTCCTTGCCGGTCCCGCTTTCGCCCACGATGAGGACCGTGGCGTCGGTGGGTGCCACGTCGTCGATCTGTCGGCCCATCCGGATCATGGCGGCCGACTCGCCGACCAAGTCGTTCCTGCGGCTGCCTCGCCCTGTGCGGGGGGCGGGGACGGGACGGCGGGCAAGGAGGGGAAGGGAAGAAGGAAGGGTGGGCTCGTGAAGCATTGTTGGCTCTCCGGCAATTTTGTCTTTGCAATATCTATCCCGCGCGCGTGTAGGCCTGTCGGACTCGTCTGCTAAAAATGTAGGTGTTTCTCTGACAAACTTTCCGAAAGGAACGTTTTACGCTGGGGCGTCATCCATGGAAGCCAGGTCAGGAGAACCCGCCCATGCCCCACGCACTGATCGTCGAGGACGACGAAATCGCCCGTGAAGCGCTCGAGGAACTGGTCCGCGACGCGGGTTTCACCACCGCCACCGCCGGAACGCTCCGCGATGCCCGGATCCAGCTCACCCGCCAGCACCCCGACGTGGTCCTCATCGACCTCAAGCTGCCCGACGGCACGGGGATGGACCTCGTGGCCGACATCGAGGACCGGCGCGCCACGCAGGTGGTGCTCATTACCGGCTACGCCAGCGTCGAGACGGCCGTCGAGGCCCTTCGCCGCGGCGCGTCCGATTACCTCACGAAACCGATCAACCTCGAGCGCCTCAAGGCCGTGCTCTCGCGCGTGCCGAAATCCGGCGTGCTGAGGGCCGAGATCGGCAAGATGCGCGACGAGCTGCGCGACTCGGGACGATTCGGGCGCCTCGTGGGCCGTTCGCCCGCGATGCAGCGCGTCTATGACCAGCTCGCCCGCGTGGCCCCCACGGAGGCCACCGTGTTCCTCACCGGCGAGAGCGGTACCGGCAAGGAGCTGGTCGCGCGCACCGTGCACGAGCTTTCGCGCCGCCGCGAGCAGCCTTTCCTCGCCATCAACTGCGGCGCCATCTCGCCCAACCTGATCGAGAGCGAGATGTTCGGCCACGAGCGCGGCAGCTTCACCGGCGCCGACCGCATGCACCGCGGTTATTTCGAGCAGGCCAACGGCGGCACGCTGTTCCTGGACGAGATCACCGAGATGCCGCTGGAGCTCCAGGTCCGGCTGCTTCGCGTGCTCGAGACGCGGCAGCTCATGCGCATCGGAACGGCCCAGCCGATCGACATCGATGTGCGCATCGTCGCCGCCACCAACCGCGATCCCCGGATCGCGGTGCAGGCCGGCAAGCTTCGCGCGGACCTCTTCCACCGTTTGAATGTGTTCCCGATCGAGATCCCGCCGCTGCGCTCGCGCGACGGAGACGTGGGCCTCATCGCCCGCGCACTGGTCGAGGAGATCAACGCGGAGCAGGGCGCCCACCACACGATCTCGCCGCAGACCGTGGCCTTGCTCGAGAAGCACTCGTGGCCGGGCAACGTGCGCGAGCTTCGCAACTACATCCAGCGTCTGTCGATCCTCGGCCAGCTCGGCTCGTCGCAGCCCGAGCCCCTGGACGTGGAGCGGCCCTCCAACTCGGCCTCGCCCACGCCGTCGATCGTGCTGCCGCTGGGCACGCCGCTGTCGGCCGCCGATCGCCAGCTCATCGTCTCGACGCTGCAGTATTGCGGCGGCGACAAGAAGCGCGCCGCGGGCATGCTCGGCATCTGCGTGAAGACGCTCTACAACCGGCTCAAGGAATACGGTTCCGCCGCCGAGGCGCAGGGAATGCGATGAGCCGCACCCCGGAGCCGCAGGAGCCTTTCCCGCCGGAGAAGAAGCCGCCCTTATGGCCGGGCGAGCCTTCGCCGGAGAAGACGGGCGAGCGGCCGGTGCAGCCCGACATGCCGGAGAACGATCCGGGACGCTCGGGCATTCCACCCACGCGTTCCGCCGTCGGTGCCCCGGAACCGGTGCCGCCGTTGCCGCCCGGTGAAGATCCGGCTCCCGCTCCGCAGCCGACCGTTCCGCCCGATCCGCTGCATCCGCCCGGCGCGCCCGTCATCGAACCGCCGGGACCCAAGCCGCGCAGGCTCGGCGAGCGGGTAATGCCTACCGACGAACTGGATTTTTTTCTCTCGCGCGACGCGATTTCAACGCTCCGCTCCTCTCATCGGCGCTGGGCACGGATGTTGCGAAGCCATTGATGCGTCATCCGCTCCCGCCCCTCCCAATTCGCATACCGCGGGGAGGGGGCCCGGGGAGCGGTACCGGATTCGTGGGGTTGGGGGCTCGTCTGAGCCCCCTTTTTTTTCGTCCTAGCCGCCCGGCGCGCGCGCGTTCACCAGCTCGACCTGGCGAATGGGCCCGCCCTTGATCTGCTGCTCGCGCCGCAAGCGCTTCGGCGGCTCTTCCGCCGGCAGGGCTACCGGGCGTCCCAGCTTGGCGGAGCGGTAGAGCGCCTCGATGATCCGCACATCCCTCAGGCCTTCCTCGCCCGAGGCGATGGGATCGAAGTTGCCGCGGATGCAATCGGCGAAGTGGATCAGCATCGGCGCGAACTGGTCGCCCTTGCCGAAGCGCGTGACCTTGCGATGGTTGCCGCGGGAGAGCGTGAGCACCTTGTCGCTCGCGATCTCGTAGGCGTCGTCCAGCCGCAGGCGTCCCGTGGTTCCGAGCACCTCGAATTGGACCTGCGGATCGGTGGCGAAACCGCACGTGAACGAGGCGACGCGATCGCCGGGGAAACGCAGCACGCATGACGCGGCGGCTTCCACCTGCTTGAAGCGCGGATCCTTCGACCGCGACAGCGCCGCGTAGACCTCGATCGGCTCGTCCTGGAACACGTGGCGGGCCGCGTTGATGCAATACACGCCGATGTCGGGAATGGTGCCGCCGCCGAGGTCGCTCTCGAGGCGGATGTTGGGCGCCTTCACCGGATTGGAGAAGGTCGAGGTGAAAAGCCGCGGCTCGCCGATGTCGCCGCCGCGAACGATCTCGATCGCGGTCAGCGTCGCGGGCTCGAGCTGCAGGCGGTAGGCCGTCATCAGCTTCACGTTCGCGCGGTAGCAGGCCTGCACCATCGCTTTCGCGTCCAGCAGGCTGGTCGCCAGCGGTTTCTCGCACAGCACGTGGATGCCGGCGCGGGCAGCGCGCTCGGTGAAGTCGCGGTGCATCGTGTTCGGCAGCGCGATGTAGACCGCGTCGATCTCGCCGCTCGCGAGCAGCGCGTCGTACTTGTCGTAGGTGGCGAGCACCGGCGCGTCATAGCGCTTGCCGAGGACCTTCAGTTTCTTCGCGTCGGCCGATACGAGCGCCGTCACCACCGCATCGCCCTTCGCCTGGCGGAAGGCCGGGAGGACCGAAGCCTGCGCGATGAATCCGAGACCCACCACCGCGAAACGAATGGGGTCGTGGCCCTGGGGACGCTCGCGGGCGGGCTTCTTCGGGACGTTCTTTACTGCCATGTTTCTCTCCTGGACGTCGCGGCTGCAAAAAGACCGCAAGCATACGTCCTCCGGCCGCCTCGAACCATCTCGCCTGTCGGAGGGGTCCTACAGCGGGCGACGGGACCCACTTCTATACTCGATCGACGAAACGAGCCGGCGCGCACGCCGCATATCCACCTCGATGACAACAAGAACCCTCGACGACGCCGAAGGGTCGGGCTCCGGCCGTGACCCGCGCCGGCTGGCGCTCCTCCCGCCCGGTCCGCTCGCCGGCTTCATCGCCGCCGGCGTCGCGGTCCTGCTGATCGCGCTCGTTTCCTATCGCACCCTCGAGAGCCGTGCCGCGGCGGTCGCGCGCGTCACGCAGACGCTCGAGACACTCGAGCGTTTGCAGACCGTCCTCTCGACCCTGAAGGATGCGGAGACGGGCCAGCGCGGCTACCTCCTCACGGGCGAGGAGTCGTACCTGGAGCCTTACCTTTCCGCCAGGTCGCGCATCGCCAGCGAGGTCGAGAACCTCCGCAAGCTCGTGGGACAGGACAGCGCGCAGGCCACGCGGGTCGACTCGATCGGCCAGCTCGCGGCGGCGAAGATCGAGGAGCTCGGCCAAACCGTGGCGTTGCGTCGGGCCGGCAAGGCCGAGGAGGCCATGTCCGTGGTCCGCAGCGATCGCGGCAAGGTCACCATGGATCGCCTGCGCCAGGTGGCGGGCGACTTCGAGAACGCCGAGCGGTCCGCTTTCGTCGAGCGCCGCGCGACCTGGGAGGACGCGACCAATTTCTCGGTCGTCTTCACCTTCGCCGGTTCGGCGGTGCTCTTCGTGCTGATTTTCGCGGCGGCCGTGATGGCCTCCCGCGACTACCGCGCGCGCGAACGCCAGGTCTGGGTGCGTAACGGCGTGGCCGGTCTCGCCCAGCGCGTGCAGGGCGAGCAGCGGCTGGAGTCGCTCGGCGAGACGGTCCTGGATTACCTCGGCCGATATCTCGACGCGCGCGTCGGCGCCATCTACCTGCAGGAGGAGAGCGGCCTGTTCCGTCGCTTCGCCGGCTACGCGTTACCCAGCGAGATCGAAGCCGAGCCGACGCGCCCCGCGGATGGATTGCTGGCGCAAGCCGCCTCCGAGGGCCGGGCGTTGGCGATCCGCGATGTCCCGCAAGGCTATCTTCGCATCGCCTCTGCCGTCGGCAGCTCGGCCCCGCGGCAGCTGCTGATCGTCCCCGCGATCGTCGATGGCGCCGTGCAGGGCGCGATCGAGCTGGGCTTCTTCCGCGCCGTCGACCGCGACGACGAGGACCTCGTCGGGCGAGCCGGAGAGATCCTCGCCATCGCCGTGCGCACGTCGAAGGAACGCGAGGCGCGCGAAGCGCTGCTCGAGGAGACGCAACGGCAAGCCGAAGAGCTGCAGGCGCAGCAGGAAGAGCTCCGCGTCTCCAACGAGGAGCTGGAAGAACAGGGCCGCGCACTCAAGGAATCCTCGGCGCAGCTCGAGTCCCAGCAGGCGGAGCTCGCGCAGACGAACCAGCAGCTGGAGGAGCAGGCCCACTTGCTCGAAGGCCGCAACGACGACCTCATGCGGGTCCAGTCGACGCTGGCGGAGAAGGCGAGCGAGCTGGAGCGCGTGAACCAGTACAAGAGCGAGTTCCTGGCGAACATGAGCCACGAGCTGCGCACACCGCTCAACTCCACGCTGATCCTGGCGAAGCTCCTCGCCGACAACGTCGGCGGCAACCTCTCCGTCGAGCAGGTGAAGTTCGCGCAGACCATCTCCTCGGCGAGCAACGACCTGCTGGCGCTCATCAACGACATCCTCGACCTCTCGAAGATCGAGGCCGGCCGCCTCGAGGTGCAGCCCGAGACGGTGGCGCTGAAGCCGGCTCTGGAAGCGATGCTCCGCACGGTCGCCCCGGTGGCACGCGAGAAGGGCCTCACGCTCGACCTGGCGCTCGAGCCGGGCGCGCCCGCGTCGATGGAGACCGACGCGCAGCGCCTCGGCCAGATTCTTCGCAATCTGTTGTCGAACGCGCTCAAATTCACCGAGAAGGGCGAAGTGAGCCTGCGGGTGTTCGCGCCGGTGCCCGACCGCATCGCCTTCGCCGTGCGCGACACCGGGATCGGCATTCCCGAGGCGCAGCAGCACATCATCTTCGAGGCCTTCCGCCAGGCCGACGGCAGCACGCACCGGAAGTACGGCGGCACGGGCCTGGGCCTGTCCATCTCGCGGGACCTCGCGCGCCTGCTGGGCGGCGACATCTCCGTTTCGAGCACGGCGGGCGAAGGCAGCGTCTTCACGCTCACGCTGCCGTCGAAATTCTCCGACGTCTCGCCCACGACACGCACCAGCTCGTCCCTCTCCGGCACGCAGCCCGTGCCCGACGCGCCCGCCGTGCCCCGCAGCCCAGCGATGGCGAAGGAGGACCCGATCGCCGTTCGCGGCCACATCGAGGACGACCGCGACGGCCTGCAGCCGCGCGAGCGCCACATCCTCGTCGTGGAGGACGATCCCAATTTCGCCGCGATCCTGCGCGACCTCGCGCACGAGCTCGGCTTCAAGTGCGTCGCGGCCGGCACGGCGGAAGAGGGCCTCGCCGCGGCGATGCGCTTCATCCCCAGCGCGATCGTGCTCGACATGAACCTGCCGGACCATTCCGGGCTCGGCGTGCTGGACCAGCTCAAGCACACCTCGTCGACCCGCCACATTCCCGTGCACGTGGTCTCGGTCGCCGACTACACGCGGGCGGCGATGGAGCGGGGCGCGGTCGGCTATGCGCTGAAGCCCGTGAAGCGCGAGCAACTCGAGGCAACCCTTCGAAGCCTCGAGGAGCGGATCTCCAAGAGCCTGCGCCGTGTGCTGGTGGTGGAAGACGACACCCGCCAGCGTGACGCGATCATCCGCCTGCTGGCCGCCAGCGGCGTCGAGATCACGGGTGTGGACAGCGCCGCGGGCGCACTTGCCCACCTGCAGACGACGACGTACGACTGCATGGTGATGGACCTGAATCTCCCCGACTTGTCGGGCCACAAGCTGCTGGAGCGCATGGCCGAACAGGACGACGTGGCCTTCCCCCCGGTGATCGTCTATACCGGCGCCTCGCTCACCCGCGACCAGGAGCTGGAGCTGCGGCGCTTCTCGAAGTCGATCATCGTGAAGGACGCGCGCTCGCCCGAGCGGCTCCTGGACGAGGTCACGCTTTTCCTCCATCAAGTCGAATCGGAGCTGCCGCCGGAAAGCCAGCGGATGCTCAAGGCCGCGCGCGAGCGCGAAGCGGCGCTGGAAGGCCGCCGGGTCCTCGTGGTCGAGGACGACGTGCGCAACATCTTCGCGCTCTCCGCGGTGCTCGAGCCCAAGGGCGTGAAGATCGAGATCGCGCGCAACGGCCGCGAGGCGCTCGAAGCGCTGGAGCGCACCCGCGCCGCCGGTGCCGAAGCGATCGACCTCGTGCTGATGGACATCATGATGCCGGAGATGGACGGCATCACCGCGATGCGCGAGATCCGCAAGAGTCCCGAGTGGAAGAAGCTGCCCATCATCGCGCTCACCGCCAAGGCGATGAAGGACGACCGCGAGCGCTGCCTCGCCGCCGGGGCCAGCGACTACATCGCCAAGCCGCTCGACGTCGAGAAGCTCCTCTCCCTGGTGCGCGTGTGGATGCCCAAGTAGGATCGCCGCGCCCGGCCCGCGACCAGGACATCGAGATGACGCTGCTCATCGAGGCCGTGTATCTCAAGTACCACTACGACTTCCGCGGCTATGCCACGGCGTCGCTGCGCCGAAGGCTCGCCACCGCCGCCGATCGCTTCGGCTGCCGCAGCCTCACGCAGCTCCAGGACCGCCTGATCCACGAGCCGGGCATCTTCCCCGAGTTGCTGAACTACCTCACCGTGCAGGTGAGCGAGATGTTCCGCGACCCGGGCTACTTCAAGGTGCTGCGCGAGTCGGTGATGCCCCTGCTGCGCACGTATCCGTCGCTTCGCGTGTGGGTGGCCGGGTGCAGCAGCGGCGAGGAGGTCTACTCGCTCGCGATCCTGCTGCGCGAGGAAGGCCTGCTCGAGCGCACCACGATCTACGCGACCGACATCAACCCGCGTGCGCTCGAGCGCGCCGAAGCGGGCGTCTACGAGATCGACCGTATCCCGAAGTTCACCGAGAACCACCGCGACTCCGGCGCGCGAACCTCGCTCTCCGACTACTACACGGCCGGCTACGGCCGCGCGGTGTTCGACAAGTCGCTGCGCAAGAACATCGTCTTCTCCGACCACAGCCTCGCCACCGACAGCGTGTTCGCGGAAGTGCAGCTGGTCTCGTGCCGCAACGTGCTGATCTATTTCGACCGCAAGCTCCAGGACCGCGCCATCGGCCTGTTCCGCGAGGCGCTGGTCCGCCGGGGCGTGCTCGGCATCGGCTCGAAGGAATCGATCCGCTTCACGCACCACGCCGAAGCCTTCGAGCCTCTCTCGCGCGACCTGCGCGTGTACCAGAAGCGGGGCGACGCATGATGGCCGCGCGCACCGTCGATGCGATCGCCATCGGCGCCTCGGCGGGCGGCGTGGAGGCGCTCACGGCACTCCTGCCCGCATTGCCCGCGGATCTCTCCGCCGCGGTGCTCGTCGTGATCCACATCCCGCGCGACCGCCCGAGCGTGCTGGCCGAGCTCTTCGCGTCGCGCTGCAAGCTCGCGGTGCGCGAGGCGCAGGACAAGGAGCCGATCGAGGCCGGCACGATCTACTTCGCGCCCGCGGACTACCACCTGCTGGTCGAGCCGCAGCGCTACGTCTCGCTCTCGGTGGACGAGCCGGTGTGCTTCTCGCGCCCTTCGATCGACGTGCTCTTCGAGTCGGCGGCCCTGGTCTACGGACCCCGCCTCGCGGGCGTGGTGCTCACGGGCGCCAACGAGGACGGCGCCAACGGCCTCGCGGCGATCGCGCGCGCCGGCGGCGTCACCATCGTCCAGGACCCGGCGGGTGCGAAGATGCCGCTCATGCCCGCATCCGCCCTTCAACGAACGACGGCCGCCCACGTGCTGCCGCTCGAGCGGATCGGAGCGCAGCTCGCACGCCTGGGCGGCGGGACCGCCTCATGAATCGCATGGAACCGATGCCCCAGACGCTGCCCCGCCTGAAGTGCCTCGTGGTCGACGACCTCGACGAGAACCTGCTCGCGCTCTCCGCGCTGCTGCGCCGCGACGATGTCGAAGTCCTCACCGCCCGCTCCGGCCCCGAGGCGCTGGAGCTGTTGCTCGCGCACGACGTGGCGCTCGCCTTCCTCGACGTGCAGATGCCCGAGATGGACGGCTTCGAGCTGGCCGAGCTGATCCGCGGCAGCGAGCGCACGCGCGACGTGCCGCTCATCTTCGTGACCGCCGGCGGGCGCGATCCCTACCGCCTCTTCAAGGGCTACGAGAGCGGGGCGGTGGACTTCCTCTACAAGCCCATCGATCCGTTCATCCTGCGCAACAAGGCCGAGGTCTTCTTCGACCTGCATCGGCAAAAGCAGATGCTGCGCGAGGAGATTCGCGAGCGCACCGAGGCGCTGCGCTTCAACGAGATGTTCATGGCCGTGCTGTCGCACGACCTGCGCAACCCGCTCAGCGCGCTCCTCAATTCCGCGCACCTGCTGCAGATGGGCTCCAAGGAGCCGATGGTGCAGGAGACCGGGGCGCGCATGGTCGCGACGGGACGGCGCATGGGCCGGATGATCGAGGATCTCCTCGACATCACGAGAGCCCGCCTCGCTGGGGGCATCCCGGTGGCGCCCGTGGCCACCGATCTCGGCGCCATCGTCGAGCGCGTGGTGCATGAGCAACGCGCGCTCCATCCTTCCCGCTGCATCGACGTGCAGCGAAACGCGGACCTCTCCGGCCGCTGGGATCCGGAGCGCCTCTCGCAGGTGGCCTCGAACCTCATCGGCAACGCATTGCAGCACGGCACCGCGGGCGAACCCGTGCTCGTTCGCCTCGACGGCAGCGATCGTTCCGCCGTGACCCTCGCGGTGGAGAACGCCGGCGCCATCGATCCGACCATCCTTCCGCACGTCTTCGATCCCTTCCGCGGCGTCCAGCGCGAGGCGAAGCGCGGCGACGGGCTCGGGCTGGGGCTCTACATCGTTCGCGAGATCGTCGAAGCGCACGGCGGCACCGTCACCGCCCAGTCCAACGTCGAACGACGCACCACGTTCACCGCGCTGCTGCCCCGGACGGCACGGCGTTCTTCCGCCACGTAGGACCGGCGCGTTTTTTGCGAGTGTTGTCGCCATGACGCGACGGCATGCGCCCGCATTCCCATGAAGTCCACAAAATCAGGGAGTTATGCACATGCCTACGAGCGACCCGACAACCAGGGAGACGGCATTGAGTGACGTAGCGCGGCAGGAAGCCCACGTCAGCGAGCGATTCGACGGCGTGGCACGAGTGAGCTCCAAGGGACCGGTGGCGAGCCTTTCCACCCTCGACGATGCGACGGTGGAAGTCGCGGTCAACGGCTCCGTCCAGCGACTGCCGGTCGCGGCCGCGGCCCAGATCGCCTCGGCGATCAGCGCGGCGATCGACCACCTGCGCCACGAAAACCCGGACCTGCTGATGGCGCAGGCACCGACGGCCTCGGAGATCGAGTTCGCCTCCAAGGTGGTCGAGTGGGTGCGCATCCTCCAGGCCGAAGGACGGGCGATCGACACCATTTCCGATTCGGGCATCGAGCGCTCGATGCTGCTTCGCCGCCTTCGCAGCGGACGCACGCCGATGCGGGCGCCGCCGCCCACGTCGTTCGGCCAGCCCTGGTACGACGTGCTCGAGGCGGACAACACGCAGATCCACCTCGTCACCGCCGACGGCAAGCCCACCACGCTCGCGGAGCTGCTGGGCACGCTCGATGCCTCGGCGACGGCGCGCAACCAGTTCCTCGTGAAGATCAACGACTGCTACTGGAACGTGATCAAGACCGTGGAGTTCGGCAAGAAATACGTCGTGTCCTACCAGGGACACGCGCAGATGTTCGCGCTCGGCCAGGTGCCCGACGGGCGCTGGGCGCTGCGCAAGTACGACCCGCCGAAAGCCTGATGCTTCAGGCGGCGGCGCGCGGCGCCTCCGCCTTCTTGCGGGCGGCCGCTCGTAGCGACGCTTTCAGCACGTCCGCAAGCGGCTTCGCGCGGGCCTCGCGCTCGAGGCCCAGCACGCTCATCAGCAAGCCTTCGTCCTGCCGCAGCCCCGGGTAGCGACGGACCTTGCGGCGCGCGTTCAGCGCCTCCAGCCACAGCCGCGTGTCCATCACGGACGGGTGCACGTAGCTCTTCCGGCAGATGGTGGGCGTGTTGCCAAGGCACTTCGCCGCCGACTCGATCGCTTCCTTCAGCGAGGCGCGCGTCTCGGGACGCTCGGCGACGGCGAGGGCGTTCGCCACGAGCACGCTCGCCGTCCACGTGCGGAAGTCCTTCGCGCTCACGTCGTCGTCGCCCGAGATCTCCTGCAGGTACCCGTTGACGTCCGAGGACCCGATGTCGCGGACGGCGCCCGTGTCGTCGACGTACTGGAAGAGCTCCTGGCCGGGGAGGTCGCGCAGCTTTCTCACCAGCTTCGCGAGGCGCACGTCGTCCAGCGCCACGGCCTGGTTCTTCCCGCCCTTGCCGCGGAAGCTGAATGCCACGCGCGAGCCGTTCACCTTCACGTGCCGGCCGCGCAGCGTCGTGAGACCGTAGGAACCGTTGTCGCGTGCGTAGCGTTCGTTACCCACGCGAAGCGCGGTGCGGTCGAGCAGGCGCACGAGGGTCGCCAGCACCTTCTCGCGCGGAAGCCCCGGTAACCGCAGGTCCGAAGCGACACGCCGGCGAATCGACGGCAGCAGCTCGCCGAATGCCTTCAGGTGATCGTACTTGCCGGCCTCGCGCTCGGCGCGCCACATCGGGTGGTAACGGTACTGCTTGCGGCCGCGCGCGTCGTGGCCCACCGCCTGCAAGTGCCCGGATGCATCGCGGCAGATCCAGACGTCGGTCCACGCGGGCGGAATCGCGAGCGAGCGGATGCGCTCCAGCGTCCGCTCGTCGTGCACCGCCTTGCCGCGGGCGTTGCGATAGGCGAAGCCGTCGCCCTGCGCATGGCGCGAAAGTCCCGGCTCGCGATCGGTGGCATAGCGAAGCCCGCGCGTCGCGGCGAGCGGGCTCACGCGGACGGGGGTCGTGCGTGGATCATCGGCGTCTTCCGGACCGGCGGACGGCGGATCTCCTGCTTGCGGCTGAAAGCGGGCGGCGCCTCGCTCTCCTCGAGCGTGACCGGGTGGCCGGTGCGCGCCGATTCGTACAGCGCCTCGATCACGAGGAGGTCCTTCAGGCCTTCCTCGCCCGGCGCGATCGGCGTGCGGTCCGTCAGGACACAGTCCGAAAAATGCAGCAACTCGGCGGCGAACTGGTCGTTCTTCTTGAACGTGCGCGGGCGCTTCTTGCTGCCCTTGGCGACGGTGAGCGTCTTCTCGATCGCGATCTCGTAGGCCTGGTCGAGCTCGACGCGGCCTTTGGTGCCCACGACTTGAAATACCACTTCCTCGTCTGAGCCGAAGCTGCAGGTGAACGACGCGAGCCGGTCGCCGGGGAAGCGCAGCACGCACGCCGCGGATTCCTCGACCTCGTCGAAGCGCGGGTCGTTGCCGTGCACGGTGGCGGCGAAGACTTCGTAGGGCTCGGCTTCGAACAGATGGCGGGCGGCGTTGATGCAGTAGATGCCGATGTCGTAGAGCGTGCCGCCGCCCAGCTCGGCCGAGAGCCGGATGTTCGGCGCCTTCACCGGGTTGCCGAAGGTCGAGGTGAAGAAGCGCGGCTCGCCGATCTTGGTGCGCACCGCCTCGATGGCGGCCAGGTTCGCGGGCTCGAAGTGCAGCCGGTAGGCCGTCATCAGCTTCACCTTCGCCGCGGCGCAGGCCTCGATCATCGCGCGGCAATCGTCGCTGGTGGCCGCGAGCGGCTTCTCGCACAGCACGTGGATGCCGCGCTTCGCCGCGCGCTCGGTGTAGTCGCGATGCAGGGTATTGGGCAACGCGATATAGACGGCGTCGATCGCGCCGCTGTCCAGCAGCTCGTCGTACGCGGAGTAATCGATGCGCGTGGAAACCTGGTAGCGCTGGCCCAGCTTCGCGAGCTTCTTCGGGTCGTCCGAAACGAGGGCGGCCAGCACGGAATTGCGCTTGGCGTGCGCGAAGGCGGGCAGCACCGCCGATTGCGAGATGTAGCCGAGGCCCACGACCGCGTAGCGGACGGGACTGGTTTTCCATTGGGAAGCCATGCGATCTCCGGGTGAGGCGGACAACGGCGTCCGAGCCAGGGCCTGCCGCAATGTCCGTGCCATGGCGGTGTAGTCCGCATCCGACGCGGTGGTAGGCGCAACTCCGATTGGCGCCCCCTCCCACGTCCGGAAACTAGGAGAGGCCATGGGACTCCAGACCTACCAGAAGAAGCGCGATTTCAAGGTGACGCCCGAGCCGCGGGGCGAAGTCACGCCCGCGAAGGCTTCGGGGCTGCGTTTCGTCATCCAGAAACACGCCGCGAGCCACCTGCACTACGACTTCCGCCTCGAGCTGGACGGCGTGCTGCTGAGCTGGGCGGTCCCCAAGGGCCCCAGCCTGGACCCGGACGACAAGCGCCTCGCCATGCATGTCGAGGACCATCCCGTGGAATACGGCACGTTCGAAGGCGTGATCCCCAAGGGCCAGTACGGCGGCGGGACGGTGATGCTCTGGGACCGTGGCACGTGGGCGCCGGTGGGCGACCCGCAGGACGGCTACAAGAAGGGCAAGCTCAAATTCCAATTGCACGGCAAGAAGCTCCACGGCGGCTGGACGCTGGTGCGCACGCGCAGCCCCAAGTTCGGCGAGAAATCGTGGCTCCTCATCAAGGAGCGCGACGACGCGGCCGAGCCCGCCCACGACGGCGGCATCACCGTGGCGGCTCCGGACAGCGTGTCGACGGGCCGCAGCATCGAGGCGATTGCCGGGGATGCCGATCGCACCTGGAGCTCGAAGAAATCCGTCGCCGAGAACGTCTCGGAAGGCGCGGTTCGCCCGACGCGCAAGCGCACGGCCGTGGCCTCGACGCCGGCGCCCGCCGCGAAGGCTCCGGCGTCGCGCACCCGCAAGCGCACCGCCACCACGCAGACCGAGGAGGTCGCGGGCGTCGACGTGAGCAATCCGGGCAAGCTCCTCTATCCGGACGCCGGCATCACCAAGCTCCAGCTCGCGCGCTACTACGAAGCGGTGGCGGACTGGATCGTCCCGCACGTGAAGGACCGGCCGCTCACGCTGGTGCGCTGCCCGGACGGCTGGAACAAGGAGTGCTTCTACCAGAAGAACGCGCCGGACAAGATCCATCGCGCGATCAAGCCGGTGCAGGTCACCACGAGCAAGGGTGAAGCCATCTACATGATGGCCAACAACGCCACCGCAGTCGTGGCGATGCTGAACTCCGGAGCGCTCGAGCTGCATCCCTGGGGCTCGACCGCGAAGCACTTGGACAAGCCCGACCGCCTCGTCTTCGATTTCGATCCCGACGACGACCTCGCCTTCCGCGAGCTCGTGGAAGCCGTGCGCCTGGTGCGCTCGCTGCTGGAGGAGCTCGGGCTCCAGTGCTTCCTCAAGACCACGGGCGGCAAGGGGCTGCACATCGTGGTGCCGATCCGCCCGACGCTCGACTGGGACACGGCGAAGGGCTTCACGCGCTCGATCGCCGAGAGCCTCGCCTTCACGTTCCCCGAGCGCTTCACCGCCAATCTCTCCAAGGCCAAGCGCGACGGGAAGATCTTCGTCGACTACCTGAGGAACGGGGAGGGCGCCACCGCCGTGGCCGCGTACTCGATCCGCGCGCGAGCCAATGCGCCGGTCGCGACACCTATTGCGTGGGAGGAGCTCGCGAAGGACGTGCGCTTCGACCACTTCAACGTCCGGAACGTCCCCGCGCGCCTGCAACGCAAGCGCGATCCGTGGGCCGGTTTCTTCCAGGTCCGCCAAAGCGTGACCGCCAAAATGCTCAAATCCGTGGGGTATACGAAATGATCACGCCGCTCGCAGCACCGCTCAAGCGCTCCATCTCCGTGGACGGCCACGACTACACCGTCGTGATGTCGCCCGAGGGCATCCGCATCACGCCCAAGGGCAAGCGCAAGGGCTCCGAATTCACCTGGCAGCAGCTGCTCGGCGGGGGCTCCGCGCTCGTCGATGCGCTGAACGCTTCGCTCGGCGTCGTGCGGCCGAACACGGAACGAATTTCCTCGTGAGCGCAAATCCTTCCACGCCGCGCCGGGCCCTGCGTTCCTTCTGGATCGCCGGCTACGACGGCGCGGACCACCTCGACCAGAGCGGGAAACCCTGCTCGGTCGCGGACCTCACGCAGCACTCGCGGCTCGCTTCCGTCGACTATGCGCGCCTGCGCGAGTTCGGCATCCGCACCGTGCGCGAGACCGTGGGCTGGCGCCTCGTGGATCGCGGGCAGGGGCGCTACGACTTCCGTTCGCTCGATGCGCGCGTCGCCGCTGCGCGAGACCAGGGCCTGCAAGTGGCGTGGACGCTCTGCCACTACGGCTGGCCCGAAGGACTCGATCCGCTCTCCGATCGGTTTCCCGAGGCGTTCGCACGCTATGCACGTGCGGTTGCGCTTTACCTGCTCGATCATGGCGACGCCGTCCCCGTGTACACGCCGATCGAGGAGCTCTCGTATCTCGCATGGTCGGTGAGCAGCGGCGAGATTCGCGCCGAAGCGTCGCTGCGCGGCAAG
Source organism: Usitatibacter rugosus (assembly GCF_013003965.1). NCBI lineage: Bacteria > Pseudomonadati > Pseudomonadota > Betaproteobacteria > Nitrosomonadales > Usitatibacteraceae > Usitatibacter > Usitatibacter rugosus. Next base: position 2,239,613 of record NZ_CP053069.1, on the reverse strand, counting down.
GGCTCCGACTTGAAGCGCGCCTTCGTGCGTGCCGCGATGGCGGCGATGGACGCGATCCGCTCCGTCGATCCGCGCGCGCGCTTCCTCCATACCGATCCCCTGATGCACGTGGTGGCACCCGCCGGGCGACCGGAGCTGCAGGGCGCGGCCGCGGATTTCTGCGAGCGCCAGTTCGCCGCGTGGGATTTGTTCGCCGGCAAGCTCGAGCCCGACCTCGGCGGCGATCCGAAGTATCTCGACCTCCTCGGCGTGAACTACTTCTGGGGCAGCCAGTGGGAGCTGGGCAGCGGCAAGCCGCTCGGCTGGCGCATCGACGACCCGCGCCGGAAGCCGCTCGCCGAGCTGCTGGAGAACGTCCACCTGCGCTACGGACGACCGCTGGTGATCTCGGAGACGGGCCACGTGGGCGTCGAACGCGGAGCCTGGGTGAAGGAGATCGCGGCCGAAGTGCGCGAGGCTCGCACGCGGGGCGTGCCCATCGAAGGCATCGGCCTGCCGATCATCGACCGACCCGACCTCCACAACCCGGCGCTGTGGCATTCGAGCGGGCTGTGGGAGCTGGCCCCGCAAGCCGATGGCGAGCTCGAACGCCGCCTGAACGGGCCTTACGCGCGCGCCGTGCAGGACGCGCAGGCGATCACGGGCGCCCGGCCCAAATTACCGCGACTGCAGAATCACTGAGGACGTCGGCCACGCGAAGCTGACCGTCGCGAAGCGCGACCGTCCTGCCCGTCAGCCTGTTGAGCAACGCCGCATCGCGCGCCAGGAAAGCCGGCGCGATCGCGGTATCTCCCCACAACGCTTCGCCGCACGGCTCCGCGCCCGTCGCGACTCCTAGCCGTGACATCAGCCGCGGAACGACGGTGATGATCGCTTGGCCTTCGTGGCGGCGCGCGTACGCGAGCACATGCCGCGCCTTGGTACCCGTTGCTCGAAGCGCGACATAGCTGCCGTCCCGGAAGAGAACCTCCTGCTCACGGCGGAGCGCCAGCAGGCGCGACGTGATGAAGAGCTTCGAGAGCGGATCCGAGCTCGCGGGCAGCGCAGCCGCGTCGAGCGCGCCGAGTGCCGCCTGCCGTGCCGCGAAGTCCACGGGCCGGCGATTGTCCGGATCGACGAGCGAGAGGTCAGGCATCTCGTTGCCCTGGTAGATGTCGGGCACGCCGGGCGAGGTGAGCTTCACGGTGGCGATCGCGAGGCTGTTCAGCCGCCCGATCCACGCCACGGGCTCCAGCACCTGGCGGAAGTCCGCGAGGAAGGCGCGGTCCTTCAGCACCGCCGCGGCGAAGGCCTTGACCGCCGTCTCGTACGGCTCGTTCACGTTGGCCCAGCTCGTGTGCACCTTCGCTTCGCGCAGCGCCTTCTCGAGGAACGCGGCGATGCGCTTCGGATACTCCGCGCGTTTCGCTTCGTCCGCTTCGAGCGGGTAGCTGCCGAGCAGCGTCTGGTAGAGGAGGTACTCGTCGTTGCGCGACGGGGCGTTCACGCCATCCGCGTCGTGGTGGTAGCCCGCGTTCATGCGGCTCCAGCGCCGCAGGTGCAGCCGCCAGGCGGCCGGGTTCTCGGACACCACGTCGAGCCGCGCACGGACGTCTTCGCTGCGCTTGTTGTCGTGCGTGGAGGTGGCCAGCATCGTGTGCGGCCAGTAGCGCGCCCGGTGGGCGCTCGCGCGGTGGAAGCGAGTGACCGTCGTGCCGAACTCCTCCGGATCTCCACCCACGTCGTTCAGCGAGAGCAGCCGGTTGTAGCGGTAGAACGCCGTGTCCTCGACGCCCTTGGCCATGACGGGCGAGGTGAGCTGCTGCAGCCGCCGCGCGAAGCGCAGCGCTGTCCCCTGGCGCGGATCGTCGGCCGCATAGGCTTCGCCGAGCAGCAGGCGCTCGATGAAATCGAAGATCGTCGCGTCGGCCGCCCGCGCCTCGCGACGCGCGAGCCGCACCGCCCAGGCGATGTGCACGCGGTCTTCTTCCGACGGGCCGTCGTCCGCGATGTACGTCCGGTACACGGGATAGGCGGCGATGACTTCCGCCAGCGCTTCGCGAAGCGCCCCCGCGGTGTAGTCGCGCGTGTCGCGGTCGGCGAGCGCGATGCGCGAAAGCTCCTGCGCCGCGGTGTTCAGCTCGCCCGCGAGGGAGGATCGGAGGATCAGCCGGCGCGCCCGCCGCGCCACCGTGCGGAAATCCTCGCGCTCGCCGGTGAACGCTTCGTACGTCCGCGTCATCGCACCGCGTGCCGATTCGTCCACGAAGAGGCCGTTCACAACGTTGGCGAAACGATAGCCGGTCGTGCCGTGCGCGGCGAAGTCGCGCGGCAGGCTCTCGTGCGGCGCCACAATCTTCTCGACCACCACGTAGACGGGCTTTCCCGCCGCGCGCTGCAGGCGCTCGAGGTACTGGCGCGGATCGAGCAGGCCGTCGGGGTGGTCGATGCGCAGGCCGTCCGCGATGCCGTCGCGAACGAGCGAGAGCACCAGCCGGTGGGTACGCTGGAACACCGCCTCGTTCTCCTGGCGCAGCGCCGCGAGGCCGTTGATGTCGAAGAAGCGCCGGTAGTTGATCTCGTCGCCGGCGACGCGCCAGTACGCGGGCCGCCACGCCTGTGCCTCGATCAGCGCGTCGAGCCGGGCCGCGGCGGCGTCATCGCCCGGCCGCACCGCATGGGCCGCGATCGCACCCTCCACCCACGTTCGCGCTGTTTCATCGGAGGCCGTGAGCCGCGCGAGGTCGCGCTGGGCCGTGCGCGCGTTCTCGTGGCGCGTGGCGATCGCATCGGGCGGCAGCAGGCTCCGCTCGGCGAGGGAACCGAAGCGCTCGAGCAAAGCGGCCAGGCCCGAATGGGGCACGGGCTCGGCAAAGAGCAGCGGATACGTTCGCGGATCGAGCGGCAGGCGATGCTCGGCGTACTGGATCGCGAACGTCCCGGACTCCGCTTCGTAGCGCAGCTCGAGCTTGCCCGCCGCGAGCTCGCGCCCGTAGTGGTCGCCCAGCAGCGGGACCAGCACGCGGCCGGCGAGATGCGCGGCGAGCGGATCCCACGCGATGTCGAAGAAGCCCGCGTACGGAGACGCCGGGCCGTTCTCCAGGACATCCATCCACCAGCCGTTGTCCGCGCCCATCACGCCCATATGGTTGGGCACGATGTCCACGAGCATTCCCATGCCGCGCTGCCGCAGCGCCGCCGAGAACGCCTCGAGATCCGCGCGCGTTCCGATCTCAGGGTTCAGCGACTCGTGGTCGACGATGTCGTAGCCGTGCGTGCTCCCGGCGCGAGCGCGAAGGAAGGGCGAGCAGTAGACGTGGCTCACGCCAAGGCGGTCGAGGTAGGGGACCAGTGCCGTCGCGTCTCGGAACGTGAAGTCCTTGTGAAGCTGCAGGCGATACGTGGCGCGCGGAATGCGCGCTCCGGCAGGACGGTTTGCGGATTTCGCGGGCACTCCCCGCTCCTTCGCCATGGCGCGGGCGTGGCGCCGCACCCGCGAATCGGTGTCCAGGGCCTCCAGCGCCACCGGCAGCCGCCGGCGCCAGTTCGGTTGTCCGCTCGCGGGACCGGGCACGTTGGCCTGCTCCTCGACGCCGAGCACGTCCTCCATCTGCATGAGCATCAGCGCCGAGGGGGTGCGGGCGAGGAGGCGGTGCACGCCGATGGCGATCGCAGGCGGCAGGCGGCGGGCCGTGGCCTCACGCCCGTCCTTCATGAGCCCCGCTTCGCGAAGCGCGGCGACGAGGGCCTCACGATCGGGCTGCTGCGACCGCTTCCACCATCCGGCGAGCGTGGGCAGGTCGTGCGTGGACCATCCGACGAGCGCGTAGCGCGGATAATCCGCGGGTGGCGTGAAGCCCTTGTCGCCGCGAGCGAAGAGCATGACGCGATAGGAAAGGACGTTCGCGCGCTGCAGCCGCTCCGACAACGAGGTCGGCACGGTGCCCAGGTCCTCGCCGATCACGAGGCAGCGGTTGCGGTGGCTCTCGAGCGCGAGGATGCCCAGCAGGTCCTCGAGGGGGTAGCGGACGTAGGCGCCGTCGGTCGCCTCGTGGCCTTCGGGCACCCACCACAGGCGCGAGAGCCCCATCACGTGGTCGATGCGAAGCGCGCCGGCATTCGCCATGTTGGCGCGCAGCGTCGCGACGAACGGCGCATAGCCGAGCTCGCGCAGGCGCGCGGGCACGAGCGGAGGCAGGCCCCAGGCCTGGCCGCGCGGATTGAACTCGTCCGGCGGGGCACCGACGCTCGCCTCGATCGCGTACGCCTCGCGGTTCGCCCAGGCCTCCGACCCGCCGCGTGCGACGGATACCGCGAGATCCGCGTAGAGCCCGAGCGCCATGCCGGACTCGCGGGCACGCCGCGCGGCGAGCGAGAGCTGCGTCGCGCACTGCCATTGGACGTACGCGTGGAAGCCGACGCGGTCGGCATGGTCGCGCTCGAAGTCGCGTACTTCCTCCGTGCCCGGACTTGCGAACGGCGCGGGCCAGCGCGAGCTGTCGGGGCCGTGCACTTCCTCGATCGCGCAGAAGAGGGCATGGAGGCGAAGCGCGTCGCCACCCTTGCGGCGGAACGCCTCGAACTCCCGTTCGCGCGCGCTCGCACGGCCGCCGTGGCGTTGGAGATAGACGGCATAGAGGCCTTCCAGCGCCGGGTACTTCGCACCGGACACCGCGGCATAGTCCACCAGCACGCATTCGCGAAGCTCGGCGGCCGAGGCGGCGAACCGCGCACACGCCGCGGGCTGCGACTCCTTCCACGCCGCGTATTCGTCGACCGCCTCGATGTCCACATACAGTCCGTTCAGCATGAGGCGCGAGGACGGGCTGTAGGGGCTGCCTCCGGTGTCGCTCACCGCCAGCGCATGCAGGGGGTTCGTCCCGACGACGGCCGCGCCGCGCGTGCCCCACGTGGTGGCGAGATTCGCGAGGTCGGTGAAATCGCCGATGCCCGCGTTGCGCCCGGAGCGAACGCCGTAGAGCTGCACGGACACGCCCCAGGGACGTCCGTCCTGCGCAAGCGCCGCAGGCTGGTAGCAGCACTCGGGCACGACGATGAGCACCGCCTCGGCGACGCGCTCGCCGGCGAGCTCCAGCTCCACGCGGTGATAGCCGTCGGGAATGGCGCCCGGGACGGCGATGCCAGCGCCGCCGACATCGCCTTCGTGCGTGCCGCCTTCCTCCTCCACGATGCGCCAGCGCAGGCCCGGGCCGTACACGCCGTGGAGCGGAATGCCCTCGGCGAATTGCGTTCGGCGCAGCACGTGCACGGGCTCGATCCATTCCGGAGGCGCGGACGCGGGGCCCATCGCCGCGGCGAGGATGCGCGCCGTTTCTTCCGGCGTGGCATGCCATGTCCCGAAGACGTCGTGGTAACCGGGCTCGATGCCGTGCTGCTCGAGGAGCTCGTCGTGCGGGCCGGGCGTCCTCACCCGATCGTCCATACGCCTCCCCACGGCGGGAGTGCCTCCGGCTGCACGCCCGGCCCGGTCTCGAAGAGGGGCGAGCCGCTCACGGGCGGCATGCCGCCCAACGGTGAGTCCGAGAAGTTGGCGCGCATCGAAAGCAGCGTTCCGTTGCCGAACGTCCAATCCACCGCCACGCCTCGAGCCAGCGTGCGATACGTGCCCCGGGCGCCGGGGGCGGCGAGATGCGGAACGATCGCGAGGCGGCGAAGCGACAGGAGCTCGCGATGCAGGGCCAGCCATTCGGCGTGCGGCGGCGTGTCGATCTCGCTCCAGTCGAGGTGCGACATGCGGAAGGTGCCGGGCGCGTTGGGATCGGGGATCCGCTCGCGCGCTTGCGGGTCCGCGAAACGCTCGAAGGCCGCGAACTCGCGCCGCCGTCCTTCGCGTACGGCATCCGCGAGCGCTCCGCGGTAGTCGCAGAAGTAGAGGAAGGGCGAGCCGGCGGCGAACTCCTCGCCCATGAAGAGCATCGGGATCGCGGGTGCCAGCAGCAGGGTGGCCACGGCCAAGCGCAACGCTTCCGGTTGTGCGAGCTGCGCCAGGCGTTCGCCCATCGCGCGGTTGCCCACCTGGTCATGGTCCTGCAGGAAGTTCACGAAGGCCGTGGGGCGAAGGTGCGCGGAGCGTTCGCCGCGGCGTTCGCCCTTCCGGTGCGGCGACGCTTCGCCCTGGTAGGCAAAGCCTTCGGCGAGGCTGCGCGCGAGATGGCGGGCGGGATCGTCGGCGTAGTCGCCGTAGTAACCCTCGCACTCGCCCGTCACGAGCACGTGCATCGCGTGGTGGAAGTCGTCGTTCCACTGCGCCGAGGCGGGGCAGGGCATGGTCGGGCCGTTCGCGAGCCAGCGCGATTCGTTGCGGTCGTTCTCGAGCACCAGGTGCACGTAGCGGCGCGTCCCCGGTCCCTCCGCAAGGGCCGTGGCGATCTCCGAGAGCAGGTGCGTGGGCGAATCGTCGACGATGGCATGCACGGCGTCGAGGCGAAGACCGTCGAGGTGGAACTCCTCCACCCAATAGAGCGCGTTGTGCACGAAGAAGTCGCGCACCGGGCGGCTGCCCTCCGCGTCATAGTTGATCGCGGCACCCCAGGGCGTCTCGTGCTCCGCGTTGAAGAAGCCCGGCGCGTACTGCGCGAGGTGATTGCCCTCGGGACCGAAGTGGTTGTAGACGACGTCCAGCAGCACCATGAGTCCCAGCCGGTGGGCCGCGCAGACGAAGGCCTTGAAGTCGTCGGGCGTCCCGTACGCGGCGTCTGGCGCGAAGGGCAGCACGCCGTCGTAGCCCCAGTTGCGCATGCCCGGGAAATCCGCGACCGGCATCACCTCGATCGCCGTGACGCCCAGATCGGCCAGCGCGCCGAGCCGATCCATTGCGCCCCGGAAGGTGCCGGATGGCGTGAAGGTCCCGATGTGCAGCTCGTAGACCACGGCCTCGTGCCATGGGCGTCCCGCCCAATCGCCATCGGTCCACGTGAAGGTGCGCGGATCGACGAGCGCGCTGGGGCCCAGGGCGTCGGCCGGATTGAAGCGCGACGCGGGGTCGGGCACGGGATCGCGGCCGTCGATGCGATAGGCGTAGCGCGTGCCGGCGGGAATGCCGGAACGGCGCGCTTCGAACCAGCCATCCTCGAAGCGGCGCATGTCGAGCGCGTGGCGCTCGGGCTCGGCGGGGAAGGCGACGGACACGCGCTCCGCCGCCGGGGCCCACAGGCGGAATCGCACCACACCATCCTGCGCGACCTCGGCGCCGAAGGGCATCGGGTGCGAGCGCCTCACGATCCGGGCGCCTCTCGCAGCAGCACGAGCGAGCGGCCCTGCAGCGGGTACGCCGCGCCGGCGATGCCGCGCTGCGTGCCGGTCTCCGACGCGGTGTCCACATCGATATGCCAGCCGTGGCCCTCGGCGGGACGCGGGAGCTGGAAGTCGATGGCGCCGTCGTGCGCGTTGAAGAGCACGACGAAGTTCGCGTCGCGCAGCGGGTGGCCGTGCGCATCGACCCCTTCGATCGCATTGCCGCAAAGCTGCACGCCCAGGCAGCGCGCGAAGTCCTTGCTCCACTCCTCGTCGGTCATCTCGGTGCCCCCGGGCTGCAGCCAGCCGATGTCCTTCTGGCCCTCGCCATCCGCATGGCCGCGGAAGAACTCGCGCCGCCGGAAGATCGGATGCTCGCGACGCAGCTTCGACAGGTGCGCCACGAACTCGACAAGCCGTTGCCTCGTCTCGCCTGGCGTCCAGTCCACCCACGCCAGTTCGTTGTCCTGCGCATAGGCGTTGTTGTTGCCGTGCTGGGTGCGGCCCATCTCGTCGCCGCCCAGCAGCATGGGCAGGCCCTGGGACAGGAAGAGCGTCGCGAGGAAATTGCGCTTCTGCTGCTCGCGCAGCTTGTTGATGCCCGCGTCGTCGGTCGGACCTTCGGCGCCGAGGTTCCAGGAGAGGTTGTTGGTGCTGCCGTCGCGGTTCTCCTCGCCGTTGGCCTCGTTGTGCTTCTCGTTGTACGAGACCAGGTCGTGGAGCGTGAAGCCGTCGTGCGCGGTGATGAAGTTCACGCTCGCGAGCGGCCCGCGTCCCTTCGTGCCGTAGAGATCGGAGGAGCCCGTGATGCGGCGCGCGAAATCGCCGATCAGCCCGCCGTCGCCTTTCCAGTAGGCGCGCATCGTGTCGCGGTACTGGTCGTTCCACTCGGACCAGCCGGGCGGGAAGCCGCCGACCTGGTAGCCGCCATCGCCCAGGTCCCACGGCTCGGCGATCAGCTTCACGGTCGAGAGCACCGGGTCCTGCGCGATCACGTCGAGGAAGCCGCCGGCGCGGTCGAAGTGCGGGCTCTCCCGTGCGAGCGTCGTCGCGAGGTCGAAGCGGAAGCCGTCGACGTGCATCTCGGTGACCCAGTAGCGCAGCGAGTCCGTGACGAGCTGCAGGCCTTTCTTGGCGCGCAGGTCGAAGGAGTTGCCGCAGCCGGTGAAGTCCTCGTAGTGGCGCTTGTCGCCGGGCTGCAGGCGGTAGTACGCGTGGTTGTCGAGCCCGCGGAAGCTCAACGTCGGCCCCAGGTGGTTACCCTCGCCGGTGTGGTTGTAGACCACATCGAGGATCACTTCGAGGCCCGCGGAGTGGAAGGCACGCACCATCGCCTTGAACTCGTTCACGGGATCGGCTCCGCCGTAGCGCGCCTCGGGCGCGAAGTAGCCGATGGTGCTATAGCCCCAGTAGTTGCGCAGGTCCTTCTCGACCAGGTAACGATCGTCGACGAACGCCTGCACCGGCAGCAGCTCGACCGCGGTGACGCCGAGCTTCTTCAGGTGCTCGATCACCGGAGGCGTGGCGAGGCCCGCGTAGGTGCCGCGCAGGCCTGCGGGAACATCCGGATGCTGCTTCGTGAATCCCGCCACGTGCAGCTCGTAGAGCACGGTCTCGGACAGCGGTGTCTTCGGCGGCCGGTCCGTGCCCCATGTGAACGCGGAGTCGATGACGCGGCACTTGGGCATGCCGTGCGCGCTGTCGCGCGAGTCGAAGGAGAGGTCTTCCTGCTCGTCGCCGGGCTTGTAGCCGAAGAGCGCGTCGCTCCAGCGCACGGTACCGGCGATGCAGCGGGCATACGGATCGAGCAGCAGCTTGTTCGGATTGAAGCGGTGGCCTTCGTCGGGCTTGTACGGCCCGTGGGCGCGGAAGCCGTAGAGCTGGCCGGGCCGGCACTGCGGCGAGTAGCCGTGCCACACGCCGCCCGTGCGGCTGGTGAGCGCGATGCGCTGCAGCTCGCGCTTTCCCTTCTCGTCGAAGAGGCAAAGGTCGATCCCCTCCGCATGGTCGGAGAAGATGGCGAAGTTCACGCCCTCGCCATCCCACGTCGCGCCCAGCGGGTGCGGCGATCCGGGACGCAGCAGGGGAGGCTCGGAGACGGGTGCGCGTTCGGGTGCGTTCATGGTCGTGTCCATTCGAGGAGGCCGCGGAGCGGGATGGCGATCCATCCGGGCCGATGGGACATCTCGTAGCGAAGCTCGTACAGCGCCTTCTCGGCCACGAAGAGGTCGAGGAGGGCGGTGAAGGCCGTTTCGTCTTTCGGGACGGAAGAAAGGCCGTTCGCCGCCGCGCGATAGCCACGCAGGAACGTGGCGCTGCTCTCGTCCACCCAGCGCGCCAGGCGCTGCGCGCTCTGCTCGGGGTGGTGCAGCGCCGGAGGCTTGAGCCCCGCGGCGTGCGACGCGTAGCGGATCGAGCGAAGCATGCCGGCCACGTCGCGCAGCACGCTGTGCTTGCGGCGGCGCTCGCCCAGCGGTCGTGCGGGCTCGCCTTCGAAGTCGACGATGGCGAGGTCGTTCTTCGCCAGCAGCACTTGTCCGAGATGGAGGTCGCCGTGATAGCGCGTCTTGTCGAACGCGCCGTCGGGTAGGTCCAGCGACTCGATGCGGCCGATGTATGCGTCACGCGCTCCGAGTGCCTCCCGCGCCAGGGGCTGCACCGCGGCCGGCAGCGAGTCCACGGCGGTGGCCAGCGAGTCGAACGTCGCGCGCGCCTCGCGCAGCACGTCCTCGCGCCAGGCCTGAATCTCCTTCGCCGTGACGCGCTCCGGGTCGAACGCCTTGTTGCCGGTCTTCTTCCCGAACGCGCGATGCAGCTCCGCCACGCGCTGGCCGAGCAGCTCCATGCCCATCTCGGGTAGCGGAGCCGTGGGCGGCGTCTCGCCGTCCGTCGCTTCCACCGCGAGCAGCCGGTCGAGGAAGGCGAGCGCGGCGGTCCACAGGTCGCCCTGGTTCTCCACGTAGCCTTGGAGGATCGCGAGCGTCGTCCGCTCCTTGTCCTTCACCACTTCCATGGCGCCGACGAGCGGGGGCGTGTGCGCGTACGGAGACGCCTCGGCGAGGAAGCGGCCGATCTCCAGCTCGGGGTTCACGCCAGGGCTCACGCGGCGATAGCCTTTGAGGTACAGCGCGCTGCCGAGGAAGGCACTCGTGTTGCTCTGGTCGAGCGGCGCGATGCGGACCTCTTCGCCGATCGAGCCCTCGAGCGGTGCGAGCGCCGCCGTGGACGAGAAGCGCAGCGTCCCGCCGCCCGCCTTGACCTCGTCGCCGCGCAAGGCGGCGCGCGCGATCGCCCGCGCGAACTCCGGGTTGCCGAACGCGCCGTACAGCACGCCGACGCGGTCCTTGCGGCGCACCTTGGCGAAGCTGTGCTCGCCCATCTTCTCCACGGGATCCACGTCGCGCGTCTCCCACTCGATGGCGAGCGGCACGAAGTAGGTCTGCTTCTCTCCGGATACGAGCTCCGCTTCGAGGAAGGCGAGCCACCACGAGCCCTCATCGGTCTTCCATTCGTCGACCGAGGCGAAGCGGATGTCGCGGACCTGGCCGTCCTTGGCCGCGAACCAGCGGCGCGTCGTGAGCCAGGGCAGCAGCACCGTGTCGCGCAGCTTCTCGTGCGTGACGTCGTGGAAGATGGCCTTCAGGTCCGTGCTCTTCGCCGCGAGCGCCTTCTGCCAGTCGGCGGCGAGCACCAGCACGGGCAGCCTCCGATCGAGGAGTTTGTCCGAGTGCCACGTGGGCGGCTTCGCTTCCGCATCGAGGCGGAACGCGAAGTAGCCGTAGCCGGGCAACGTGAGCAGATAAGGGAGCTTGCCGATCGGCGGGAAGGATTCACCCCCGAGCGCTTCGACCGGCACCAGCTTCTCGTAGCGCGAGAGGTCGAGCTCCACGGCCTGGCTGGTGCGCGCGAGGTTCACGACGACCAGCAGGCGCTCGCCCTCGAACTCGCGCACGAACGCGAGCACGCGGCGGTTGCCGGGCTCGAGGAACGTGAGCGAACCGCGGCTGAACGCGCGATGCCGGGCGCGCATCGCGATCAAGCGGCGTGTCCATTGCAGCAACGAGGAGGTGCTGCGCAGCTGCGCTTCGACGTTGACGGCCTGGAAGCCGTAGACCGGATCCATGATCGGCGGCAGGAAGAGGCGCTGCGGGTCGCCGCGCGAGAAGCCTGCGTTGCGGTCCGGGCTCCACTGCATGGGCGTGCGCACGCCATTGCGGTCGCCCAGGTAGATGTTGTCGCCCATGCCGATTTCGTCGCCGTAGTAGAGGATCGGCGCCCCGGGCAGCGTCATCAGCAGGAAGGTGATGAGCTCGATCTTCTCGCGGTCGTTCTCCATCAGCGGCGCGAGACGCCGGCGGATGCCCACGTTCACCTTCATCCGCGGGTCCGACGCGAAGATGCCGTACATGTAGTCGCGCTCGCGGTCGGTGACCATCTCGAGCGTGAGCTCGTCGTGGTTACGCAGGAAGATCGCCCACTGGCAGCCCTCGGGGATGGCCGGAGTCTGGGCGAGGATCTCCACCAGCGGGTGCCGGTCCTCCAACGCGATCGACATGTAGAGCCGGGGCATCAGCGGGAAGTTGTAGGCCATGTGGCATTCGTCGCCCTCGCCGAAGTACTGGCGCACGTCCTCGGGCCACATGTTCGCCTCGGCAAGGAGCAGCTTGCCGACGTAGTGCTTGTCGAGGTCGGCGCGGATCTGCTTGATGACCGCGTGCGTCTCGGGGTTGTTCTCGTTGCTCGTGCCCTCGCGTTCGACGAGATACGGGATGGCGTCGAGCCGGAAGCCGTCCACGCCCATGTCGAGCCAGAAGTGCATCGTGCGAAGCACCGCTTTCACCACGTGCGGGTTGTCGAAGTTGAGATCGGGCTGGTGGCTGAAGAAGCGGTGCCAGTAGTGCTGCTGCGCGACCGGGTCCCACGCCCAGTTGGACGACTCGGTGTCGGTGAAGATGATCCGCGTGCCGGCAAACTTGTTCGGATCGTCGCTCCAGACGTAGTAGTTGCGCTTGGGGCTGCCGCGCGGAGCGTTGCGGGCCGCCTGGAACCACGGGTGCTGGTCCGACGTGTGGTTCACGATCAGCTCCGTGATCACGCGCAGCCCGCGCTCATGCGCGCCGTCCACGAACGCCTTGAAGTCCTCGCGGGTGCCGTAGGGCGGGTGGACGCCCTCGTAGTCGGCGACGTCGTAGCCGTCGTCCAGCAGCGGGCTGGGATAGAACGGCATCACCCAGATCGTGTTCACGCCGAGGTCGCGGATGTAGTCCAGCTTCTGGGCCAGGCCCTTGAAGTCGCCGATGCCGTCGTCGTTCGAGTCGAAGAACGCCTTCACGTGCACCTGGTAGACGACGGCGTCCATGTACCAGGTCGGGTTATCCCAGTCGGCCAGGGCCTGTGCGGTGGCATCGGTGGCGGCCGTGGTGCGCATGTCCATGGTCAGGCTCCCGCGAGCGGCGTGACCGCGAAGAGATGGGCCACGGCCTTCTCGGGATCGAGGTGCACGTAGTTGCGGCCGGCTCGCCACGCGTACTTCGCGTTGTCGAGGAGGTCATGCACTTCGAACGACGCATCGGCCTCGAAGCCCAGCGCCTCGGGATCGAGGGTCACCCAGCCGCTTTGCGGCAGCTTCGCGTCGAGGTTCACCACGACGAGGATCACGTCGTCGCCGGCGCGCTTCGAGTAGGCAAGAAAGTGCGGGTTGTCGGCGGGATGGAAAGCGAGGCTGCCATCGGATTGCAGCGCGGGATGCTGCCTGCGAATGTGGTTCACGCGCTCCATCAGCGCTTCCAGCGGGCCGGCCGCGGTGAGGTCCCAGGACTTCAGCGCGTACTTCTCGGAATCGGCGTACTCCTCGCCGTCGCGGTCGCGCGGCTGGTTCTCGCCCAGCTCGAAGGCCGGACCGTAGAGGCCGTAGGTGGCGGCCAGCGTGGCGGCGAGCAGGAAGCGGACCTGGAACATCCCGGGCGGTGCGTAGTGCAGGTGATAGGGAAGGATGTCGGGCGTGTTGGGCCAGACGTTGGGGCGGAAGTAGTCGCGGCCCGGCCCTTGCGAGAGCTCGGTGAAGTATTGCGTGAGCTCCTTGGCGGTCTTGCGCCACGTGAAGTAGGTGTACGACTGGGAGAAGCCGAGCTTGGCCAGCCGGTGCATCACGTGCGGCCGCGTGAACGCTTCCGAAAGGAAGATGGCCTGCGGGTGGCGCTGCCGCACCTCGCCGATCATCCATTCCCAGAAGGCGAAGGGCTTCGTGTGCGGATTGTCGACGCGGAAGATGCGCACGCCCTGTCCGATCCAGAACGCGACGACCGAGTAGAGCTCGAGCCAGAGCTCGCGCGCATCGGGGCTTTCGAAGTCGAAGGGATAGATGTCCTCGTACTTCTTGGGCGGGTTCTCGGCGTACTGGATGGTGCCGTCGGGCGCGCGGCGGAACCACTCGGGATGGGCCTCGACGTAGGGATGGTCGGGCGCGCACTGGTAGGCGAGGTCGAGCGCGATCTCGATGTTGCGCTCGCGGGCGGCCTCGAGCAGGTGGCGGAAGTCGGCGAGGGTGCCCAGCTCGGGATGCGTGGCCTTGTGGCCGCCTTCGGCCGAGCCGATGGCCCACGGGCTGCCGGGCTCGCCGGGCTGCGAGGTGCGCGTGTTGTCGCGGCCCTTGCGGTGCACGCGGCCGATGGGATGGATCGGCGGGAGATAGAGCACGTCGAAGCCGAGGCGCGCGAGGCGATCGAGCTGGCGCTCCACGTCGGCGAAGGTGCCGTGCTGGCCGGGCACGCTCGAATACGAGCGTGGAAACAGCTCGTACCACGCGCCGAAGCGGGCGCGGGCGCGCTCGACCACGAGCCGGAACTCGGCCGACTGAGACACGCCCGGCCGCGCCGCATGACGACGTGCGATCTCGAACGGCTCCCCGTCGAGGGCGATCATCCTCAGCTTCACGAGGTCGTGCTGGTTTTCCAGGAGCTCGGCCCATTCGACCAGGCGCTCGCGATCGCCGGTGTCGGCACACGCGGCCGCCACGCGCGCATATTCCGCGCCGAGGTGGGCCGCGCGGCGGATGTCGTCCTCGTTCGTGCGGCGCTCGAACTGCTCGCGCCAGGTGGCGAGCGGATCGATCCAGCCATGCACGGCGTAGTGCCAGATGCCGAGGCGCTCGGCGACGAACGTGGCTTCCCAGAGATCGTTGCCCAGCGGCGTCATCGGCACTTCGGTCCACGCCGTGGCCGAGTCGTGGCGAACGCGCAGCGCACAGGCAAGGCGATCATGGCCGTCCGCATACGCCGCGGCGCGGACCACGACATCGTCGCCGACGATCCGCTTCGCGGCGAAGCGCCCGCCGTCCACGCTGGGCGTGACGGATTCGATCGCCACGCGTGCGAACTCGACCGACTGCCGCTGCTCGGGCGCGTTCATGCGGGCGTGAGGAAGAGGGCTGCCAGGGGCGGCAGGGTGAGCGCGATGCTGTGCGAACGGCCGTGGCGCGGTTCTTCCGCGGCTTCGACGCGGCCAAGGTTGCCGACATCGCTGCCGCCGTAGATGCCGGCATCGCCGTTCAGCCGTTCGATCCACGGGCCGCCCAATGGCACGCCGATGCGATAGTCATGCCGGACGACGGGCGTGAAGTTGCACACGACGACGACCGGCTTCGAATCCGGTGCCGTGCGCACCATCGAGGCGATGCTGTTCTCGACGTCGCAGCAATCGATCCACGCGAAGCCCTGGGGATCGAAGTCGCGCGCGTGGAGCGACGGCTCCTCGCGCATCAGCCGGTTGAGATCCGCCACCCATTGCGAAAGGCCCGCGTGACCGGGATCCTGGAGCAGGCCCCAGTCCAGCTCGCGTTCGTGGCTCCACTCGCGCTCCTGGCCGATCTCGCCGCCCATGAAGAGCAGCTTCTTGCCCGGGCTCGCCCACATCCAGCCGAGGAGCAGGCGCAGGTTCGCGAGCTTCTGCCATTTGTCGCCGGGCATGCGCGTGATGAGCGAGCCCTTGCCGTGGACCACTTCGTCGTGCGAGAGCGGCATGACGAAGCGCTCGTTGAACGCGTACCAGAGCGGGAAGGTGAGGGCGTCGTGGTGGAAGCGGCGGTGGACGGGATCGTTGCCGAAGAAGCGCAGCGTGTCGTGCATCCAGCCCATGTTCCATTTCATCGCGAAGCCGAGGCCCCCCGTATCGCCGTCGCGGGTGACGCCGGGCCAGGCCGTGGATTCTTCCGCGATCACGCAGGTGCCCCGATGGTCGCGCGCGACCGACTCGTTCAGCATGCGCAGGAACGTGATCGCCTCGAGATTCTCCTTGCCGCCGTGCGGATTCGGAATCCACTCGCCGGACTTGCGCGCGTAGTCGAGGTAGAGCATCGAGGCCACGGCATCGACGCGCAGGCCATCCAGGTGATAGCGCTCGAGCCACGCGTGGGCCGAGGAGAGCAGGAAGGCGCGCACCTCGTGCCGGCCATAGTTGAAGATCGCGCTGCTCCACTCGGGGTGGAAGCCCTGGCGCGGGTCCTCGTGCTCGAAGAGGTGCGTGCCGTCGAAGCGGGCGAGGCCGTGCGCGTCGGTCGGGAAGTGCGAAGGCACCCAGTCGAGGATCACGCCCAGGCCGTGGCGATGCATCACGTCGACGAAATGCATGAGGTCCTGCGGCGTCCCGTAGCGCGCGGTCGGCGCGAAGTAGCCCGTGGTCTGGTAACCCCAGGAGCCGTAGAACGGATGCTCGGTGACCGGCATCAGCTCCACGTGCGTGAAGCCGAGGCCGACGCAGTACTTCGCGAGCGGCTCGGCGATCTCGTGATAACCGGGGAGGCCGCCTTCGCGTTCGCGGCGCCAGGATCCGAGATGCACCTCGTAGATCGACATCGGGGCGTCGGGCGCGTTGCGGGCCGCGCGATCGGCAACCCACGCTGCGTCGCTCCAGTGATATTCGAGCGTCCACGCGCGCGAGGCGGTCGCCGGCGGACGCTCGCAGAAGGCCGCGTACGGGTCGGCTTTCTGGTGGATCGAGCCGTCCTTCGCGACGATGTGGAATTTATAGGCTTCGCCGCGCGCGACGGCCGCATCGCGGACCTCCCAGATGCCCGAGCCGTCCCAGCGCGGCGCCATCGGGGTCGCGTCGGGCTGCCAGTCGTTCCAGTCGCCGACGACACTCACCGACTGCGCGCTCGGAGCCCACACCGCGAAGTGCCCGCCGCCCGAGCCATCGCCTTCGAGATGGCAGCCGAGCTTGTGGTGCAGCCCCGTGTGCGTGCCTTCGCGGAAGAGGTAGATGTCGTGCTCGGTGAGCACGTGCGGCGCGGGCCCGGTCATTTCAAATGGTGCAGTTGCTGGCCCAGCATCTCGGGCGTGACGAGCGTGATCCCCTTGTCGGTGACGTGGAAGCGCTTCGCGTCCTCCACGGGATCGAAGCCGATGCGCATCTTCGGCGGGATCTTCGCCCCCTTGTCGACGACCACGCGCCGCAATGCAGCGCCGCGGCCGACTTCGACGTTCGGGAGGATCACCGCCTCCTCGACCTCGCAGTAGTCCTCGATGCGCACGCTGGAGAAGAGGAGCGATTGCCGCACGGTGGAGCCGCTCACGATGCAGCCGCCGGAGACGAGGGAGTCGACCGCGGAGCCGCGCCGGTCGCTTCCGTCGAAGACGAACTTCGCCGGCGGGAGCTGCTCCTGGTAGGTCCAGATCGGCCAGTCCTGGTCGTAGAGGTCGAGCGCGGGCGTGACGCGCGTCAATTCCATGTTCGCGTCCCAGAAGGCGTCGATGGTTCCGACGTCGCGCCAGTACGGTTCGCCGTCGGTGACCTGGACGGAGCTGTCGCGAAGGCGGTGCGCCCACACGCTGCCTTTCGCGGCGACGAGGCGCGGGATGATGTCGGTGCCGAAGTCGTGCGACGACGATTCGTCCTCGGCATCGCGGATCAGCTGCTCGTAGAGGAATTCCGCGCCGAAGACGTAGATGCCCATGCTGGCGAGCACGCGGCTCGGGTCATGCGGCATGGGCTTCGGGTCCTTCGGCTTCTCGCGGAAGGCGGTGACGCGGAACTGGTCATCCACTTCCATGACGCCGAAGGCGCTCGCCTCGGCCACCGGGACTTCGACGCAGCCCACCGTCATGTCGGCGCGGCGCGAGACGTGTTCGTCGATCATTCGCGCGTAGTCCATCTTGTAGATGTGGTCGCCGGCGAGGATCAGCACGAGCTTCGGCCCGTGGCGGCGGAGGATGTCGAGGTTCTGGTGCACGGCGTCGGCCGTGCCGCGATACCAGTCCGCGGTGATGCGCTGCTGGGCGGGGAGGAGCTCGATGAACTCGTTGAAGCGCCCGTCCAGGAACGACCAGCCGCGTTGAAGATGGTGGATGAGGCTCTGGGCCTTGTATTGTGTGGCGATGCCGATGCGGCGGATGCCGGAGTTCAGGCAATTGGAGAGCGCGAAATCGATGATGCGGAACTTGCCGCCGAAGGGAACCGCGGGCTTGGCCCGCCAGTCCGTGAGGGGGCCCAGGCGCGAGCCGCGGCCGCCGGCGAGGACGATCGTGAGCGTCTGGCGCGCGAGGTGCGCCATGCTCGGACGGTCCGCGACATACTGGCGGTGGAGTCCGTAACCCGCTTGCGGGTCGGCAAGATTCATTGCGGGGCCTCCCATCTTCAAACGCCTCCCGGAAACAAGTTCAAATTCGAGTTGTAAAACCGTCCGATGGCAGAGCGCGTCCTTTTCGTCACTTCCGAGTGCGCACCGTGGAGTAAGACCGGTGGCCTCGCCGATGTTTCCTCTTCATTGCCGTACGCACTGCGCGAGCTGGGACTGGACGTGCGTGTGCTGGTGCCGGCGTACTCGTCCACGCCCCCCGCACCTGCGGCCCCGATCGCGGTGATGCCTCCCTCGGCCGGCCTGCCCGGTGCGAGCCTCGCCGAAGCGACGCTCCCCAACGGCGTTCCCGCCTTGCTGCTGCAAAGCCCCTCGCTCTACGCGCGGCCGGGCGGGCCGTATCAAACCGAAACCGGCTCGGATTGGCCCGACAACGCGAAGCGATTTGCACAGCTTGCCCGCGCCGCTGCATGGCTTGCATCGGAGGAATCCGACACGCCGTGGCGCCCAACGGTGGTGCATGCCAACGATTGGCAGGCTTCGATGGCGCCGGTTTACCTGCGGCATTCGGGCTCGAAGACGGCCGCCAGGAGCGTGGTCACCATCCACAACCTGGCGTTCCAGGGGCTCTTCGATGCCGACGTGGTCGCGGCGATCGGGTTGCCTCCGGAGGCGTTCGCGAGCTCGCTGGAGTACTACGGCCGCTGCTCGTTCCTGAAGGGCGGGCTCGTGACGGCCGACGCGATCACGACGGTGAGCCCGACGTACGCCGCGGAGATCCAGACCGAGGCGGAGGGCATGGGGATGGCGGGCATTCTCCGGAGCCGCGCGCGGAACCTGCACGGCATCGTGAACGGGATCGACACCGCGGCCTGGGATCCTTCGAAGGACTCTTTCCTGGCGCGCACCTTCGATGCGGATCGTCTCGACGCCAAGCGCGAGAACACCGCGGCGCTTCGTGAACGGATGGGCCTGCCGGCTTCCGACGGGCCGCTGCTCGGCATGGTGAGCCGGCTCGCCAAGCAGAAAGGCACCGACCTCGTGCTCGCGATCGCGCCGGCGCTGGAGTCGCTCGGTGCGCAGGTCGTGTTCCTGGGTGCGGGGGACGCGGATCTCGAAGAGGCTATCCGCGCGCTCGTGGCCTCGCGGCCTTCCTTCGCCGCGGCGCACGTGGGGTTCGACGAATCGCTCGCCCACCAGATCGAGGCGGGTGCGGATCTCTTCCTCATGCCGTCGCGCTTCGAGCCCTGCGGCATGAACCAGATGTACAGCCAGCGCTATGGGACGGTGCCCGTCGTCCGTTCCACGGGCGGCCTGGTTGATACGGTTGTTCCCTACGATGCGGCGACGGGGAAAGGCACGGGCTTCGCCTTTCGCGATCCCACGCCCGACGCATTGCTCGCGTGCATCACGCAGGCGCTGGAGATCTTCAAGTCACGCGATGCCTGGAGGACGATCCAGCGCGCCGGCATGGCGCGCGACTTCTCGTGGAACGCGAGCGCCCGGCGCTACGCCGACCTCTATTCGTCACTGCATGAATAAAGGGGTCAGACCACTTCATTGCCCGGAGCAATGAAGTGGTCTGACCCCTTTATTCATTATTCATGTGCTCGACCAGGCGGTGCGGCCGAGCTCGAAGTGGTGGGCGAGGAGGCGGTGGAAGGGATACACGCGCAGCGAGTAGGAGAGGCCGCCGCAGAGCGCGGGTGCGTAGTCGAGCCCGTAGCGCTGCCAGCCGTCGTGGGGCGGTTGGGGATCGGCGCGAAGGAAGGCCGAGAGGCGGTCGGGCTGCGGGGCGCCGCGGTCGCCTCGTTCGACCAGCATCTCGACCCGCACGTCATCCGGATCCAGCCCGTTCAGGCGCACTTCGGCTTCGAGGCGCGCGCGATCGCCCAGCGTGACGCGCGGGGGCAGGGCGGAGACCCAGCGGACTTCGACGCCCGGCCACGCGCCTTCCACCTTCGAGCGCCAGCCGCTCAGCTCGCGCGCCGCGGCGAAGCCATCGGCTGCGAAGCGCTCGCCCGCGTGCGCCGCCGATTGATAGAAGTGGTCGATGTACTCGTCGAGCATGCGGCGGGCGTCGTACTTGGGCAGCAGCGTGGCCATCGAGCGCTTGGCCATCGCGATCCAGCCCGGGGAGCGCCCGTCGCCATCGCGGTCGTAGTAGAGCGGGATCACGTGGTCCTGCAGCAGCTCGTAGAGCGTGCGGGCCTCCTCGCGGTCGCGCGCCTGCGCATCGAGGTGCGGCGCCGCCGGACGGATCGCCCAGCCGTTGCCCGGTTCGTAGCCTTCGCCCCACCAGCCATCCAGCACCGAGAGGTTGAGCACGCCGTTCATGCCCGCCTTCATGCCCGAAGTGCCGGAAGCTTCCAGCGGATAGACGGGATTGTTCAGCCACACGTCCACGCCCGCGACCAGCCGGCGCGAGAGGTGGAGATCGTAGTTCTCCAGCAGCAGCACCTTGCCTTCGAAATCCGGCATCGCGGCGACCTCGGCGATGCGGCGGATGACGTCCTGCCCCGGGTGATCGGCCGGGTGTGCCTTGCCCGCGAAGAGCAGCAGTACCGGCCGCTTGGGATCGCACAGCAGCTCGCGGGCCCAGTCGAGGTCGTCGAAGATCATCGCCGCGCGCTTGTACGTGGCGAAGCGGCGCGCGAAGCCGATGGTGAGCACGTCGGTGCGCTGGAAGTCGACGAGCCGCAGCAGCCGCTCGAGGTGCGGCTCGCTCCCCTGGTTGCGAAGGTGGCGAGCCCGCATGCGCGTGGCGATGTGCTTCAACGCCCGAGTCTTCAGGCGCTGGTGGATCGACCAGAAGTCCGCATCCGGCAGCTCGTGGGCGGACGGCGGCCATTCGGAAGCGAGGAAGGTCGGGACGTGCACGCCGTTGGTCACGTAGCCGATCGGGTTCTCGGTCGCGTCCACCTCGGGCCAGAAGCCCTGCAGCATCTTCGAGGTGACCTGCGCGTGGATGCGCGAGACGGCGTTGCGCGAGCGCGAGCCGCGCAGGGCGAGGGCCGTCATGTTGAAGCCCGGGCCGTCCGGCGAAACGCCCAGTGCCAGCAGCGTGGAAGGCTCGATGCCCATCTCGCGGCACAGCCCGCCGAAGTAGCCCTCGATCACCGCTTCCTCGAAGCGGTCGTGCCCGGCCGGCACGGCCGTGTGTGTCGTGAAGACGACATTCGCCGCGACGGCTTCCAGCGCCACGGCAAAGGGCACACCGCCCGCGACAATCCGGCGCACGCGCTCGATGATGAGGAACGCGGCATGCCCTTCGTTGATGTGCCAGGCCGCGGGCTGGATGCCCAGCGCCTCGAGCGCGCGAGCCCCGCCGACGCCCAGCGCGATCTCCTGTTCGAGGCGGTGCACGCGATCGCCGCCGTAGAGACGATGCGTGAGGTCGCGGTCGGGCTCGTCGTTCTCGTCGAAGTCCGAGTCCATGAGCACGAGCCGCACGTGGCCGACACGCGCCTCCCACAGCCGCAGCCACAGCGTGCGGTCGGGAAAGCTCACCGGCACGCGGATCTCGGAGCCGTCCTCGCGCTTGAGCAGCGTGATCGGCAGGTGCTCGAAATCGGCGTCGTGGTATTCGACCTGCTGGGCACCCTCTACATCGAGGCGCTGCGTGAAGTAGCCCTGGCGATAGAGCAGGCCCACGCCCACGAACGGCAGCCGCTGGTCGCTCGCGGCCTTGCAGTGGTCGCCCGCGAGGATGCCCAGGCCGCCCGAATACATCGGGAAGCTCTCGTGCAGGCCGAACTCGGCGCAGAAGTAGGCGACGGGCGCGGAGCGTGTCCACTCGGCTGCAGCGCCGCGTGGCCGTGCGTCCCCAAGGTATCCGTCGTAGGCGGCGAGCACGGAGCGCATGTGCTCGAGGAATGCCGTATCGGAAGCGGCATGCTCGAGCTTCGACTCGTCGACCGTCCGCAGGAAAGCGCGCGGGCTGTGACTGACCGCCTCCCACAACACGGGATCGATCTCGGCGAAGAGCTCGCGCGCCGGCCGGTACCAGCTGTACCAGAGGTCGCCGGCGATCTCCTCGAGCCGGCCCAACGGTTGCGGGAGGCGTGGACGAACCTCCACCCTCCGGCGCGCTCCGCGTCGCATGGGGCTAGGCGCGCTCAGTGCGACGGTGCGGCGGGAGGCGAGGCGGCCAGCCGCGCCACGGTGCTGGGCGGCGTGACGCGCGACACGGCCTCGGAACGCGGCTCGAGCACGATGCGCGTCTCGTCGTCGGCGGAGCGGTACGTGATGCCCTCGTCCGTCAGCTCGATGACCGAGTCCACCGTCTCGAGGAGATCGACGGCGAGGCCCGCGGGATCGGTGGTGACGTGGATCGCATCCACCGAAAGCAGGCCTTCGGGCAACTCATCCCCCGAGGCGAGGAGATCGTGCGCATCGTCGATCACGAGGCGGTGCGGGCGGCAGCGCGTGCGGCGAAGCTCCGCCATGCGGGCAGCGAAGTCGGCGAGCCAGGTGCCGCGCGCCTTTTCCTCCAGCGCACGAAGATCGGCCACCACCGCGACTTCCGGTGATTCGAGCGCTTCCACGATAGCGCGGGCTTCGGGCGGTGATTCGATGCTGCCGAGGACGACCGCGTCCTTGAGCTCGCGGTGCTCGCCCGTCGTATCGAGCACGCAGCACTGGTAGCCCTGCGCGCGAATGCGCTCCAGCAACCGGTGCGCGAAACCCACGCTTTCCGCGCGTGATTCGCCGGCGATCAGCACCGACGAGCCCATGGCGGGCACGCACACATCGCGCCCCTCGACGGAGCGCCCGAGCAGCATGGAGCGGCCGGGACGGCGCGTCGGTGTATCGAGATCGGAAGCGAGGAGATCCGCGACCACCTCCATCACGCCTTCATGGTCCGATCCGGTCGTGACGCGGTGCGCCGCTTCGCGCAGCGTCGGGATGGCGTTCGAAACCGCGACGCCCAGCTCGGCCATCTCCAGCATGGCGTGGTCGTTCTCGCCATCCCCCATGGCGACGACGTTGCGCGGCGAAAGCTTGAGCTCCGCCAGCGCGACCGCGAGCCCCGTCGCCTTGTTGACGCCCGAGGGCAGCACCATCACGGCGCCCTTGTTGAAGATCACCTGCCGCTCGAGACCCAGGTCGCGGATCGTCTCGAGGACTTCCTTCTCATAGGGCTGCACCGTCGCGACGATCGAACGGCCGACGGCAAGCGGCGTCACGCCGCGCGCACGCAACGCCTCGACGAAGGCCTCGCCGGGCTCCGGCCCCAGCTGCTCGCGCTCGCCGGTGGCAGGCCGATAGAGCAGGGCGCCGTTCTCGGCCACCACGCGGTCGAAGAGGGTGATGGAGGGGAAAATGCCGATCAACTCGTCGAGATCACGGCCCGTGACGAGTACCACGCGGCGGCCGGAAGCCTTCACGCGCTCCAGTGCCGCGAGCAGTTCCGGCGGGACCACACCTTCGCGGGCAAGGGTGCCGTCGAAATCGACGGCGAGGGCTGCGAATCGCATTTCGGCGACCTTTCTCGTTGTTCTGTTGTCCAGCATGCATGGCCAAGAAAAGAAACGCCTACATCGGCATCGATATCGGCGGTACCAAGAGTTTGTTCGCTTTGTTCGATGAAAAGTTCGCACGAATCGCCGAAGTGAAGCAAATGACGCACGCCGCGAAGGGCGGGCGCGGCGCATTCCGGGCGATGGTGCGCGAATCGGTCGGCGAGCTGCTGCAGGTCGCCAAGCGGCACAAGCGAATCGTTCCTGCTATCGGCGTGGGGTGCGCGGGCATCGTCGAGCCCGGCAGCGGAAAGATCCGCGTCTCGCCCAACGCCGTGTTCCTGCGGGGTTTCTCGTTCGCCGAGGCACTCGCTCCGCTCACCGATGCGCGGGTCTGCGTCCTGAACGACGTGCAGGCCGGCCTCTACGGCGAGCTCGAGTTGGGAGCCGCACGCAAGGCGCGCCACGCGATCGGCATCTTCATCGGCACGGGCATCGGCGGTGCGCTGGCCGTGGACGGAAGAATCTACACAGGCGCGGGCGGCGTGGCCGGCGATATCGGCAACTATCTCCTGCACGCCATGGGTCCGCTCGCCGGCTCGCTTCGCGAAGGCGTGCTGGACGACGTCGCGAGCCGCACCGCCATCGCGGGTGATGCGGCCGTGCTCGCGGCCAAGCGCTGGGCGCCGAAGCTGCGATCGATTGCCGGCACCGATGTCACGGCCATCAAGAGCACGCACCTGGCGAGATCGATCGCGGGCGGCGACAAGGCGGTGGAGAAGCTCGTGCGCAGCCGCGCACGCGTCGTGGGCATCGCGCTCTCGAACCTGGTCGACTTCCTCAACCCGCAGGTGCTGGTGCTGGGCGGCGGCCTGGTTGAGGCGATGCCGTCATTGATTCGCAATGAAGTGCGCAAGGGCATCGAAGCGCACGCCACCGCCGTCGCGTTCAAGGATCTCAAGGTGCGCGTCTCGCAGCTCGGCGATCACGCGGTGACGACAGGCGCGGCGCATCTCGCGGCCGATGTGATCTCGGGCCGCGCGCCGATGCCACGCTGAGTACGTACAAATGGTCGTCACTACTGCTTCTTAGTCGTGCACTATGTCCTCAGGGTCCACCCAGACGCAGCGCCCTCGATGGCGCGCCTCGCAGAATCGGTGAGTGCGTCAGGTTGACCGCGGGTTGAAACGGTCGATGCATCCCGTATCGGCTGTCGATCAACACGACTACAAAAGAGGATGTCCGGTGCACACCCAAATAACGCAGAGAAGTCTGTGCGCGAGGCTTTTGCTCGCCGTTTCCCTCCTTGCCGGTTCGCTGGCAGCCTCGGCGCAGGTGATGATCGTCGATCGGGGCTTACCCAACGCGAACCTGAACAACGCGGCCGCCGCGAACCGCAGCAACTTCGCCTGGGCCGATATCGAGACGCTTCCCGTGACGCCGTTTCTCCCCGGCGACAGCTTCACGCTTCCGGCGGGTGGACCGTTTGCCGTCTCGACGATCCGTGTCTGGTCGCTGAGCAGCGTCGGCCTCAGTCTTCGCGGTGGCATCGCCGGAGGACCGATTGCGGTGGTGTCCAACACGTACACCGCGACTCCCGTGACGTACGCAAACGCACAAACCTACGAGAGGTCGATCGTCGGCGGATTCCTGCCGCTCTTCCAGATCGATTTCACGGTCAACCTCCCGTTGGCGGGTGGCACCAACTACCAGTACTTCCTGGATGGGCCGGCGACTCCGACACTCCCGGCGGGCGACCAGGTTGGCGTCTTCCTGCACGCTTCGAACGCGGCCTTGAGTGGAAGCCCGCAACAAGGGTCGGATGGGATCCTGCTGTTCCTCGACAACGCCGGCACTGTCCTCACCTGGAACGCGGCAACCGGCGCGGGCACCTATTGCCCCGGCTGCATCGGCGCGGACAAGGTTTCGGACGGCAACGTGCAGGTCTTCGCGTTTGCCGGAGTCGGCGCACCGGGCACGACGCCCGTGCCGACCCTATCGACGCCTGCGCTCGCCTTGCTGACGTTGCTGTTTGCCGGAGCGGCTTTCGTGGTGATGCGCCGCCGCGGTTGAGACCCGGAGATCCAGGGGCGGTGGGGCAAAGAAGTTCGCCTTACTGCCTCTGGGTCCGCTTCTGGCTCTCGCGATCCTGGATGTAGATGTTCGCGAGCAGCCAGACGCCACCACCCGCGGCCGCGAGGAAGCACAGGATCGCGAGCCCTGGATAGCCGAGCACACGCCAGCTCGTCTCGACGCGCATCAGCAGCGCGGCGCCCACGATGAGCGCGGCGAGCACCAGGCCCGAGGCGATGCGGTTGGCCACCTTCTGCAGGCCCTCGACCATCAGTCCCGCTTCCTTCACGTGGACCTTGACCTCGAGCTCCTTGTCCGCGACGGTGTCCATGAGGCGGTTCACGCGCCCCGGCAGGCCCGCGACGAAGTCCTTCATCTCGAGCACCGAGGCGATCAGGTTGCCCGGCGTCGCTTGCTTGCGCAGGCGCTCCGACATGATGGTCGCCGCGTGGCGGCGGATGGCGGCATTGGGATCGAACTCGGGATCGAGCACCTTGCCGATCTCGTCCAGCTGCAGCAGCGTCTTCGCGAGCAGCGTGAGCTGGCTCGGCACGTAGACGCTCTCGTCCGCGCCGATGCCGGTGGCCGCGAGCAGGGTTCCGCCCACGTTGATCTGCTGCATGCTGAGGCCCTGTTGCTCCGCCACGAGCTGCGCGACGCGGTTCTCGAAGCGGCTGCGATCGAAGTCGGGACCGGTCTGGCTCATGCGCACCATCACCTCGGCGGCCTGCTCGCCCTTGCCCTCGCTCACGGCGACCAGCACCTTGAGGAGGTTTTCCTGCAGCGCGGGTGTGGTGCGGCCGACCATGCCGAGGTCGAGGAGGGCGAGCCGGTTGTCCTGCGTGACGAACACGTTGCCGGGATGCGGGTCGGCGTGGAAGAGGCCCGTCACGAGAACCTGGTGCAGGTACGCCTGGAAGAGTTGGTCGGCCAGGGCAGGGCCGTTCATCTCGAGCCGGGCGACGGGGCTCAACGCGGTGACCTTCGTGCCGTGCACGTATTCCATCGTGAGGACGCGCCGCGTGGAGTAGTCCACGATCGGCTGCGGCACGGTGAGGAGGTCGAAGCCCTGCAGGCTCGTGCCCACGGCGATGAGGTTCTGCGCCTCGCGCTCGTAATCGAGCTCGTGCCCGATCGACACGCGCAGCTCCTCGACGATGGCGGCGAGCCGGCGGCGGCGCGACCACTCCGAATGCTCCTCGAGGAACGCGCCCACCTGGCCCAGCAGCTCGAAGTCGTCGGTGATCTGCTGCGTGATTCCCGGGCGCTGCACCTTGACCACGACCTCGCGCCCGTCGCGGAGCGCGGCGCGGTGCACCTGGCCGAGCGATGCGGCGGCGATCGGCTCGGGATCGAATCGCGAGAACGCCTTGGAGATCCGCACGCCGAGCTCTTCCTCGATGATCTGCTGCGCCTCGGCATCCGAGAACGGCTTCACGCGGTCGTGCAGGCGCCCGAGGGCATCGATGTAGGCGGGGGGAATGAGGTCGGGGCGGCTCGCGAGGACCTGCCCCAGCTTCACGAACGTGGGGCCCATGGCCTCCAGGTCGTCGGCGAGTTGCGCGGCGTCGTTCGACGGCTCGCCTTGTGCTTCCTTTTCCTTGGGATCGGGGACGAGATCCGCGTCCTCGCCCATCTTGCTGACGAGGTCGGATCGCCCGTACTTCCAGCAGAGCGCCGCGATCTGCTTGTAGCGCTGCAGATGCTTGATGGTCGTCTTCATTGCCTTCTCGTGCCTTCCCGGAGAGCTTAGCCTCCGAGCATGCATGGGCAGGCCCCCGTGCCGCTGTAGCCGGACAGCACTGTGCGGTGTCGGACGAATCCGAGGGATCGAAGAATGCAATCCGGAAGCGTCCGATAACCGGCTACGGCCCGACCGAACTGACGCAGCGCGTCACTCCTGTTCAATTCTTGCGTAGGACACCGGCGCGAACACCACGCTGTCGTTTTTTCCGTTTGGTGTTTTGTGTCCGATCGGAGACACTGTGCAAGCAATTGGATGCAGGGCCCGGCACCACACAGGGCTTCGGCGCGAAAGCGGCGCTAGAACAATCAGGGACCAATTGATAAGGAGGCTTCCATGCGGAGGCTCATGATGCTGGCTTGCGCCGGCATGTTGTCGCTCACGTTTCATTCGCACGCGCAGATCAAGGTCGGCATCTCGGGCCCGTTGCAGGGGCCCAACTCGGGCTCGATGCTCGAGGTCGTGAAGGGCGCCGAGATCTACTTCAACTCGGTGAACGACAAGGGCGGGATCGGCGGGCAGAAGATCCAGCTCCTCGCACGCGACGACAATTTCGAAGTCGACAAGACCGTCGCCGTCGTGAAGAAGCTCGTCATCGAAGACAAGGTCACCGCGCTGCTGCTCGTGCGAGGGACGCCTCACAACCAGGCGATCCTTCCGATCATCGCCGAGCACAAGGTGCCGCTGATCGGTCCTTCGACCGGCGCGATGGTGTTCCACAAGCCGGTGAACCCGTACGTCTTCAACGTACGCACGGCCTACCAGCTCGAAGCCGCGACGCTGATCGACCTGCTGAAGACCTCGGGCATGCAGAGGATCTCCATCCTTTACGTGGACGATGGCTTCGGCAAGGACGTGCTCGAGGGCCTGAAGACCGGCCTCGCGACCGCGAAGCTGCAGGCCACCGCGATCGTGCCCTTCGACCGCACGCTCAATTCGAAGGACAGCATCGACATCATGAAGCCGTCGATGACGGAGGCGCTGAAAGGCGATCCGCAGATCGTGATCGTGGTCGGTGCGGGCCTCGCGGTGAAGAACTCACTGCTTGCGATCCGTTCGTCGGGCTCGCTCGCGACGCTCGCGACGCTCTCGAACAATGCCTCCACGGCATTCATGAAGCTGCTCTCGCCCCACGGCCGCGGCGTGATCGTGAGCCAGGTGTTCCCGGACGAGAGGAGCCTCACGAGCCCGTTCGTGCGCGAGGCCCAGCAGACCGCGTTCAAGGCCAAGGTGTCGCTCACGCCCGGGATGATGGAGGGCTACGCGGCCGCGAAGGTGCTGGTGCAGGGCCTGCGCGGTGCAGGATCGTCACCCACACGTGCCTCGCTTGTGACGGCGTTGGACTCGATGAAGGCCTTCGACCTGGGTGACCTCGTGATCGGCTATTCGCCCACCGACCATACCGGCCTCGAGATGACGGACCTCTCGATGATCACGAAGGACAAGGGGTTCCAGCGCTAACTCGCGCACGGTAAGCGTTACGGAAGCGGCGTGTAGGCCGACTCTGATTCTTGCGGAAGGGGTGCAACCCGGTGCCGATCGCGCCGGTCGCACCTGTACATCCGAACAATCAGGAGGACGCCATGACGCATTTCGGCTTTGCATTCACCCTCATCACGGCCAGCGTGCTCGGCGGCGCAGTCGCCATCGACCACCATCTGAAGAACACGCCGGACACGACGACGCATTCCACCACGACGACGGTCGCGCAAGCTCCCGCGTCCGCGCCGGCCACGAGCGATACGGAATCTGCGACGAAGCTCGCGGATGCCGGCACCGCCACGCAGGCCAACACCCCGCCGGCGATCACCGAGGGCGCGACGCCGAAGGCGGAGCCCGCGAAAGCCGCGAAGGCACCCGCGCGAACCGGCACCAGCCGCAGCGCGCCGGAACCTTCGGTTCCCAGCACGCCGACGAGCACGCCCACCGAGCCCGCGCCGGTCGTGAACGACGCTCCCAGCCCCGCGCCGGCCCCGACGCCCGCGCCCGAGCAGCCGGAGAAGTCCGAGCCGCAACCGACGCCGACGCCGGCGAGCGGCCCGGAAGCCTGATGCATAGGCTGTTTCGAACGGCCTGTTTCTCCGGACTCCTGGCACTTTCTGTTGTCGCACACGGCCAGGGTCCGGGGCAGGGCAACGAAAAGGGAAAAGCAATGCACGTCACGTCGAAGGACGGGACACGCATTGCCTATGACAAGGTCGGCACGGGCCCCACGCTTATCGTTGTGAATGGCGCGTTGGCCACGCGAGCGGGCGGGGCGGAGCTGGCCCAGTTGTTGGCACCCAACTTCACCGTGTACAGCTATGACCGGCGGGGGCGCGGTGATAGCGGCGACAACAAGCCCTACTCGGTGAAGCGCGAGATCGAAGACCTCGAAGCCGTTATCGACGCGGCGGGAGGTTCCGCGTTGGTCTATGGCAAGTCTTCGGGAGCGGCGCTCGCGCTCGAAGCAACGTCCTCGCTGGGCGGCAAGGTCAAGAAGCTCGCGATCTACGAAGCGCCTTACAGCGAGGCCGAAGGCGCCGCGCGGGAGTGGAGGGCGTTCAGGTCGAGCCTCGATGCAACGCTGGCCGCGGGACGTCGCGCCGATGCCGTGGCGCAGTTCATGAAATTTGTCGGCGCGCCCGATGAAGCCATCGCGAAGATGAAGGCATCACCGGCGTGGCCGCAGATGGAGGCGATGGCGCCCACGCTTGCGTACGACAACGCCGTACTCGGTGACGATCGCGCCGTACCGGTTGCGAGGGCGGCGAAGATCAAGGCGGTGACGTTGGTGATGGACGGCAGCGCCAGCCAGGAGGCCATGCCCTTCATGCGTCCGACGGCAGACAAGATCGCCAAGGCCATTCCCAAGGCCCAGCGCCGTACCGTCGAAGGCCAGGCCCATGACGTGAGCGCGAAAGCCCTGGCGCCCATCCTCGCCCGATTCTTCGGCGAAGGGGGCTGATTCACGTTCCGCTCGGCGGCCCACTTTCATCGCCGCCTCGCGTCAACTCCGGTATTTGCCCCCCACCATCGCCTGAACGGTTTCCTAGGAGTAGGATTTCTTTCGCGGTCCTGAAGAAATCCAACAATTATCCGGGGAGACACGTTCACCATGAAACTGCGTCCGATCAGTAGGGCGGTATTGCTGGCATTCCCTTGCAGTCTGGCGATTGGAGTTGCGGGCCATGCCTCGGCCCAGCAAACGCCGCCACCGCCCAAGGCCGAGGGCGAGAAGGTCGAAAAGCAGGATCGCATCACCGTCACCGCGACCAAGCGCGAGACTTCCCTGCAGGACGTGCCGTTCTCGATCAACGCGCAGACCGAAGAAGACATCCGGCGATCCGGCTCGCAGACGCTCGAGGACCTCTCGCGCAATATCGCGGGTGTGGCCATCCAGAACCTCGGTCCCGGGCAGAGCCAGGTGTCGATCCGCGGCGTTTCCTCGGGGCAGATCGTCCGCGACCAGCCCGGCGTCAAGGAGCAGGTGGGTGTCTACCTCGATGAGACGGCGATCTCCATGTCGCTCTTCACGCCGGACCTCGACCTGTTCGACCTGAACCGCGTCGAGACGCTGCGCGGCCCGCAAGGCACGCTCTACGGCTCCGGCAACATCGGCGGGACGATCCGCTACATCACCAATGAGGCGCGGCTGCGCGTCAACGAAGGCGTGGTCGAGGTCAATGCCAATACGATCTCCGGCGGCAGCGCCGGCGGCAGCGTGAAAGGGGCGCTGAACGTACCGATGGGCGACGCTGCGGCGATGCGCATTGTCGGTTTTGCCACGCGCTTCGGCGGTTGGGCCGACGCCCTGGGTCCGGCCAGCGGCAAGGACGTCAACGAGGGTGACCGCGTAGGCGGCCGCTTGAGCTTCACTTTCCAGCCCAGCCGGGACGTGACGATCCAGCCGCGCATCGTCTACCAGAAGTCGACCTACGACGGGTTCAACCGCCAGGAGAACTACAACCTCTACGCGAACCCGTACACGACCACGGTACCGCCGACCACGTTCGGGGAGGACCAGCAATACCTGCTGCAGCGCGAGAAGTTCGAGGACAAGACGACGATCGCGGACCTGGTGGCCAAGGTCGGCTTCGGCAGTTTCGACCTGACCTCGGTGACCACCTATACCGATCGCGACGTCCTGGTGAGCCGCGATGCCAGCGCGCTGACCGGTTCGGTGTCGGTCGATCTCGGCTTTCCGACGGCCGGCGTGCTGCTGCCCTCGCGCCTCAACGACACCACCGACTTCAAGGGCTTCACGCAGGAATTGCGCTTGAGCTCGAAGGCCCCTGGCCCGTTCCAATGGCTGGTCGGTGCCTTCTACGCCGATGCCGATCGCAAATATGCCCAGCGCCTTCCGACTCCGGGCTACGACACGGCAACCGACGCGACGCTCGGCGCCGGAACGTCGGCGGGGGTGGCCAACGGCTTCCCCGCGAATTCGCCCTACAACGCCGACATCATCTACAACCTGAAGCAGGCGGCGCTGTTCGGCGAATTCAGCTACGACCTGACCAGCCAGCTCACGGGTACGGCCGGACTTCGCTACTACGACTACAAGGAAGAGCGCACCTTCAGGTCCGGCGGCTTGTTCGCCAACGGCGACAACCAGTCCGACGAGACGAAATCGGACGGCTTCAACCCCCGCTTCCTGCTGGCGTACCGGATGGCGCCGGGCGTGACGTGGAATGCCCAGGCCTCGAAGGGTTTCCGCCTCGGCGGCGTCAACGATCCGCTCAACATCCCGCTGTGCACGGCCCAGGACCGCGCCATCTTCGGGGGCTACCAGCGCTTCGAGGACGAATCGCTGTGGAACTACGAGGTCGGCGTGAAGATGCAGAAGCCGGGGATGACCTTCAACGCGGCCGTTTTCCATACGCAGATGGAGAACCTGCAGGTCACGCTGGATGCCGGGTCGTGCTCTTCGCGCGTGGTGTTCAACGTGCCCAAGGCACACACGACCGGCGTCGAGGCGGAGTTGGTGTTCAGGCCGAACGACAGCTGGGAGGTGGGTTTCGCG
Source organism: Usitatibacter rugosus (assembly GCF_013003965.1). NCBI lineage: Bacteria > Pseudomonadati > Pseudomonadota > Betaproteobacteria > Nitrosomonadales > Usitatibacteraceae > Usitatibacter > Usitatibacter rugosus. The sequence continues at coordinate 2,207,526 of NZ_CP053069.1, read as the reverse complement.
GGCTCCGCGGTGAATGCGGAATTCGATTCGACCGTCACGGACGGCACCGGGGCCGTCATCGGTGGCATTCGCGAAGGCAACCGCCTGCCGTCCGTGCCGAAGGTGCAGTTCACGGCCAGCCTCACGTACAACTTCAACCTGGCCGGTCGCGAGTCCTATGTCACGGCGTCCTACCAATACATCGGCAGCCGCTTCACGCAGCCCTCGGACCAGGAGAACAATCCGCGCACGTTCGTGCACGGCCTGCCTTTCCTGGGAGCACCCGCGACCGCGTCCACGACGCTCGACCTCGAGTTGCCCAAGTACAACCTGGTCAACCTGAGCGCGGGGATGGAATTCTCGCGCGGCTTCTCGGCGATCGTCTACGTCAACAACCTGACCGACGAGCGGGCGCTGCTCTCGTTCGACCGGGAACGGGGCGGGCGCGCGCGGCTGGGATACACGACCAACCAGCCTCGCACCGTCGGCGTGACGCTGCGGAAGTCGTTCTAGGGCGGTCTTGCTGAACAAAGCCGCGGGCTGAGGCCCGCGGCTTTTTTTTCGGCTTCGCTATGCCTTCGACTTCGGCTTCCGGCCGGGCGTCGGCGGCGGCACGTAACCCGAAACGCGGCCTTGCCACGCTTCGAACGGCCGCCCGTTCTCGAACTGGATCGTCTTGCAGACGACCGCTTCGCGGCGATCGGCCAGGGCGGTGAGATGGGCCCTCACGGTTGCAAGGGGCACGCGCATTTCCTTGGCGATCTCGAGGTCCAAGCGCTGGCCGTGCTTCTTCAGGCATTGGAGAGTTTCAGTCATTTGCAGGTGTCCGCGAGAGGGGAAGGTTGTAGGTGGAGACACTTGGCGCGAAAAACAGGGGGGCCACCGGGTAATCCGTTGTTTTCTGCGGGCTCCACACATTGACATAATACAAATTATGCGGCTTCCGGGTGTGCTATTTTCCGCTCCATGGAGCCCGCCCAAGCCCCTCGCTGGATCACCGGCCCAGCCCCCGGCCTCGTCGGCGAGCTGGTCCGCTTGCACGGCACCCACTACGTGGGCGGCCTGGGCTGGTCGCCCGTCTTCGAGGCGCTCTGTGCCGAGCAGCTCGGCGAGATCGCCCGCCATTTCGGCGCACGCGATGACGTCACGGCCTTCAGCGCGTGGGCCGGCGATGAATTCCTCGCCGGCCTCGTGATGGACGCGAGACCCGCCGAACGCCCCGGCGCGCGGCTGCGCTTCCTCATTGCCAGCGATGCGGCGCGCGGCCATGGATTGGGACACGCGTTGCTCGAGCGTGCGATCGCCTGGTCGGAATGCCGCGGCGATCCTGCGGTGTGGCTCACGACCGTCGCGGGCCTCGAGGCCTCGTCGCACCTGTATCGCAAGTTCGGCTTCCGGATCCTCGAGGAACGCATCGACCGCACCTGGGGCGACGAGCATCGCGAGCAGCTCTGGGAGCTACGCTTTCGGGACCTCCGCGTCCGCCAGGAGGAACCGCAGGCGTAGACCCTCGCGCTTCACGTGCAGGCCGCGATGGCGCACCAGGTACCGGATGCCCACCACGGCAGCCAGCAAGCCCGCTGTGGCGCCGACCATCAGCGACCAGCGCGCACCGTGGCGATTCGCCACCCAGCCCACGAACGGAGCGCCGAACAGCGTGCAGCCGTTCACGATGCTCATGTAGATGGCCATCACGCGGCCTCGCATCGCCGGGTCCGTCGAGAGCTGCACCGTGCTGTTGGCCGTCGTCATGAAGGTCTGCAGGGACCAGCCCAGCGCCATGAGCGCGATGCCGAAGGAGAGATAGGTCGGCATCAACGCGGCGACGGTGAACAGCACCGCCATGAAGAAACCGCTCGCGACGAGCAGGATGGCCCGGGGCTTCTCGCGGCGCGCGGATGCGAGCGCGCCGGTGACCGAGCCGATGGCGAGCATCGAGCTCAAGAGGCCGAAGCCGCCGGAGCCCGTGCCGAAGACGGTGACCGCCATGGTCGACACATACACGGCGAAATTCATCACGAACGTGGCGACCAGGAACAGCATCGACATCACCGCCATCAGGTCCGCGCGCCCCAGCACGTAGCGGAAGCCCTCCCCCACGCTCCCCGGCTTGCGCTCCGCGCGCTCGAGGCGATGCAGCTCCGCCACGCGCATCGCCACGAGCGAGCCGATGACGGCACCGAAGGTGGCGAAGTTGAGGATGAACAACCAACCCGTGCCGATCGCCGCGATCAGCAGTCCCGCGAGCGCCGGGCCCAACATGCGCGCCAGCTGGTAGGACGTTGAATTGAGCGCGACGGCATTGGAGAGGTTGGCGTCGGAGACGAGGTCGGCGACGAAGGTCTGGCGCACCGGCGCATCGAACGCCGTGACGCATCCCAGCATCAGCGCGAAGAGATACACGTGCCAGAGCTCGATGTGCCCGCTGAGCGTGAGGACGCCGAGCCCGAGCGCCAGCGTGGCCTGCAGCGCCTGGGTCACCAGCAGCACGCGGCGGCGGTCGAAATGGTCCGCGATATAGCCGGTGAAAGGCAGCAGGAAGAGCGAGGGACCGAACTGCAGCGCCATCGCGAAGCCCACCGCCGTCGCGTCGTGGCGCGTGAGCTCCGTGTAGACGATCCAGTCCTGCGCCGTGCGCTGCATCCACGTGCCGACGTTCGACACCAGCGCGCCCGCGGCCCACAGGCGATAGTTGAAGCCGCTCAGCGATCGGAACGTGGTGCGAAGCATCGGGAATCGTGCGCCAAACCGACATTCTGCCGGAATGAAAACGGGGCTCCCGAAGGAGCCCCGTCGATGCTGCTGGCTACCGGGCGGTTAGCGGAACTTGTACTTCAGGCCCAGGTAGTACGTACGGCCGTGCGCGTCGGCGATCTGCGGATCGTAGCCGACCTGGAAGGTCTGGCCTTGATCCGAAGCCGGCGGGTCGCGGTCGAGGACGTTGCGGACACCCAGCACGACGCCGAGGCCACGCCATCCATCCCACGTACCTTGCACGTCCCACACTTCGTAGCTGCCGACACGGCGATCGCCGCTGTTGTCCTTGTACCCGAGGACGAACTGCTGGCCGACCGTCGCGCCCCACGGGCCGGAACGCCAGTTGGCGGTGATGTAATGGCGCCAACGCGGCACGGCACCGTTCTCACCCTGGAAGGAACCGACGTTGTCGATGTACTCGCCGTCGATCGCGTACTGGTAGCGATAGCGGTAGATGTACGTGCCTTCGCCGCGCAGCGAGACCTGGCCCCAGCTCTGGGCCGGGAAGCGCAGCGAACCGCTCAGGTCGACACCGGTGACGGTGTACTTGCCGAGGTTCTCCTGCACCTGCACGACGTAGTTGATGCCGCAGGGCACGTTCGCAGGCGTCGGGAGGCCCGGCTGGTCCGTCGAGCAGCTGCCGTCGGCGAGGCGGTTGCCCCGGACGAAGCGGCCACCGGCGTTCAGCGGGTCTTGCGCGCCGAGCACGTCGAACAGACGCGTATCGGACACGGCACCCAGGGAGTTGCGGCGATGGATCGAGAAGAAGTCGGCGCCGACCGAGGAGTTGGCCGTCGGCTCATAGATCACGCCGATGGTCCACTGCTTCGATTTTTCCGGCGTCAGCGCGGAGTTGCCGCCGAGCTGGTTCTGGAACTGCGCGTCGCACTCCAGGCCTTCGTTCACGTAGTTGCCGCGCGGAACGCTGTTCGCGCAACGCAGCGGGTCGCTGTGCACGTCGGCCGTGTTCGAGAAGAAGCGCGGCAGGTGGATGTCGGCCAGCGTCGGGGCCCGGAAGCCCGTGCTGTACGTGGCACGCACCAGCGTGTTCTTGAGCGGCGTCCAGCGCAGGCCCACCTTCGGGTTCGTGGTGCTGCCGAAGTCGCTGTAGTCGTCGTAGCGGATCGCGCCCGTCAACTCCAGGTTCTTCATCAGCGGGATGTTCACCTCGGCGAACAGCGCCGTCACGTCGCGATCGGTGCTCCACGCCGGCTGGTTGCCGCCGCCGCCGAGCACGTCGCCGGACGACAGCACGTCAGCCGGGTGATCGTCGATCTCTTCCTTGCGGAAGTCGAAGCCGACCGCCAGGGAGAACGGGCCGCTGGCCATCTCGAAGAGGTCCTTCGAGATCTTGCCGTCGAAGCCGGTGGTCTTGGATTCGGCGTTGCGAACCTGCTGCAGGATCTTGGCCGAGTCGAGCAGCGCCTGGCCGGCGGCATCCTGCGGGTTGCCCGAGAACACGTCGACGTTGCCCGTCGCGATGACCTGGCGGGTGCGGATCTCGCTCATCCAGCCGTCGATGTAGTTGTCGGTGACCTTGGAAGTGGCCGACGTGTACGCCGTGTTGTAGTCCCAGCCGAAGAGCACGCCCTGCAGGCCGGCGACGAGGCGATCTTCCTTGGACTCCGCACGGTTCGTGCGCAGGCCGTTCTGCTTGCCGCGCCAGGCGAGCGACAGGGCGCCCGTCGGGGTGACCGTCGTGCCGTTGCCCGCGACGAACGGGGCCGGGTAGTAGCGGCCGCCGACCGGGTACAGCATCGCGCCGTTGCCCAGGAAGTCGTTGATCGGGGTCTCGGACGAAGCGAACGTCACTTCATTTTCCGAATACATGTACTCGACGAAGGCCTGGTGGTCGTTCGCGAACTGCCACGCGCCGCGGACGAACGCGCTCTTCCGCTCGGACGGCGGGAAGATGTCCAGCACCGACGTGAAGTCATAACGGCAGGTGTTGCCGTTCGGCGTCGGGGCGCCGGTGGCGGCGTTGACGTTGTACGAGCCCGCGGCCGGGATACAGCCGTTACGCGCCGTCAGGTTGTACGTGCCCACGCCGGCGATGGTGAAGTTGGCGGGGAACACGTTGCCGGAGGTCTGGGCGAAGCCGAGGTCCGGGCGGATGGCGGTGCCGGCGAACTGCGGACGCTGGCTCGCCTTGAGGGGCGTGTCTTTCTGGTAGCCGAGCGAGGCGAGGACGTTGAAGCGGTCCTTGTTGATGTCGCCGAAGCCGACCGTGCCGGAGTAGCGGCGGGTGTTGCCACCGCCCTGCTCCGTCATCGTGCCGTAGGCGTCGAGCTCGATGCCCGTGTAGTCCTTGCGCAGGATGAAGTTGATCACGCCGCCGATGGCGTCCGTGCCGTAGATGGCCGAGGCGCCGTCCTTCAGCACTTCGACGCGCTCGACGGCAGCCAGCGGGATCTGGTTCAGGTTGACCGTGCCGCCGCCCGCCGAGTTGAAGGCGTAGTTGGAGAGGCGACGACCGTTCAGGAGGATGAGGGTGTTCGTGTTGCCCAGGCCGCGCAGCGATACGGCGGACAGGCCCGGCGTGCCGGAGTCACCCACGCCCTTGGAGATGTTGTATCCCCCGGCGTTGGTGGCGGAGACCTTGTCCAGCAGCTCGGCAGCGGTGGTGACGCCGGACTTCTGGATGTCGTCCCGGGAGATGACCGTTACGGGCAGGGCGGATTCCCCTTCGATCCGCTTGATGTTCGAGCCCGTGACTTCGATCTTCTCGATCTTCTGGGTTTGCTGGGCGTAGGCCGGTACGGCCAGCAGGGTGGTGGCGGCACCGGCGCCCAATGCGCGCAGTACAGCCTGACTGACAGCTCTTGCTTTGCAATTCATGGATAAATTCCCTTTCTTTTATAGAGCGTGCCGAACGTTAATGAACCGTGTGATAACGCGTCAACGAATTCACCAAATATGTCATCACGGGGTTGCAGTCTAGCAACGTTACAGCAGTGTGACGCTTAGTTTACGTCAACTTATTTGGAATTATGGCGGGGTCTTGCAACAGGCCGTGACGGTGTGGTAACCGAACCATGAAGTTCCTGTTGCAAAGCGCGAAGCTCGCGCTCGGAGGCCGCGATCAGGCCTGCCAGGCGCCTCGCCCGGGCCCGCAGGCGCTGCAGGAGGGGCCCCTGCCCCGGCCTCAGGTCGGCCAGGTTCACGAAGCGCTCGCGGGAATGCTCGAACTGCCATTTGCGGAGCTCGGCCGTGCTCACGCCGAGGCTCTCCGCGGTCTGGGTCAGCGTGGCAAGCCCCGCCCTCAGCCGCTCCAGGGCGAGCAGCCGGTCGCCCAGGTGGACGAAACGCGGTGCCACGGACGCCGCAGGCGTGCGCCGCGGAGCCTTGCGCTTCTTCGCGGCCTTGGCCGGCGCGGCGCGCTTAGCTTTCCGCTTCGTCATCGAACTTGCCGAGGCGCTCCCGCAGCAGCGCGACTTCGAGCGTGCGCTTGCCGAGCAGGCGCTCGAGGTTGCGCACCTGGAGCTGCAGGTCCTCGATCTCCTTCACCATCGTGCCGCGCGACGCGAACGTGGTGAGGTCGGTCTGGGCGACCTCGCCGTAGGCCTTGCGCCAGTAGTAGAGGACGTTCACCGCGATGCCGTGCAGCCGCGCCACGTGCGCCGCCGACATGCCCGGCGCGTTCGATTCGCGCACGATCGCGATCTTCTCGCCGAGGCTGAAGCGGCGTTGCGGACGGCGGCGGGCGGGACGCTCGGGAGGTGAACCGGGATCGGTCATGGCGAGCGGATGTTAATGGAAGTCGTGGCTCTCGGTCTTCAGCTTGCCCAGGAGCGCGCTCAGGTCCGTGAAGCGTTGCGCGATGACGTGGACCACGAGGCCCTGCTTCTGCACCTGCCCCGTGACGCCCAGCAGGCGCGATCCCAGCAGGGCCTTCCGCTGGCGGTCGGCGACGTCGTTCCACACCACGAGGTTCACGTAGCCGGTTTCGTCCTCGAGGGTCACGAACATGACGCCGCTCGCGGTGGCCGGGCGCTGCCGGCAGGTGACGATTCCCGAGGTGCGGATCAGCTGGCCGTTGCGGGATTCGGCGACATCCCTGGCGCTTTTCAGCTTCATCTTGTCCAGGCGCGGCCGCAGCACCGCGAGCGGGTGGCGGCGCAGTGTCAGGCCGAGCGCCTCGTAGTCCGCGACGATCTCCTCCCCTTCCCGCTTGGGCTCGAAGCGCGCGCCGTCCACTTCGACGCCCCCGGGGATGGCGAGGCGCGTCGGATCGTCCTGGGCCAGGGTCTCCCAGAGCGACTCGCGGCGGTGGCCGGCGAGGGTGGACAGGGCATCGGCCCGGGCCAGGTAGCTGAGATCCAGGCGGTTCAGGCCGGCCCGCCTTGCGAGGTCGTCTACGGATTCAAATACCTTTTCTTTTCTTGCTATTACGATTCGTTCTGAAGAATCGACTTTAAGTCCAGAAATGCGCCCGAGGCCCAGCCGGAGGGCGGGCGGCACCCCTTCCCCGGCGGGCTCCAGGGTGCAGTCCACATCGCTCACCAAGACATCGACCGGGCGGACCTCGACCCCGTGGCGGCGCGCGTCCTGGACGATCTGGGACGGCGAGTAGAAGCCGAGCGGCTGGCTGTTGAGCAGGGCCCCGGCGAAGGCCGCGGGCTCGTAGTGCTTGAGCCAGCTCGACACGTAGACCAGCAGCGCGAAGCTCGCCGCATGCGATTCCGGGAAGCCGTATTCGCCGAAGCCCTGGATCTGCCGGTAGATCTGTTCGGCATAGGCCTCGGGATAGCCGCGCGTGCGCATGCCCTCGATCAGCTTCTCGCGGAACGGGCCGATGCCGCCGCGCCGCTTCCACGAAGCCATGGCCCGGCGCAGCTGGTCCGCCTCCCCCGGCGTGAAGCCCGCGGCCACCATGGCGAGCTGCATGACCTGCTCCTGGAAGATCGACACGCCCAGCGTGCGCTCGAGCACGGCCTTCACCGCGTCGTTCGCGTACGTGGCTTTCTCCTTGCCCTCGCGTCGCTTCAGGTACGGATGCACCATGCCGCCCATGATCGGCCCCGGCCGCACGATCGCCACCTCGATCACCAGGTCGTAGAAATTGGCGGGCTTCAAGCGCGGCAGCATGGACATCTGCGCGCGCGACTCGATCTGGAAGACGCCGATCGTGTCCGCACGCTGGATCATCGCGTAGACCTCGGGGTCTTCTCCCTTGTCGATGATGTGCTGGACGGTGAGATCCTCGCCGCGGCGCTCCTTCACCAGGGCAAACGCGCGGCGAAGGCAGGAGAGCATCCCGAGGCCGAGCACGTCGACCTTGAGCAGGCCCAGGGCCTCGAGGTCGTCCTTGTCCCACTGGATGACGGTGCGGTCGGGCATCGAGGCGTTCTCGACCGGCACGAGGCGCGAGAGCCGGCGGTTGTCGATCACGAAGCCACCCGGATGCTGCGAGAGGTGGCGCGGGAAGCCGATCAGCTCCTGCGTGAGCTCGAGCACGGACTTCACGGTGCGGTTGGTGAGGTCGAAGCCCGCTTCCTCGAGGCGCTTAGTCATCGCCTCGCGGTTGTCCCACCACGACATGGACTTCGTGAGCAGGTCGATCTGGTCGAGCGAGAGCCCCAAGGCCTTGCCCACGTCGCGCAGCGCGCTGCGGGGCTGGTAGGTGATGACCACGGCGGCCAGCGCGGCCCGCTCGCGCCCGTACTTGCCGTAGATGTACTGGATCACCTCTTCGCGGCGCTGGTGCTCGAAATCGACGTCGATGTCGGGCGGTTCGTTCCGCTCCTTCGAGATGAAGCGCTCGAAGAGGAGGCCCGCACGGCTGGGGTCGACCTCCGTGATGTGCAGCGCGTAGCAGACGACCGAATTGGCCGCCGAGCCGCGGCCCTGGCAGAGGATGCCGACGCTGCGCGCGTAGTTCACGATGTCGTGCACCGTGAGGAAGAAGGGCTCGTAGGCCATCTCGCCGATCAGCTTCAGCTCGTGCTCGATAGTGGTGAGCACACTGCCGGGCGCACCTTTCGGATAGCGTTTATCGAGCCCCTCGAAGGTGAGCTTGCGAAGGTGCGAGGCCGGCGTCTCGCCGCGGGGCACCAGCTCCTCGGGATATTCGTAGCGGATCTCCGAGAGCGAGAAGTTGCAGGCATCGGCGAGATCGAGCGTGGCGGCAAGCAGGCGCGCGGGGTAGATGTTGGCGAGCCTGCCGATGGGCCGCAGGTAGCGCTCGGCGTTCGGCTGCAGCGCCCTGCCCGTTTCGGCGAGGGGACGCTTCAGGCGGATGGCCGTCATCACGTCCTGCAGGCGTTTCCGGGAGCGCAGGTGCATGTGCACGTCCCCCATCGCGAGGCAGCGCAGGCCCGCATCCCGTGCGAGGGACTCGATGCGGTCGATGCGGTGCTCGTCGTCCGGCCCGCGCGTGAGCTCCACGCCGGCCCAGGCGCCGGTGAAACGCTCGGCGATCCACGCGGCCTCCTCGGCATTCGGAACATCGCCCGGCAGCCAGATCGCGGCCAGGGCCGGGGGCAAATGCGGCACGTCGTTCCGCGCGAGGCGATAACTGCCTTTCTCCGCGGCGCGCCTCGCCTTCGTGATCAGCTCGCACAACGCCTCGTAGCCTTCGTGCCGCGTGGCGAGCAGCACGAGGCGAAGCCCGTCGACCAGGCGGAACTCGGAGCCGATGATGAGCTTCAGCTTCGTGTCGCGCGCGGCGACGAAGGCCCGCACCACGCCGGAGACGGAACACTCGTCGGTGATGGCGAGCGCGGAGTAGCCCAGCTCCACGGCGCGCAACACGAGCTCTTCCGGATCCGACGCGCCGCGCAGGAACGAATAGTTGGTGAGGCAATGCAGCTCGGCGTAGCCGGGGATCATGCGAAGAGCCCGTGCAGGAACCAGCTCTTCGGATCGAGATGCTCGCGATAGACCCAGAGCTTCTCGCCCGCGGGGTCCACGGCCACGAAGTAGTCGCGGCTCACGGGCTCGCCGTCCCACCACCCGGCCTCGATGCGTTCAGGACCTGCCGTGAGCTCGAGCGGGCCGAAGTGCGTGGGCGTGCCGTCCTTCGTGATGAGCTTGAGCGGCCGATGCAGCAGCCACAGAGGGCGAGGCCCGACGAAATAAGGCGCAACCGAATTAGGGTCAGACCCCCATTTCTGCTTGGCCGAACGGAAATGGGGGTCTGACCCTAATTCGGCGGCGCCTTTTTTCGAGATCTTCTCCGGCCTGTGGTCATCCGCGATCGCAAGGCCGAAGACACGATCCGAACCGATGCGCGCGGAGAGGCGCTCGAGGAAGCGTCCGCGGTCGAGGGCCTGCTCTTCGCGGCCCGGCAGCCACGTGGAAGCGCGCGGCGCGAAGGGCAGCAGGGATTCAGCGTTCAGCTCGATCGTGAGCGTGGGTGCGGCGAGCTGCGTGCGGCCGAGCTTCTCGCGCGCGAGGGCGAGGATGAACTCGGCCTCACGCTCGGGCGATGCGAACTCGAGGGACACCGCGGTGGACTTGGCGCGCACCGGCTCCAGCGTGAGCTCGATGCGCTGCACGCCGGCACCGCGCGCCCGGAGGAAGCCTTCCATCTGCACCAGCAGCCGGCGCAGCGGGAAGAGCAGCGCCTCCGTGGACCTCGCTTCCGCGGGAAGCTCCAGGCGCGCGTGGAACGTGGCCGGCGGCTGGTAGGAAGCGCGCGGATCGGGAATGCGACCCGTGAGCTTGTCGAGATCGGCGAGCGTCTCGGGGCCGAAGCGGCGCGAGAGGCCTTCGCGCGGCAGGGCGAGGATGTCGCGAAAGCGAAGGACACCGAGATCGGCCAGCAGGGCCAGCGTTCTCTCGGGCCAATCGAGGAGAAAAAGGGGGAGATCGGCGATGCGCCCGCCGAGCTCCCCGATGGCAACGCAGCTGCGAATGCTGGAACCCTGTGCTTCGGCGCGCGCGAAGAGCCGCGCGGCCAGCGCCGTCGGCGCAATGCCGAACGTGGCGCGGTACCCGAGATCGCGCAGCCCTTGCCGGAGCACGCCCGCGATCTTGCCGTGGCCCCCGAAGAGCCGGATGCTGCCCTCGACCTCGAGGAGCAAGCCCTGCCCGTCGATGCAGACCGCGGGCGTGAACTGGCAGGCCCACGCCGCGAGCTGCTCCAGCGCGACGCGCTCCCCCGCGACATCGCGCGGCAGCACCTTCAACGTGCCGCACAACACCTTGGCCGCGGCAACCGGTTGGCCTTCACGCACGCCTTCCGCCGTGGCGAGCGCATTGGCGCAGGCGACGAGCGGGCGCTGCGCCGGGCCGTCAGCGACGACCAGCGGCGATGGCGAGGTGCCCCCGCGCTCCGCGAGCTGCAGCGGGAGCGACGGCAATTCGAGGGCGATCCACAACATGGAGCGGAACCGGTCGGGTGAGCGGCGGGCCGCGCCGCTTGGGAATGCGGAGCGCCAACGCGCCCTCCTCGCTGCCGAGGAGGATGCGAAGGTGCGCGGGTGTGGCGAGCGTGAGCGCGGCGGTGGAACGGAAGAGCACGGCCATGGCCTTGCCCGCCTCGGCCGCCATCTGCAGGCGGCGCAACCACGCGTAATCGAGATTTCGCGACTGGCGCTCGGGCCAGAAGAGGACGGCCCCGCAGGCGCCCGAACGCAGGGCCAGCTCCGTGGACCACAGCGCATCCTCGTGCGTGAGCGGACGAACGACGAGGCAGCGCTCCAGCGGAATGCCGGACTGCGCGATGGCGGGCGCATACGGCAGGTGGGGAGGATCGATCCAGGCGATCAACCGATCGTCCTTCGCGGCGAGCGCGAGCGCACCGGCCAGCAGGCTCACTTCCCCGATACCGGCGCCGTCATGCAGCACCTCAGAGAGCGCGGCAGTAGGCCAACCGCCACCGGGCAGCTCCTGATCCAGGGCGGCGACACCGGTGGGCAACGTGATGCGCGGCGCCCTTTCGAATTCGCCACCGCGCCAGACGCCCTGGGGCAATGCGCTCACGACAAGCGCGCGCCCAGGTTGCGGATCACGCCCACCGCAACGCCTTCGATGGCGAGGGGCTGGCGCGTGAGATCGAAGTGCAACGTCTGGAAATCCGGGTTCGCGGGAATGAGCTCCGCCTTGTTGCCGCGGATGCGGAAGCGCTTCACGGTCACGTCGTCGCCGACACGTGCGATGACGAGCTGGCCGTTCTTGGCCTGCGTGGTCTTGTGGACGACGACCCAGTCGCCATCGAGGATGCCTTCATCGCGCATGCTCAAGCCGCGCACCTGCAGCAGGTAATCCGCACGCGGGCTGAAGAGCGAGGGGTCCACCGGATAGCGGCCGAGCATGTTCTCGATGGCCATCATCGGGCTGCCGGCGGCGACGTGGCCGATCAACGGCATGCCACTTTCCTCCACCACGCGGATGCCGCGCGCGACGTTGGGCGCCAGCTCGATGGCGCCTTTTTTCGCGAGGGCCGCGAGGTGCTTGAACACGGCGTTGGTGGAAGCGATGCCCAAGACCCGGGAGAGCTCCGGCTGCGAGGGCGGTCGGCCCGTCTCGCTGATGTGGGTGCGGATGGCTTCGAGGATCTCGGCTTGGCGAGGGGTGAGCGGAGGAGTTTCCACGGCGTGCTCCCAGGGGAGGCGGGTGATAAAGCTATCACCAGAGGTGGTAAACCTATCACCTATCCCCCACCCCCGCAAGCCGGGCCTTGACAACATTCAACCAAAAGGTTTAATGTTCGGCCATGCAGCTCGACAACACCTTGATTGCATTGGCGGACTCCACGCGGCGGGCCATCCTGGACCGGCTCACGCAGGGGCCGGCGAAGGTCACGGAAGTCGCCGCGCCCTTCCCGATCTCCCTCAATGCCGTCTCCAAGCACATCCGCATCCTCGAGCGCGCCGGCCTGGTCCAGCGCCGCATCTCGGGGCGCGACCACATGCTCTCCCTCAACCAGCAACCCCTCGACGAAACCGCGGCCTGGATCGAAAAGACGCGAGCCTTCTGGACCTCGCGCCTGGACGGCCTGGAAGCCCTGTTGAAAGCCGAGGACGCCCTCGCCAAAGCGAAAGGAAAACCATGAACGACTTCGCACAAGCCATCGCCACCGACACCCTGCGCCTCGAGCGCCTCCTGCCCGGCCCCATCGAGCGCGTGTGGTCGTACCTCACCGATGGGGAGAAACGCAGCCAGTGGTTTTGCGGCGGCAGCCTCGAGCCGCGCGAAGGCGGGAAGTCCGTGCTGCTCTTCGACCACGACAAGCTCTCCGACGAAAGCTACCCCGCGGACTTCGCCGGAATGAAGGGCAAGAGCTTCACCGGCACCGTGCTGGTCTACGACCCGCCGCGCGCCCTCGGCTACACGTTCGAGAACGGCGGCTCCGAAGTCCTCTTCGAGCTCACGCCCAAGGGCAAGGACACGCTGCTCGTCGTCACGCATCGCAAGGTGGCGACCCGCAAAGACATGGTGGGCTTCTCCAGCGGATGGGATACGCACCTGGGCATCCTCGCCGACCTGCTGGCCGGGCAGAAGCCGCGTGGCTTCTGGACCACGCACCAGGGCCTGCGCAAGGAGTACGAGAAGAGGATCGCGGCATGACGGTTCAACAGGGAAGCTGCCATTGCGGCAACGTTGCGTTCGAGGTGGAAGGAACGCCCACCGGCGCCATGTCGTGCAACTGCTCCATGTGCCAGAGGAAGGGCGTGCTCATGTGGTTCGTGCCGCGCGACGCGCTGCGCCTGAAGACGCCCGACGCGAACGCGAGCACCTATACGTTCAACAAGCACCACATCAAGCACCGCTTCTGCCCGAAGTGCGGCATCCACGCGTATGGCGAGGCCACCGATCCGAAGGGCAACCCAATCGCCGCGGTGAACGTCCGCTGCCTCGAGGGCATCGAGCTGGAGACGATTCCCGTCACGCCCTTCAACGGTCGAGCCCTCTGAAGCCATGAGCACGTAAAGAAAAAGCCGCGGGGGCTGTGATAATCGGCCGCAGCCCAGCGACCAACGCGGCATGGACCCCCAAGAACGATTCCTCGGCGAGCTCGAGGCCCACAAGAAGATCCTGTACAAGGTCGCGAGCCTCTACTGCGCCAACGCGCAGGACCGGCAGGACCTGATGCAGGAGACGGCCGTGCAGCTCTGGCGGTCGCACGGGCGCTTCGACGGCCGCAGCTCCTTCGCAACCTGGATGTACCGCGTCGCGCTCAACGTCGCCATCTCCTGGGTGCGAGACGACAGCCGGCGCAACAGGCATGTCGCCACGGATGCCCACGTGATCGACACCGCCTTGGCCGACGAAGCCACGCACGACGCCCCGCCCCACCTGCGGGTCTTCCTCGGCCAGTTGCTCGAGAGCCTGGACGCGCTCGACCGGGCGCTAGTGCTGCTCTACCTCGAAGGCCACGACCAGGACGAGATCGCCGCGATCCTCGGCCTCACCGCGACCAACGTCGCCACCAAGATCAACCGCATCAAGACACGGCTGCAACGGGAGCACGGAGGCTCCGGCACATGAACCTCGACATCCTCAGGACGGAATGGGCGGAACGCGACGCGAAGCTGGACACGGCGCTGCGGATCAACACGCGGATGCTGCGCGAGATGCTGGTGGCGAAGGGCTCGGCCGAGGTGCACAGGCAGATCCCCTTCGGGTTCTTCTCGATCGCCTTCTGGGTCTTCACGCTCGCGTGCACGGGCATCTTCCTGTTCAACCATGCGGGCGAGCTTCGCTTCTTCCTTCCGGCGCTCCTGATCTTCGTGTGGACGCTGGTGATGGGCGTGGTGTCGCTCATGCAGCGCACCGCCATGCGCGACCTCGACTACGGGCAGCCGACGCTCGTCGTGCAGAAGCGACTGGAGGAGCTGCGCATCGACCGGCTGCGCACGTTCCAGTGGGCCTTCCTCACCGGGCAGATCGTGTGGTGGATTCCGTTCTTCCTCGTGTTCATGAAGGGGGTATTCGGCGCGGACCTGTACGCCTCGGAGTGGATGCGGCAGTTCATGGTCGTGAACCTCGCGATCGGCGTGCTGGTGATCCCGCTCGCGCTGTGGGGAACCCGCCTGCTGACCCGGCGTTACGGAAATGCAACGGCGTTTCGAAAGCTGGCCGATGGCATCGCCGGCAACGACATCGTGGTAGCACGCGATTTCCTCTCGAAGCTGCGCAACTACGAGCAGGAGTGACTTACAATTCGCCGGGATGCCACGACAGCTTTTCAGACAGGAAGCGATCGACGCGCAACGTGAGAAGTATCTCGGCGAAGCGACGATTGCCCGGCCCGTGCCCTTCTGGGTCTTCACGGTGCTCGCTGCCGGTTCGGCCCTGCTGCTCATCGCCGTCGCCCTGTGGGGCCAGTACCAGCGCCGCGAGCGCGTCGATGGCTACCTCGCCCTCGATGAAGGTGCCGCCCGCGTCCTGATCTCCGACGCGGGGCGCGTCACCGAGCTGCTGGTGAAGGAAGGCGACGAGATCGCCGCCGGCGCGTTGATGGCGCGCATCACGATCGAACGCACGGCCAGCGTCTCCGGCTCCTCCACGAGCGAAGCTGTCACGAAGGAGATGGAGTCCCGGCGCGCGAACCTGCAGAACGAACAAGGGCAACTGCGCGACCTCGGCACCCAGCAGCTCGAGCAGAACCGCCGCCGCCAGCGCGACCTCGCCAACGAGGTGGCCCAGCTCGACAACGAAATGAAGCTCGCCGAGACGCGCACCAAGTCCGCGCGGGACGAAGCCGAGCGCTACAAATCCCTCTCCAGGGACAAGTTCGTCTCCGACGCGTACGCGAAGGGCAAGTTGGACGACGTCACCGACCAGGAGATCAAGCTGCAGGCGCTTCGCCGCCAGCGCCTCCAGGTCGAACGCGACCTGGGCTCGGCCAAGCTCGAGGAGCCCGCGATCCAGCTCCGCGCCCGCTCGCAGGTGGACCAGGTGTCGCGCCAGATCTCCGAGCTGCAGGAAGGCCTCGCGAACGTGGAGGCCCGCCGCGAGACGATCATCCGCGCGCCCATGACCGGCGTGGTAACCAACATCGCCGTGACCCGCGGCCAATCGGTGGCGCAGGACACGACGCTCGCCACCGTGCTGCCCAAGGGCTCGGGCCTGCACATCGAGCTCCTGGTGCCCACGCGCGCCATCGGCTTCGTGCAGAAGGGTCATGAAGTCGTGCTGCGCTACGAGGCCTTCCCTCACGAACGCTTCGGCCAATATCGCGGGACCATCACGGATATCGGCCGCAACGTGTGGTCCGCGGGCGAGCGCATCGGGCCGCTCTCGGCGCGTGAGCCGGTGTACCGCGTCGACGTGAAGCTGGATCGACAGAACGTGTCGGCCCTCGGCCAGGAGTTCGCCCTCCGCCCCGGCATGCTCGTGAACGCGGACCTCCTGCTGGAGAAACGCACGCTGCTGGAATGGATCTTCGAGCCGCTGCTGCAACTGAAGGGACGGCTCTAGTGGGCTTCTTCTCCGAGCTGCTGCGGCCGGGCACGCCGGTCATCCTGCAGAGCGAGGCGCCGGAATGCGGCATTGCCTGCATCGCGATGATCGCTTCGCATCACGGGCATCTCACGGATCTTTCGGCGATGCGGCTGCGCCTTTCGCCGTCGCTCAAGGGCGTGACGTTGAAGCACCTGGCGCAGATCGGCGAGGCGATGGGCATGACGTCTCGCGGCGTGCAGGTGCCGCTGGAGTCGCTCGGCAAGCTGAACCTCCCCGCGATCCTGCACTGGGACATGAATCACTTCGTGGTGCTCACGGAGGTCTCGGGCAAGAGGCTCACGGTGCACGACCCGGCGCGGGGCAAGCGCGTGTTGACGCTGGACGAGGCGTCCAAGCATTTCACGGGCGTCGCGATGGAGTTCACGCCGACGCAGACCTTCCAGAAGAAGGACGAGCGCGAGCGCATCCGGTCTTGGCAGCTCCTGGGCGTGGCCTCGGGGCTGAAGGGGACAATCGCGCAGATCCTCATGCTGTCCTTCGCGCTCGAGGTCTTCGCAATCGCGATGCCGTTCTTCCTGCAGCTCGTGGTGGACCGCGTGGTGGTGGGCCGCGACAGGGATTTGCTGACCGTGCTGGGCCTCGCCTTCATCGTGCTGGTGGTGATCTCGGTGGCGGTGACGGCGGTGCGGGCTTGGGTGGGCGTGTATCTCTCCACCAACATCAATTTGAAATTGCTGACGACGCTCTTCAGCCACATGCTGCGGCTGCCGCTCGCGTGGTTCGAGAAGAGGAACATCGGCGACATCGTCTCCAAGTTCCGCAGCGTGGACGCGATCCAGCGAACGCTCACCACGACGTTCGTGGAGACGGCGGTGGACGGGGTCATGGTGATCCTGACCCTCGTCGTGATGTCGTACTACAGCCTCACGCTGACGCTCATCGTGGTGGGTGCCGCGACGATCTACGCTCTCGCCCGCTGGACTTTCTACTACCCGCAGCGTTACGCGACTGACGAGCAACTGGCCCACGAGGCGCGTTCGAGTACGCACTTCATCGAGACGCTGCGCGGAATGATGGCGATCAAGCTGAATCTGCGCGAATCCGAGCGTCGAACGTCTTACCAAAACCTGGCAGTGGACCAGACTAATGCGGGGGTGAAGGTGCAGAACGTCGGGATTCTGCAACGAGCCTCTTATGGATTAATCTTTGGTGTTGAGAATGTCCTGGTGATCTGGCTCGGGGCGATCGCAGTGATGGAGTCGAAGTTCACCGTGGGAATGCTCTACGCGTTCATCGGCTTCAAGTTGGTGTTCCTCACCAGAATCGTGAACCTGGTGGACAAATGGAACGACTTCCGGATGCTGGATCTCCACGCGGAGCGCATTGCGGACATCGCACTAGCGGAAGAGGAAAAAGCAAATCAGACGGCAGGTGCCATTGCGACAATAGAACACGGTCCGCTCACCGTGGAGGCCAAGGATCTTGGGTTCGCCTATGGCCCCGAGGGTTTCACCTTCAGACACGTAAACCTGCAGATCACGCCCGGTGAGACGGTTGCTATCGTCGGACCTTCGGGTTGCGGGAAAACGACCCTCATTAAAGTCTTGTTGGGGTTACTACCACCGACAGAAGGCCAAATCCTTGTAAACGGCCGCGACCTTCGCGACTGGGACCTTGCCCAATACCGGCGTCGCATCGGTGCTGTCATGCAGGACGATCAGCTCTTCGTCGGAACTATTGAAGACAACATTAGCTTCTTCGATCCCGAGCACGATCCCGAGCGAGTGCGCGAATGCGCTCGGGTGGCGATGCTTCATGAAGACACGTCGAAGATGGCAATGGGCTACAACACCATAGTTGGAAGCCTTGGCGTAGCGCTATCTGGCGGGCAGAAGCAGCGACTTCTCCTGGCCAGGGCGCTCTATCGAAAGCCGTCGACATTATTTCTTGACGAAGCCTTTGATCAGCTCGACCTGGCACTTGAGAAACTAATCGCGAAAGAGCTCTCACAGGCGGGGATCACGGTTGTAGTCGTGAGTCATCGTCCGCACACGGCAGAGAACGCGACGCGCTCTATATCTCTGTCCTAGCCCACAAAGACATCCCCTGTCCCACAGCCGGCGTACGCCAACTGAAGCTCGGCGAGTTCTTTGCTGGAAGATTCAAATGCGGCCTCAGAAGCGTCTTTGAGAATAGAGAATTCAATATTTCCGATTTCCATCGACTTTCCTTTCGATGCGAGTGAATTGAGCCACGAAGTACATCGTCACTACCGCAGCTATGTTCGCGTGCGCCACAGACTAGCCAACGTGGACGTCGCCATGACCGCCGCCCACAAACGCCAGTTCAAGATCGGACAGATCCTGGATCGCGAGTTCGGAAACTTGGTCGTGCGCCTGCTCGACAACTTTGAGTTCTGCTTTTGCGAATTCCATGTGTAGCTCCTCTATCTAGTTTGTTGAACTCGTTGTGCTGCTTATTAGTGCGTCGTTCCGACGAACACATCCCCGCCCCCACCACCGACTTCGGAGAGCTCCGCGTCCGTAAGGACCGTGGCCAGTTCAGCGTCTTGATCCGTCTTACCTTGGTTGCTCATCACATTGTTGGCGCGTTCCATCGATCATCTCCAGATGTCTAGTTTTATTGTGAATAAGTTTCAGCTAGCCGACGAAAACGTCACCGCCGCCACCGCCAATTGCAGCGAGTTGAAGCAAGGTGAGTTCGTTGACAGCAGCTTCGTTGGCACGCACGGAAGCATCTTCCACAACACTAAGTTCGCCTTTTGCGAGTTCCATTTCCTAATTCCTCTTTAAGTTGATTTAGTTTTTTTAGCCCACAAACACGTCACCGCCACCGCCGCCCACCAGCGAGAGCTGAAGATCCGTCAGTTCGAGGACTAGCGCCTCGTTGGAACGGGTAGTAAATGCAGCCTCAAGAGCCCCCACTTCTTTCGTCACGATTTCCACTTGAACCTCCTCTAAGTTGCTACGACGTTATGAGTGATATGCAGCTGCCCCTTGCGGCTTACCCACTTCGGGAACAGGCTGAACATCCTCGCCAAGATTTCGCATCTGTCACCTGTCACTTTGGGTTAACTAGGCGTACAAAGCTGATGAAATGGCAGGGTTTTTACGAATCCGCCAGTCCAATTGTGGTAAAAGTGTGAACTAGATCACATCTACTGGCACCTTAAAAAGTTTTTTTACGTAAAATCAGTACCTTGTGACGCAATCATCCTTCGACCTAAAGCTGCTGGACAGCGCCACCGCGAACGACGATCAAGAGGCCGTTCGAGAGGCGCTCGCACGCATTTCTGAAGATGTGAAGTCCCGCCTTAAGAAGGGATCGGCCAGCTCCGTCGAGTTCATGACACTGACGATCGGAACTCTGAAGAAGATTGAGGGGACGTCCAACGCGGATGTGCGCATCAACTGCCTCATCGATGCTGCACATTTCTTTTACGTGATTGGCCAAGCCTTCTCAGCTATTGAACCTGCTCTCGCCGCAATAGACCTCGCGACCCGCGTCAACCAACGTTCGCTTCTCCGAAAAGGCCTTACGGTCGTCGGAATCATGTATGCGGACACAGGAAACATTTCCCAAGCTATCGAATGCTATGCCAGGGCATTGACTCTTGTTGAAGAACTGCGGGAAAAGGATTCAGAGTGCATCGTCTGGCTCAATCTCGGAGTCGCGCTCCTCTATTGCGCACTGTATCGGGACGCAATTGCATGCTTCGAGCATGTCATCACGCTGTCAGCTTCCGATAGCGGTCTTGCCCACTTTCGCGGATCCGCATACGCCAACATTGCCCTTTGCGCCCTTCACCTAGAGGACTTTGCCAGGGGCCTTCGTGCCGCGGAGAACTCGGTAAAGGAACGCGGCGAACCTCAGACTGCCGCTGAGATGGTCTCGAGAGTGCTGGCCGAGAACAACTACACGCGTCTATTGCTAGAGGTAAACAGCATCGAGCGCGCGAAAGAGCGCTGCGACATCGGTCGACGCTATGCGGCTCGCTCCATGTCCATGCGAGCTGAGATTTCAGCGACCATCGCCGATGGCCTCTGTGAAGTTCATGCGGGGCAAGTAGACGTTGGAATATCTCGCCTTACCAGCGCATTGGAGCGAGCGCGGATGATGCGGGGTTCTATGCTTCGCGAGGTGCTCATCGCACTCGTCAAGGCTTACGAGCTTGCCGGCCAACCGCAGCGCGCGCTCATTTATCTCCGTGAAATGATGGAGGTAACAAGGCAAACGCAGCAGGAAAATGCACTTAAGCACCTGCGGATCCACCTCGAGCACGCGGGACAAGAGTACGAAGGCCCACAGGTGGGCACGACCAGTCTTGAACGACGCGAGGCGGTCCTCAGGGGAAAGGTTGCAGAGCAGGAGCTGTTCAAGTCGAGAATAGAGATGCTCGAGAGACTCGCCGTGACAGCCGAACTGCGAGACGACTCGACTGGAGAACATTCATATCGGGTAGGGAAACTAGCCGGGCTAATTGCGCATGAGTTTGGCTGCGACAAAGACACCTGCTACATGATCGAGCTGGCGGCTCGACTTCACGACATTGGGAAGATCGGCGTCCCCGACGCTATCCTGCTGAAACCCGATAAATTGAACCCCGCCGAGCGACAGATTATGCGGACGCATACCACTGTAGGTGCGGAGCTGCTGTCGAAAAGCAACATTCCGCATATGCAAATGGCGGAAGAAATCGCACGTGCCCATCACGAATGGTGGGATGGGAGCGGCTATCCCGGAAATCTGTCCGGCAGTGCAATTCCTCTCGCCGCACGCATAACTGCGCTGGCAGACGTATTCGACGCCCTCACCCATAAGCGGCCCTACAAGGAAGCATGGCCGCTTGTTGCGGCACTTGAAGAAATCGCGTCGCTTAAAGGGAAACAATTCGATCCGCAGCTTACTGATCACTTCCTGGTACTAATCGGCCGATTGCAAGACGACTGCGTCGACATCGACAAGTTCTTGGGCCAAGCAGCCTTGGCTTCCCCATTTCTTGTCGCCAGATCCAAGATTTGGGACACCTTGCAGAAGTCGAAGAACACTGACGGAACGGGCAGTGACAGCCGCCTAGATTTGCAACGATGAATTCGAAGCGAATAGTTGCGAATTGGGAGCGTCGCCAGCACTCCTCAGCTTGTAATCGGAAGGTGCCTCACGCCTTTCCGCGAAGGGCATCGTCAGCAAAACCCACAACGTCGTAGACAAACTAACTACTTCGCGGGGTCATGTGAGATCAAGCCAAACAAGCCGACTCACGACGCTGATAGATCACGACACTTCGTCAGCCAACCCGGATCTCAAGGTTGCCTTTGCTCGACGGTCGCGGGGGCCCAAAGTACGTGTCGCAAATTGCGCTTCCGATGCCGAGAGCGTTGCCATCGAGCCGTCTCACTGGAGCATTCTTGACGGCGTCTTCCCGAAATTCGGCTTTCATTCAAGCTCGTTCAGAGATTCGAGTGATTGTTGGTCGATTCCTCGAGGCTATTTCAGACGAGAACAGACCACGCCGCATTTGAGGAATCAATTGTGAGCACAGTTCGGACCAGTGAACTCTCCGCGCTGATTCGAGACGGCCGTCCGGCCAACGACCCCTCGGTCAAGAACGCATTAATCGGTCTGTCGCAGGAAGTACAGTCACGCCTACAAGCAGGTTCGACGGATTCACGCGATTTTTTCATTTCTGCCGTCGAGATAGTTGCCGGCCTGAAGGGCTCCACGCATCGATCACTTCGCGCTGACTGCTTACTGAATTGCTGTCAGTACTTCTACTTCCTTGGCGACTCATCGACGGCATTAGATCCGGCACGAAGGGCCGCGAAGTTGGCGCAGCAACTCAATGATCAAGAGCGCGAAGCCACGGCACTGAACACGCTTGGAATCGTTCTTGCTGACACAGGAAATTTTGTCGAAGCGGTTGAATGCTATTCGAAGGCGCTTCAGACAAATCGGACCAGAAATCTTCGTGATGCCGAAGCACGGTCGTGGGTGAATCTTGGCGTCGCCTTGATGTACATGTCGCGATACCAAGAGGCATTGGAGTGCTTTCGTCAATCTGATTGCTCGTCAGATGAGGCGAATCGCAAGGTCGTTGCAACGCGCGCTGCTCACAATGCGTCCATTTGCTGGTTCCACCTTGGGGACCTCGAGCAAGCAAGAGACTGGGCCGAGTTCTCGACGACAAACTGTCCCGACCCAACGAACGCGTACGAGAAGTTCACGCGCGTAAATCGAGAACTAAGCTATGTCCAGATCCTGCTCGAACTGCGTGATTTCTCGAAGGCCCACGCTCGCGCCGAGATTGCCTCACGCATCCTCACCGCCGACATTCCTAGGGCGGCGCTCGTCCAGCGGCTGATTCGTGGCCTCGTGGAGGCCTACTGTGGCGACCACGTTCTTGGGCTTTCGGAATTGAATGCAGTTCTCGAAGCTGCGAAGGACAACCCGCCCTTCCATCAGGATGCGCTCATTGCTCTGGCGCGATCGCGAGAGCGCGCTGGAGACTTCACTGGAGCGCTCGGGCACCTCCAAGAACTGCTAGCCGTGAGTCAGAATCGGCGACAGCAATCGGCCCTCCTACATGTTGGGAGCGCCGGTCGATCAGTTGTGCGGACTGCAGGCGACCATTTGGACCTCGCCCACATGCGAGAAAGGCAATCTCAACTGAGGGCGCAGGTGGCCGAAGAAAGGCTATCGCATGCTCAATTCGAAATGCTCGAGCGTCTTGCAATAGCGGGGGATCTGCGAGATGACCCATCCGGTCAACATGGATTTAGGGTTGGGAGGCTCTCTTACCTCTTGGCCGAGAAGCTTGGGCACTCAGCCGAACAGTGCCTCACCCTTGAGCTGGCCGCGAGACTGCACGATATCGGCAAGTCCGCGATTCCCGACCGAATCGTGACCAGCTCTGAATCGCTCAGAGAGGGGGAACGACAGTTGATGAACGCCCACGCCCAAGTGGGCTCGGAAATTCTGGCGAAGAGCAATCTGGGTCAGGTGAAGCTCGCCGAGGAGGTTGCCCGATGCCATCACGAGCGTTGGGACGGGAGTGGATATCCCAATGGCATTCGCGGCAATCGAATTCCGGAATCCGCTCGCATTGTCGCCCTGGCTGACGTCTTCGACGCGATGACCCACGGACGATCGTATGCGGACGCTTGGTCGGTGCAGAAGGCACTCGCGGAGATCCAAGCCCAATCAGCGGCGCAATTCGATCCAGATATGACGACGAAGTTTGTCGAGCTAATACAAGCACTGTCGGCCAACCATCGCGATCTTGACGAAATTCTCGCCCAAGCCAGCAGCAACTCTCCGTTCTTCCGCGCGCGAGCTCGAATCCGTCGGCTTATCGAGAGCGCAAGCTCAGCCTCGTCGGCCGTTGAGCAGGGCCGTCCCAGTTGACCCAAGTAGGTCAAAAAAGCTAAAATTGAGGGCTCAATTCCCCGATAGCTCAGTTGGTAGAGCGACGGACTGTTAATCCGCAGGTCCCTGGTTCGAGTCCAGGTCGGGGAGCCAGAATCCAGCAGTGCGAAAGCCCCGTCCGCGGGGCTTTTTCATTTCCGGGAGTAGACTGGATTTCGATCCTCCGCTCCCCAAAATGCGCGCTCCTCTCCTCCTGCTGCCCGCCCTTCTCACCGCCGCGACGATGACATTCGCCGCGGGCCCCGACGCGGTCGAAGGCAAGAAGTTGGTCGCCGAGAAGAAGTGCGAGATCTGCCACAACAACGTGACGATGGGCGACGCGAAGGCGGTCTACCTCCGCAAGGACCGCAAGGTCACGACACTCTCCAAATTGAAGTCCCAGGTCGCTGCGTGCAACACGGAGCTCAACCTCGGCTTGTTCCCCGAGGACGAGGAGCACATCGCGGCGTACCTGAACCGCGAGTACTACAAATTTCCGGTCAAGTAGCCGGCGCGGGTTTCAGCCTGGAACGCAGGTCGATGCTTCGCGGCTGCCACGAGGACTCCATGAAGTTGCCGCGCTCGAGCTCCATCATTCCCGTGACGAGCGCCATGCCCAAGCCGGTGCCCAGTCCGGCAGTGAGGGGGCTGGCACTTGCGACCTGCGGGATGGATTGGGTGATGCTCACACCCACTAGGGACATGGCCGCGATCTCTTCGGCGCTTGCGGCGACGTTCTTCTGCGCCGAGTTCATGACGATGTAGATGTACACCGGCTTCGCACCGTCATGGGGGACGTAGACACCGCAATCGAAGTACGCCTTCTGGAATGCAGCCTTCGGATCGGGCCACTTGGCCTTCTCTTCCTCCGTGTACCGATGCCCCTTGCCGTCACCAACGAGCACGTTCGAGAGACATCCCCGCGGGCCGTGATAGTACGTACCCTCGCGGTCTTGCTTCGCCGGTTGGTAGATGCCGGCGGCCAGGACAAAGTCGCGGGTGAAGTGCTTGAACGAGTTCTCGAAGTCGGAAAATGCGATCGGCTCTGCGAGGACCAACGGAATCTTCGCGATTGCGGCTTCAAGAGACTTGGGATTCGTACCGCACGCAGCGAGGATCGCGGCGAAGGCAACGGCGACTATCGCATGACGTTGATTCAATGGGCACCCCGGCGAAGGACAGTGCCGAAAGTGTAGTCACGAACCGTCACGCAGTCGAACCAGGCTCCGCCATGAGAAAGCCCAAGTCGCCGCGTGCATCACGCAGCCAACCTGGGCCTGTTTCCTCGAAGCTGCTTGCCGGGCTATCGGATGTTGTCGACGCCCTGCCCCGACACCTGGTAGTTCGCGGAGATGACGCGATTCCGGCGATCGTCCACGACGCACTCGTAGCCGAAGCGAGTGGACTCGCCGCGTCCCTGCGCCCAGCCACCACCGCGGATGCGCTCACGTCCCGAGCCCATCTCTTCGCGACGCACGTTCGGGCGGAAGTCCACGTCCACGCGAGCACCGTTGCGCGCGCGGATCTGGTCGCGCACCGTGGCCTGGCACGCCTCTTCCTCGTCCATCGAGGCGACCGGCGGCACGTAGCGATCGCCGTTCCACGTCACGTCCAGCACATAGGTCTGGCCGCCGTTACGCGGGTCGTCGATGGTGACCGAGCCCGTGTAGCCGTTGCCGCGGGTCGGCGAATCGATGTCGAGGATGCGTCCGCCACCCGGCTGGTTGGAGCTCGAGATGCGGAAGTTCTCCGCGTTGGCCGGGAGCGGGCCGCTGCAGTAGCTGCCTTCGTCGCGCGCCATCTTGCCGCTCAGCGTGCGCACGCCGATCTGGTCGCCGCGGATATAGACGGTCGCACGATCGTCCACCCACACGCGCAGCAGGCAATGGCCCTGGCCCACGGTGGTCGCGGCCTGGTAGCGCGGCGTGAACACGATGCCTTCATTGGGTTGGAAGCGCAGCTTCTCCTGCGCCACGGCGGCGCCGGCGGCACAAGCGAGTGCCACGGCACCTGCGATAACGATCTTCTTCATGTTTTGGACTCCACGTCGATGGTGACCTCGCGACTATCACGGAATCGTGTCGCGGAGTGAATCCGGAGCGGGCGCATTCGCCCGTCGGTGGCGTCCTACGCTTACGAGGCGCGCTGGCGAGGGAGGATGCGTGAGCTGGTGCCGTATTCGCTGCGGCCCAGCTCGTACTCGCTCATGAGCTGCGTCACGATCTCCGCGAGCACGACGTTGCAGTTGTGCGGGCACTGCACGGGGTTCACCACGAACCAGTTGGCGGAGACCTCGTCGGCGGGCACGCACCGCATGGGCAGCGGCGTCACGCAGGCGCGGCAAAGCGCGGGGCGCGCCTTGCCGTATGCCTGGTCGAGAATGGAAAAAAGCTTTTCGAAGGACACCTGCTGCCGGGACATGGCATGCGCTTTGAGACGAGATTCAGGACAGGAGCCTATCGGAAGCCCGCCGCGCTGGCTGTCGGCCTGTTCTGACGCGCGGCGAGGAATATTCACTTCCTGGCCGCGGCGCGCTTGGTGCTGCCCGGGGCGGAGGTGGACGGCGGGTCGCTGGCGGGGAAGCTCTCGTCCAGCGCCTCGTCCACGAGCGATTCGTCGTGGCTGGCGGCATCGACGGGCTTGACGGGCTGCTTGGTGGCGTGGAGCTTGTCGGCGGGTTTCTTCGCGGGCTGCTTGTTCATGGTGTGTTTCCTCGGGGGGTGGATTGTGCGTACTGGTCGGAAAACAGCCTGAACCCTAAGTTCCCCACGGTCCACACCCGAATGGGGTAGATTCGTGCGGTTCGCCGCAGTCAATCCAATAAGACCCCATCCGTGTAGGAGGAGACCTATGAAACGATTCGTCCAGGCCGCCCTTGCGACCTCTGTCGCAGCAGCATTCGGCATCGCCCTTGCGCAGGCCCCCGCGCCCGCCACCACCCCCGCTCCCGCCGCAGCCCCCGCCGCACCCGCCGCTCCGCCGGCGTGGAAGCAGGGCCAGCCGGATTCGATGAAGGCCTCGCCGCTCGCACCCCACGCGCCGAAGCTCACCGAGACCGCCGTCGCGGACATCCCGCTTTCCAAGTTCAAGGTCCCCGCCGGCTTCAAGCTCGAGGTGTGGGCTTCCGGCATGCCCGGCGCCCGCATGATGGCCCGCGGCGACAAGGGCAAGATCTACGTGGGCACGCGCGCCATCGGACGCGTCTACGAGATCACCGACAAGGGCGACAAGCGTGAAAGCCGCGTCCTCGTGGACAAGCTCACGCAGCCCAACGGCGTGGCGTTCAAGAACGGCTCGCTCTACGTCGTGGCCATCGGCAAGGCGCTTCGCTACGACGGCATCGAGGACAAGCCCGACGTCCAGCCCGTGGACTTCAGCGACAAGGTCCAGTACGGCAAGGAAACGCACCACCAGTGGAAGTTCATCGCGTTCGGCCCGGACGGGAAGCTCTACATCCCCTTCGGCGCGCCCTGCAACATCTGCACGCCGCCGGAAGGCTACGCGCAGCTGCGCCGCTACAACGCGGATGGCTCGGGCATGGAAGTCGTCGCGACCGGCATTCGCAACACCGTGGGCTTCGACTGGGATTCCAAGGGCGAGCTCTGGTTTACGGACAACGGCCGCGACTGGGCCGGCGATGCCAAGTTCGACGACGAGCTGAACCACATCACGAAGGTCGGCCAGAACTTCGGCTTCCCGTACTGCCATTCCAAGGGCACGGTGGATCCGGAGATCAAGAAGGACAAGGCCTGCGATGGCGTCACGATGCCCGCCGCTTCGATGGGCGAGCACACCGCCGCGCTCGGCATGCGCTTCTACAAGGGCGACATGTTCCCGGCCGACTACAAGGGCGCCATGTTCATCGCGCGCCACGGCTCGTGGAACCGCACCAAGCTCGCCGGCTACGACGTCGTGGTCGCCCGCGCCTCCGCGGACGGCAAGTCGGCCAAGATCACGCCCTTCCTCACGGGCATGATCGACGCGAAGGAGAACAAGTTCTTCGGCCGCCCCACCGACGTGATGCTCATGCCCGATGGCTCGATGCTCGTGTCGGATGAGCAGAACGGCGCCATCTACCGCATCAGCTACGCGGGCAAGGCGAAGGCGGCTCCGGCCAAGGACGGGAAGACCAAGGCGTGATGATCCTCGCGGCGCTCGTCGTCGCGGCCGCGGTGTGCGAGGGGTGCCACGGTCCCGGGGGAAACTCCGTGACCGCGGGCATCCCTTCCATCGCGGGGCAACCCGAGATCTTCATCACCAACCAGCTCATCTTCTTCCGCGAAGGCCTGCGGCCCTCCCCGATCATGGAGCCGATCGTGAAGGGCATGAAGGACGTGGAAGTGACGGCGCTGGCCAAGCAGTACGCGAAGAGCCCGGTGAAGCTCGCCGCGGAAGGCAAGCCGGATGCAGCGCTCGCGAAGCGCGGCAACGAGCTCATCGCCACGATGTTCTGCGGGCAGTGCCACCTGCCCACGCTGCGCGGCCGCGAGCAGGTGCCGCGCGTCGCCGGCCAGCGGGAGGACTACCTCCTCGCCACCCTGAAGGCCTACCGCGACAACACGCGCACCGGTGCGGATACGACGATGGCCGAGGTCATGCGCGGCATGTCCGACGCGGACATCGCGGCACTCGCGCACGTGCTCGCGCGGAAGCAGTAGCCGGGCTACGGCCCCAGGTACTTCGAGAACCAGTCCACCGTCTCCACGTTCGCGCGGATGCGGTTCGGCGTCTTGCGGAACCCGTGCCCCTCGTCGGGGAACAGCACGTAGCTCACCGGGATCGAGCGCGCCTTGAAGCTCGCCACGACTTGTTCCGCCTCGATCACCGGCACGTTCGTGTCGTTCGCCCCGTGCAGCACGATGGTGGGTGCCACCGCGCGGTCGATGCGCGTCATGGGCGAGAGCTCGCGCAGCATCGCCGCTTCCGTCTTCGGGTCGCCGTATTCGAGGGTGGAGATCGCCGCCATCCACGGCTCGGAGTGCTTGAAGAACGTCTCGAAGTTGACGACGCCGAACATGTTCGCGCCCGCGGCGATCTCGCCCGGATACTCCACGAGCCCCGCCATCACCATGTAGCCGCCGTACGAGCCGCCCATGATGCCGATGCGCTTCGGATCCGCGACGCCGCTGGCGACCAGCCAGTCGATCGTGGCCTTGATGTCCTTCACGGCGTTCTTGCGAAGCGCCCCGTTGTCCAGGTTCACGAAGCGCTTGCCGAAGCCCGAGGATCCGCGGACGTTCGGCGCGAACACGCTGATGCCGCGTGCGAGCAGCCCCTGGTAGAGGCTGTTGAACTGGGGCCGCTCCTGGCTCTCGGGACCGCCGTGGTAGCTCATCACCACCGCACCCGGCCCCTTGGCGCTCGGCGCGCGATATAGCCACGCGGAGAGCTCGAGGCCGTCGAAGGATTTGTACGTCACGAGCTCGGGCTTCACCAGCGCGGCGAGATCCACGCCGGCACTTGGGCTGTTCGTGAGCTGGCGCACCACGCGTCCCGCCACGTGATCGATCAGGAACAGATCGCGCGGCTGGCGCGAACCCGTGGCGGAAACCAGCAGGTGCTTGCCGTCGGGAAGGAAATCCACGTCGGTGACGATCTCGCCGGGCAGCCCCTCGATCTTCTTCTGCCGGCCGCTCGCCAGGTCCACCACGACGATCTCGTTGCGGCCGCCCACGTTCCAGGCGAGCGCCGCGAGCTTGCCCGACGCATCGATGTCGAACTCCTGGAGCTCCGCGTCGTCTCGCGCCACCAGGACCTCGATGGCGCCCGGCCCCTTCGGCCCGTTCACGATGCGCGCGAACGCCTGGCGGTCGCGATCCCGATTGGTCGTGAGGTAGATCGTGCCGTTGCGGGCGACCTTGCCTCCGAACGACCCGGGGCCATCGTGCTTGGTGAGCAGCGTCTCGTTGCCGCTCGCCACCTCCACCCAATAGAGGTCGTTGCTGCCACGGCTCACCAGGCGGTCGATGAGCGCGTAGCGGCCATCGGCGGAGAACCCCGCGGGCCTTTCCAACCCCGCGGGTTTGCGCGTGATGGGAACGAACTCGCCGTCGAGCTTGAGCAGGTAGGCCTGCACGCCATCGCCGCCGGCCCGGTTGGAAGAGATGCCGAGCGCCTTGCTGTCCGGCGTCCACTCGCCGATCCAGTTGTTGATCTTCCCGCCTTCGGAGAGCTGGCGAAGCCCTGTTCCGTCCGGACGGATCACCATGATTTGGCTGTTGAGCCCGCCACCCGGCAGCGACTGGAACGCGATCCACTTTCCGTCCGGCGACCACTTGAGGCCCTGCACCGGATCGTCGCCGTTCGTGAGCATCCGCGGATAGCCGCCCGATGCCGGCATCTTCCAGAGCTGCGGCGTGCCGGAGAGGTTCGTCACGAAGGCGATCTCCTTGCCGTCGGGCGAGATCGTCGAGCCCAACGCATAGCCGACCTTCGCCATCGCGCGGATGGTCGCGCCGACGTCGGCGGGCGGCTGCGCAGGCAGCGGCGCGGCGGCGGATCCGAGCGCGGCCGTGAGTGCGATCGATGCGGTGGCGATTCTCTTCATGGTTATGCTCCCTATTTCTTCTGGAGGAGCTCTCGCTCCATCACGAGATATTGCCCGTAGGCGTTGATGCGATTGGCCGCGTCGAACGCCGGCACCTTCTCAAAGCGGCGCCAGTCGGTCTTCGCGTAGGCCTCCTCGAAGGGCGTGAAGTCCTCGACGGCTTTCCCCATGGTCGTGCGCAGGTAGGCGATGTACTCCCGCGTCAACGTGAGGTCCTTGCCGGGGTCGCGCGTGACGCCGCCATGGCCGGGCACGAGGATCTTCGGCTTCAGGGCCACGAGCTTGTCCACGGTCGCCAGCCACCGCTTGCTGTCGGCCTCGCCCACGAACGGAATGCGTCCGCCGGAGAGGATGTCGCCGCTGACCACGACACCTTCGGACGGCACGGACACGATGAGGTCCTCCGGCGAATGCGCGGGCCCCAGGTAGGCGATGTCGAAGCGGATGCCGCCCATCGTGAAGGTCGCGTCGCCGTCCAGCCAGCGGTCGGCGCGCACAAGCTTCATGTGGGCCGGAACCCACTTTGAGAGCTCGGCCGAGCGCTGCTCCAGGCGGCGTGCGCCCTCCCCGCCATCCAGGTATTCCTGCGCGGCACGGTGCGCCCAGATCTCGGCTCCGGCGTCCTTGAACGCCTGCAGCCCGTAGAAATGATCGGCGTGATAGTGCGTGAGGATCACGCGCTTCACCGGCTTCTCCGTCACGTGGCGGATCGCGGAGAGCAGCGCCTTGCCGAGGGCGGGCGTGCCGAGCACGTCGATGACGACCACCCCTTCGTCCGTCACGACGAACGTGGCGTTCGAGTTGAAGCCCTCGTTCGCGACGGATGCGACGCCCTGAAGGCCCTGCACGAAGAACGTGTGGGGCGCGATGGCCTTCGGCTGGATCGCGACCTTGAGGCCCGCGAAGCCTTCCGCATGGGCAGTGAACGCGAGCACCAGGAAGAAGCCCGCGTAGAGCGAGCGGCGCAGCATCACGCGATTCCCGCGTTGCCTTCGGTCCCGATCAACTTGGGAAGGTTGAGCTTGGCCGGCGCCAGCGTTTTCTTGTCGCGCAGGTACTTGGCCGTCACGTCCCAGATCGGATCGCCCTTCGCACCCTCGGCCACCGGAGCCCAGCCCGCCACCTTGTAGAGCTTGCCGGCTTCGAGCGGCTTGCCCGCGAGGCGCATGTCCGTGATGCGCTTGCCCATGCCGGCGCCGGGCTCGCAGGTATACGTCATGCCGCCCACGCGCACCATGTCGCCGCCCTGCTGGTAGTACGGGTCGCGGTTGAAGAGGTTGTCGCAGACATCCTCGAGGATGGTCTTGATCATCTCGCCGGTGAGCTCGCTCACGGTGACGTACGGGTACGTGATCGCGGTCCAGTCCATCACGTGCTCCATCGTCACTGCCTGGCCCGGCAGCAGCGAGGTACCCCAGCGGAAGCCTGGGGAGAAGGCGATCTCCACGTTCTTCACCGCCATCAGCGCATCGAGGATCACCTGGTCCACCGTGCCGTTGAAGTTGCCGCGCCGGTAGAGCAGCCCCTCGGTGATCGCGACCTTCTCCGCGAGCTTCTTCTCGTGCGGGGCGCGCACGGCCTTGATGTGCGCCGCCATCGCGTCGTCCGCGGGAATGAGGTTCGAGAACACGGGTAGCAGGCGGTACTTGTAGCCCTCGACCTTGCCGTTCCTCACGTCGAGATCCAGCACGCCGAGGAACTTGCCGTTGGATCCTGCGTTGGTGACGAGCGTGATGCCGCCGGCGTTCTTCACCTCCACCGGCTGCGGCACGCCGTCGTGCGTGTGGCCGCCGAGGATCGCGTCGATGCCGCGCACGCGCGAGGCGAGCTTGAGATCCACGTCCATGCCGTTGTGCGAGAGGAGGATCACCGCCTGGGCGCCCTTCTCGCGCACCGCGTCCACGTTCTTCTGCAACTCTTCTTCCTTGATGCCGAACGTCCAGTCCGCGACGAAGTAGCGCGGGTTGGCGATCGGCGTGTAGGGGAAGGCCTGGCCGATGATCCCGACCGCGATGCCGTTGATCTCGCGGATCACGTACGGCTTGAACACGGGATCGTTGAAGTCCGCGGTCGAGACGTTCTGAGCGAGGAAGTCCACCTTGCCCTTGAAGTCGTTCTCGACCACATGCTTCACACGATCCGCTCCGTACGTGAATTCCCAGTGGCCGGTCATCACGTCGACGCCGAGGAGCTTGGCGGCATCGATCATGTCCTGGCCCTTGGTCCACAGGGACGTGGCCGAGCCCTGCCAGGTATCGCCGCCGTCGAGCAGCAGCGAACCGGGACGGTCCTGCTTCAACCGCTTCACGAGCGTTGCGAGGTGCGCGAAGCCGCCGATCTTCCCGTAGGTCGCGGCGGCCGTGGCGAAATCGAGGTGCGTGAAAGCGTGCGCCTCGCGATTGCCGGCCTTGAGCCCGTAGTGCCTGAGGAACTGCTCGCCCACCAGGTGGGGAGGCTTGCCCGCCGCGGAGCCGATGCCGAGGTTCACGTTCGGCTCGCGGAAGTACACGGGCAGGAGCTGCGCGTGGCAGTCCGTCATGTGCAGCAAGCCTACGTTGCCGAAGCGCGGGAGCTCGTAGAACTTGTCCAGCTCCGCCGCGCGCGAGGCGAGCGGCAGCCCGGCGGCCGCCGCGATCGCGAGCGTCTCGAGGAATTCGCGGCGGTCCACGGGACCCTTACTTGTTGACCGGCGACTGCGGGTCCATCAGCAGGGCGACGACGTCCTTGATCTGCGCTTCGGTGAGGATGCCGCTGTGGCCGAAGCGCGGCATGCTCGAGCACGCCGAGAACGCCTGCGAGTTGTACACCTTGCCGTACGCGTACTTCTGCATCTCCGGCGTGTAGCCGCGCAGCTTGGCGAAGTTGTAGAGGCTGGGGCCGATGGTGCCGTACGCGAGCTCGGCCTTGGTGAGCTGGTGGCAGGCGTAGCAGTTGGCGCCGTTGGGGTTGGCGGGATTGTCGCTGAACTGCTTGCCCACGCCGGACTGCGCGATGCGCTCGCCGCTCTTCCAGTCGCCCAGGTACGTGCCGTCGGCCGGGTACTTGATCTGGGCCTGCTGGTCTTTCTCCAGCTTCTCGCCCACTTCCTTCGGCATCTTGGTGTCACCGTGGTAGCGGCTGCACATCTTCTGCATGTCGTCCTGGTCCAGGCGGTCCAGCTTGGCCTGGCCGTTCTCCTTGAACGAGGTCTTCATCATCGCGAGGGCCTGCGCCTCGCGCTGCTCCTCGCTCACGTACGTCGAAGCGCAGCCCGCGGCGATGAGCCCGAGGACCACGACGGAACCGATGATCTTCTTCATGTCGTCTCCCGGGGCCTAGCGCTTGATGGACGGGGCGTTGTACACGCCGCCGTTGGCGTTCTTCGCCAGGAACATCGTGAGCGCGATCGAGGCCGGGGAGGTGTACTCCAGCTCCGGGAAGCGCTGCTGGCGGAAGCAGTCGTAGAGACGCCACTGGAATGTGCGCACTTCACCCTGCGAGACGCGGTAGGCGGGCCACGACGTGTACGCCTTCTGCGCGTCTGCGAGCTTCGAGAGGTTCGGAAGATCCTGCAGTCGGATGCGCAGGTTGTCGTCGCCATGGCAAGTCGAGCACGCGAAATCGTGCGGGCCGCCGCGGTGGTAGAAGATGCGCTTGCCGATTTCGTACGCCTCGATCTCCTTCGGATGCGTCGCGGCGACGTTCATCTTGATGCCGCGCGAGGAACCGGTGACGTAGGCAACGAGCGCTTCGAGGTCCGAGCGGACGCCCGGGCCGCCGAAGACGGTCTTCTTCGCTTCCGCGGGCGTGAAGCCCTGCAGCGTGACCATGCACGTGACGAGGCGCGACTCGAGGTCTTCCACCTTGTCCGTATCGGCGAAGTACTTGGGGAGCACCGTGTAGGCGCCCTTCACGACGCCGGGCCCGAGGCCGATGTCGCATTTCTCGAACGAGGCCTTCTTCGGCCCGCGCGGCTGCTTCCAGAGATCCTCGCCGCGCGCTTCCCAGAGCTCGGCGGGGTTGCCGTCGCCCAGCGCCGCGCGGTACTTCTCGATCTCCTCGATCACCGACTTGTCCTGCGCCTGTGCGCCGAGCGCAAGCGTGAACAGCACTGCCATCAGGCCGGATCTGCGGGCCATGACGCCTCCTTCGAGTTATGGGTTTGGAACTACGGCTTGAGGTAGACGAATCCTTCCTGCGCCTGCAGGCGGGCTACCTCGGCTACCCCGGAGGGGACGAGCTTCGCTTCTTCGATCACGGCGGTCTTCGGGTCGAGGTTGCGCGACTGCAGCGTGAACGCGCAGACGTCGAACACGACGCCCTTCGACACGAGGTCCTGCACCGCGACCTCGAACGGGTTGCCGTTCGCGTCCTTGGCGTCCTTCAGCAGGAAGTTGATGCCCGCGGCATGCGACACCACGACGATCTTGGCCTTCGGGTCCGCGGTGAGGTGGTTGCGGATGTTGCGCAGCATCTGCGGCGCTTTGTCCACGCCTTCGTTCATGTGATAGACGACCTTCACCGGATCGCCGGGCGCCGCCCCTGCGAACAGCGAGGCGAACGCGAGCAATGCGGCGAGCAGTGGCAATTTCCAGGTGCGCATGGGCCCTCCGGGCTCAGGTGATCGTGGCTTCGTCGGTGCGCTTGTCGCCCTTGTTGTCGGTCCAGGTCACGGTGACCTTGTCCCCCGGCTTGCCGCCGGCGAACTTGAACGACAGGAACGGGTTCTTCGCGACCGCCGGGCCCCACTCGGCCGAGAGCACGGTCTTGCCATTCCAGGTGGCCGTCACGTTCTGGATGAACCAGGCCGGGATGGTCGCGCCCTTGGAGTCCTTGCGCTGGCCGGTTTCCATCTCGTGGCTCATCAGGACCTTCACTTCGACTTTGTCGCCGGCCATCGCGGCTCGGATCTTCATCGGGTCTGCCATGGTTTCTCCTTTAGCCGCCGCAGCCGCCGAGTGTCACTTTCACTTCCTTGCCCACGTAGTAGAACTTCCCGTCCGCCTTCACGAGCGCGATGACGTTCGAGGTCTGGCCCATCTTCACGCGCGTCTGCACGCCGGGCTCGGTGCCTTCGGGGATGTTGAACGTGGCCGCGAGCGTGTTGGGGTTCTTCTCCACCAGCAGCGCGATCGATTCGGTCTTGGGGATCTTGCTGGTGATCGTGAACGGCACCACGGCGCCGTTCTCGGCGATGTCCGGGGACGTGATCACGATGTCCTTGCTCTCCGTGGCGGCAGCGGCACCGCCCAGGGCCTTCACCGTGTCGTTGACCGACTTGGTCTCGAAGGCGGCCTTGTTCCAGCTCCCCTGCGCCCAGGCACTGCCCGGCTTGAAGAGGCCCGCGGATACCGCGAGGCCCATCACGGCCAGACCACCCGAACGCTGGAGGATCGTCCTGCGACCCGTATTCATGGTTCCTGCTCCTTGAGCGTTTTTCTGGGAAACAACCCTGAAATTATAGAACAGCCCGGGGGGGCTATTTACTCCCCGCCAATATCCATTTCACGAGCGTACGAACGTCGGTTTCGGCGAGATCCGGGTTCGCCGGCATGGGAATCGAGCCCCAATTGCCGCTACCGCCCTGCTTCACCTTCTCCACCAGCTTCGCTTCGGCACCCGAATCGCCGCGGTATTTGGCCGCGATCTCGTTGAAAGCAGGTCCCACGATGCGCTTGTCGATCCCGTGGCAGGCCACGCAGGCGCGTTCCTTCGCGAGGGCGGCTGCCGGCGAGAGGGCGGCCGCGGCGACCTTCGGCGTGCCGTTCGCCGGCGGCTCGCCACGTCCCGGGCCGATGGCGCGTTGCTGCGCTGCGAGATCGCCGTGCGAATCGCGGGCGTATTCCGGCAGGGCCGAGGCCAGCGTCACGTCGGTCTCGCACCTGGACATGCACGCGGTGTTCTTCACGTCCGGCGTGGCCTTGAGGTCCCACAGGCCATGCGCGCGGCTCACGCCGTTGCGGTTCGGAAGCTTCTGCTGCACATCTGCGATGTTCTTGTCCGAAAGGACGAAGTCCGCCGGCACGATGTCGCCCAGGTTGAGGATGTACGCGACGACCGCATAGACCTCTTCCGTCGTGAGGGATTTCGGCGCCGTCCACGGCATGGCGCGGTTGATGTAGTCCCAGAGCGTGGAGATCGTCGAGAGCTTCATCAGCGTGGTGCGCGCTTCGCCGCCCGTGACCAGCGACTTCACGCGGCCCGCTTTGATGTCCGCGGCCGTGGTGCCACCCACGATGGGCTGGAAGACCTCGTTGGACTCGCCGAACGTGCCATGGCACGAGGCGCACTTCGCTTCCCAGACCTCCTGGCCCTTCGCCACGCTGCCCGATCCCGGCGGCAGGCCCTTGAAGTCGGGACGCACGTCGATATCCCACGCGGCAATCTCGGCGGGCGTCGCGGTGCGGCCGATGCCGGGATACTGCCCGGCAGTCGTCATCCCCGCGTAGGCGGGGACCCAGGCCAGGAGCGCCAGCGTTGCCGTCATTCCCGCGAAGGCGGGAATCCAGCGCTCAGTAAACCTGGACATTCGACACTTCCCCCGTCTCCGCCACCTTCCACGACTGGATCGCGTTGTTGTGATAAATCGATCGCGATCCGCGCACGGCCCGGAGCTGGTTGATCTTGGGCTGAACGTAGCCGGTCTCGTCGATGGCGCGCGACTGCAGGATCGCGGGCGCACCGTTCCACACCCAGTCGATGTTGAAGCGGCGCAGGCACTTCGGCATCTCGGGATTCTCGAGCCGCGCCGTGCGCCAGTTGCGGCCACCGTCGAACGACACGTCCACGCGCTTGATGCGTCCGCGTCCCGACCACGCGAGGCCGGTCACGTTGTGGAAGCCCTTGTCGAGGATCGTCTGCCCGCCCGAGGGCGTGGTGATCACGCTCTTGCACTCCTGGATCGAGCTGTACTGGCGATGCACGCCGTCGGGCATGAGGTCCACGTAGTGCAGCGTCTCGTCCTTGGTGGCCCAGGGCTGGTCGCCGACTTCGATGCGCCGAAGCCACTTCACCCACGACACGCCCTGGAGGCCCGGGGCCACGAGGCGGATGGGATAGCCGTTCTCGGGGCGCAGCATCTCGCCGTTCATCGCCCAGGCGACCATCACATCGTCCAGCGCTCGGTCCATGGAGATCGTGCGCGTCATGCTCGAGCCGTCCGCGCCTTCCGCGAGGATGAACTTGCCGTTCTTCCGGTCGAAGCCG
This sequence comes from Usitatibacter rugosus, assembly GCF_013003965.1. Lineage (NCBI taxonomy): Bacteria > Pseudomonadati > Pseudomonadota > Betaproteobacteria > Nitrosomonadales > Usitatibacteraceae > Usitatibacter > Usitatibacter rugosus. Next base: position 2,170,277 of record NZ_CP053069.1, on the reverse strand, counting down.
CAGTCGTCCAACAGCGTGGAAAGCAGCACACCGGTGTATTCGCAGCACGAGAGCATGCCGTGCGTGTACTGCACCGTCGGCACCGCGACGTTGCCCCACTCCATGCCGGTGTTGGCCCCGCACTCGATGAAGTGCATGCGCGAGACCGACGGCAGGCGCATGAGGTCGTCCATCGTGTAGACCTTCGGCTGCTTCACCATGCCCATCACCATGAGGCGATGCTTGCTGGGATCGATGTCCCACCAGCCCTGGTGATGGCGCTCGAAGTGCAGCCCGTTCGGCGTGATGATCCCGAAGAGGGCCTGCAGCGGCGCGAACGAGACGGACGCCGCCGAGACACGCGTGAGCCCGGGGCTCTCGCGGCGCTGGAGGTTCTGCTCGAATTGCGACGGCGAACCGTAGCCGCGCGCGGCCACGGGCTGGCCCAGGCCCTTGGTGTGTTCCGGCAGCTCGAGGATCTCGGACTCGCCCTTGAAGTCGGATCCGCGAAGGGGCTGCGCGATCGCGGTGCCCGCGACGGCGGCACTCGCGGCCACGAAAGCACCGCGCAGGAAGTCGCGCCGGCCCGATTGAACGGCGGCGATCTGCTGCTGCGTGAGGAAGCCTTCGGGCGCGCGCTGGACGCGGCCGGGCTTTGCGTCGGTGGGCATCCGGACGACTCTACGGCGCGGCCGGTCCATTAGTCAATCCTAATATTGAAGAGCGCTAATATGGCGTCGAGCCTTGCGATCCGATACGATTCGCGCCCATGCCTGCCACCCGCAAAACCCCCGCCACCGCGACCGTGTCCACGGACATCTTCGAGCTCATCGGCAAGAGCGAGAACATCGAGCAGGCGAGCGCCGCGATGCAGGCCATGGCGCACCCGCTGCGCCTGAAGATCCTTTGCCTCGTCGGCAACCAGGAGCTCTCGGTGCTGGAGATCGTGGATGCCGTGGGCACCTCGCAGAGCAACATCTCCCAGCACCTGGCGGTGCTTCGCGACCAGAGCATCCTGTTGTCGCGCAAGGAAGCCAACAAGGTCTTCTACCGGATCGAGGATCCCCGCATCCTCAAGATGATCTCGCTCACGCGCGAGATCTTCTGCAGCCGCTAGCCCTTCCAGCGGTTCGCGGCCACGTCGTCGCTGGCCCGCGCGTCCACCCAGCGCTCGCCTTCGGGCGTCGATTCCTTCTTCCAGAACGGCGCGCGGGTCTTGAGGAAATCCATGATGAACTCGCATGCCGCGAAAGACTCGCCGCGGTGCGCGCTTGTGACACCCACCAGCACGATGCGGTCGCCCGGCTTGAGCGGGCCCACGCGGTGGATCACCAATGTCTCCAGCACGTTCCAACGCGACGCCGCCTCGCGGCAGATGTCGTCCAGCGCCTTCTCCGTCATGCCGGGGTAGTGCTCGAGGGTCATGGAGCTCACGCCGCGCCCATCGTTGGCGCCGCGCACCAGGCCCACGAAGCTCGCGAGCGCGCCTACATCGGTGCGACCGCCGGTGAGGACCTCGAGCTCGCGGCCGACGTCGAAATCCGCTTCCTGGACACGGACGATCGGCATCGCTAGCCGCCCGTGACCGGCGGGAAGAACGCGACCTCGTCGCCGGGCTTCACCGGTGTGGCGGCATCCGCCATCTGCTGGTTCACTGCGACGCGGAAGTTGCGGCCCGGCGCGAACGCCTCGGACCAGCGGTCGCCGCGCGAACGCAGCTGCTCGATCAAGTTCGAGACCGTCGAAGACGCGGAGGAAAGCGGCACCTGCTCGCGGGCGCACGAAAGGCTCTCCCGCAGGCTCGCGAAATACAGCAGCGTGACCATGGAGCTAGCGGACGACGCCCAGGCGTGCGCGGTCGAGGCCCAGGTGGCGAACGAGGAAGCGCGCTACACCTTCCGCGTCATCGAGCGCGATCTGGGGAAGCTCCGTGGCAAGGTGCTCATCGGTCGCGATCGCGACGATGTCCGGATCCTCCGGGAACAACAGCGGAGCGCCGGCGAGCTTGCGATGCACCTCGATCTTGGGCATCTCGGCGTGCTTGAAGCCCTCGACGATCACGATGTCGCAAGGTGCGAGGTGCTTCAGCTGTTCCTGGAGCGAAGGTTCGGCCGCGCCACGCAGCTCGTGCATGAGGGCCCAGCGCCGCGACGAAGTAATCAGCACCTCCGCGCAGCCCGCGTGGCGATGGCGCCACGAGTCCTTGCCGGGCTGGTCCACGTCGAATTCGTGGTGGGCGTGCTTCACGAGCGAGACGCGCAATCCCCCCGTGACGAGCAGGGGAATCACCTTCTCGATGAGCGTGGTCTTGCCGCTGCCGCTGAAACCCGCGATGCCGATGATCTTCACATCGCCATGATAGATCGATTCAGCGGGCGCGGCCCTTGACCTTCGCCGGTGCCGCTACGGCGGCTGGAGGACGAATCCGCGTGGAATCGCGCATCACCAGCCGCGGCTCGATGGCCACGTGGCCGGTGACGGGCGGCGCGTCGCCGGCGATCTGCCGCAGCAGCAGGCGCATCCCCTCCTCGCCCAGCCGCTCGCTTTGCACGTCCACGGTGGTGAGCGCGGGGCTCGTGAAGCGGCCGAAGGGAATGTTGTCGATGCCCACGATCGAGATGTCCTCGGGAATCGAAACGCCGAGCGCCTTGGCCCCGCCCATGAAGCCGATGGCCACCATGTCGTTGTAGCAGACGATCGCGTCGGGCTTGTCCTTGCTGAGGAGGACCGCCGAGCAGATGCGCTCGCCTTCGACGATGGTAGGCCCGCCGACCTCGTAGCGCGTGACCTCCAGGCCATGTTCGGCAAGGCTCTCGGAGAGGCCGCGATAGCGCTCCGTATCCGGTCGAGCCGGCGCGAACCCGAGATACGCGATCTTGCGATGGCCCTGCTTCACCAGCAGCTCGCCGATCATGTACGCGGCCGCATGCGCATCGATCCCGATGCTGGGCACGCCCTTCGGCGCGACGCGGCCCGAGAGCACGACGGGCTTTCCCGACGCCAGCAGGCGATCGAGCTGCTCCTCCGGCATGCGCGTGCTGACGATGAGGCCGTCCACGCGGCGAGAGAGCGCGTCCAGCAGCTCCTCTTCGCGGGACTGGTTCTCGTCCGTGTCCACGAACAGCAGGTTGTAGCCGTGCTCCAGGGCCACGCGGTTCGCGCCCTTCACGACGTTGGTGAAGTGCGGGTTGCCGATGTCGAGGATCACGACGCCGACCGCGCCCGTCTTGCCGGTGATCATGCTGCGGGCGAGCGGGTTCGAGTGGTACTGGAGCTCGTCGATCGCCGCCTGGACCTTGCGCTCGACCGCGGAGGTGAAGCGCTGGGTCGAGTTGATGAACTTGGAGACGGTGGCGATCGACACCCCGGCTCGGGCGGCGACGTCGCGGATCGTGGGCTTCTTCTTCATCAGTAAATGTTTTCCGAAAACCGTGTTTCCGGCCCCGGGGTCCGGGACCGGTTCGGGGTGAATCCTACGCCTGCTTGACAAAGCCCGCCCACCCCTAGCAAACTTCCGGAAAACGTTTTCCTCCCGTGGGCCGTTTCGGCGGCCCTTTCTTTATGACCGACCAGCCCCGCTTCAACCGAATCCTCCTCACCGGCGCCGCAGGTTCCCTGGGCGTGGTGCTGCGGCGTGGGCTCGCCCCCTTCGCTAAGACCCTGCGCGTTTCCGACAAGGACGACGTCGGCCCGGCCGCTGGCAACGAGGAAACGGTGGCCTGCGACCTCGCCGACAAGGGCGCCGTCCACCAGCTGGTGAAGGACGTGGACGCGATCGTGCATTTCGGCGCGATCTCGGTCGAGGCGCGCTTCGAGCCCATCCTGCAGGCCAACATCGTGGGCGTATTCAACGTGTACGAGGCCGCGCGCAAGCACGGCGTGAAGCGCGTGGTGTTCGCGAGCTCCAACCACGTGACGGGGTTCTACAAGCAGACCGAGCGGATCGATGTCGACTCTCCCATGCGTCCCGATGGATTGTATGGGGTGAGCAAGTGTTTCGGCGAGAACCTCTCCCGCTTCTACTACGACCGCTACGGCATCGAGACGGTGTGCCTGCGCATCGGCTCGTCGTTCCCCGCGGTGCGCGACCGCCGCATGCTCGCCACGTATCTCAGCTACGACGACCTCATCGAGCTCGTGCGTTGCGCCCTGTTCGTGCCCGGTGTCGGCCACATGGTGATCTTCGGCGCCTCGGACAACGCCGTCTCGTGGTGGGACAACACCAAGGCGGCTAAGCTCGGCTTCAAGCCGCGCGATTCCTCCGAGCCGCAGCGCGCCCGTGTCGAGGGCGAGCAACCTCCGCCCGCGCCCACCGACCCGATGGTCGTCTACCAAGGCGGGGCCTTCGTCCGCGCCGGACCGTTCGACGAGTGATGGTTTCCATCGAACGCCTCACCCCCCCCGTGCATTCCGTGGGCGAATCGCCCGTGTGGCGCGCCTCCGAGAGCGCCCTCTACTGGGTGGATATTCCCGCGCGCAAAGTCCATCGCCTGCATCCCGAGTCCGGCGCCACGAAGTCGTGGGTGGCTCCGCAGATGGTCGCCTGCATGGCCTTCGCGCCGGACGGCAAGCTGGTCGCGGGTCTGGAGACCGGCATCTTCTCGCTCACCTTGCGCGATGACGGCACGGCCGAGGCCAAGGCCCTCGCCGAGCCCGAGCTGCCCCTTCCCGGAATGCGCTTCAACGACGGCCGCTGCGACCGCCAGGGCCGCTTCTGGGCCGGCACGATGCACATGGACATGCCCGGCGCCTACGCGGTGGGCGGCCTCTATCGCTACGCCGCGGGCTCGGGCCTCACCGGGCCGCTGCAGCGCGGCCTCATCACGCAGAACGGCCTCGCGTGGTCGCCTTCGGGCGACCGCATGTACCTCTCCGACTCGCATCCCAAGTCGCGCACGGTGTGGGTCTTCGACTACGACGTCCGCGAAGGCACGCCCAGCAACAAGCGCCTCTTCGTCGACATGAACCAGCACCCCGGCCGCCCCGATGGCGCCGCGGTGGATGTCGATGGCTGCTACTGGACCTGCGCCAACGACGCGGGCCAGCTCCTTCGCTTCACGCCCGAGGGCAAGCTGGACCGCAGCATCGCGCTGCCGGTGAAGAAGCCCTCGATGTGCGCATTCGGCGGCAAGCGCTTCGACACGCTCTACGTCACGTCCATCCGCCCGCAGTCCGAGTCCGACCTCGTGGGCCAACCCGATGCCGGTGCGGTCTTCGCGATCCGCCCCGGAATCCAGGGATTGCCCGAGGCGGAGTTCGGCCGCATGCAGTAGATTCACGTTCATAACGACGATCCGGCCCCGCGGGGACCGGAAGCGCAAAACCGGAGGAGCACCATGTTCAAACTGGTAAGTAACATCGCTGCGCTGGCCGCATTGGCCGCGCTCCCCCTCGCCACGCTGGCGCGCGACTTCCGCTCGGCCGAAGTCCATCCGCCGGATTACCCCACCACGCTCGCCGTGCAGTACATGGGCAAGCTGCTGGCCGAGCAGACCAAGGGCCGGCTGGGTGTTCGCGTGTACGCATCGGGCAGCCTCGGCACCGAGAAGGACACGATCGAGCAGCTGCGCATCGGCGGCCTGGACATGATGCGCATCAACTCGGCGCCGCTGAACAGCGTCGTGCCCGAGTCGATCGTGACGGGCCTGCCGTTCGTCTTCCGCTCCACCGAGCACATGCGCAAGGTCCTCGACGGCCCCATCGGCGACGACATCCTCAAGTCGATGGAATCGCAGGGCCTGGTGGGCCTCGCGTTCTACGACAGCGGTGCGCGCTCCTTCTACACCGTGAAGAAGCCGATCAAGTCGGTGGCCGACATGAAGGGCATGAAAGTCCGCGTGCAGCAGTCGGACCTCTTCGTCGCGATGGTCGAGGCGCTGGGCGCCAACCCGACACCGATGCCCTATGGCGAGGTGTACACGGCGTTGAAGACCGGCATCGTGGACGCCGCGGAGAACAACTGGCCCTCCTACGAATCCTCGCGCCACTTCGAGACCGCCAAGTACTACAACCAGAGCGAGCATTCCCTGGCGCCCGAGGTGCTGGTGTTCTCCAAGAAGATCTGGGACGCGCTCCCGAAGGAAGACCAGGCCCTGATCCGCAAGGCCGCGAAGGATTCCGTGCCGCACATGCGCAAGCTCTGGGACGAGCGCGAGGTGAAGTCGCGCAAGATCGTCGAGGCCGCCGGCACGCAGGTGGTGCCGATCGCCAACAAGCAGGAGTTCATCGACGCCATGAAGCCCGTGTACGCGAAGTTCGCGAATACGCCGCGGCTCCAGGAGCTGGTGAAGCGCATCCAGGAAACGAAGTAGCCCCATGCGGGCGCTGACGCGGTTCAACGCGACGCTCGCACGATACGGCGCGTACTTCTCGGTCGCGGGCCTGCTCGTGATCGTCGCGATCGTGGCCTTCCAGGTCTTCGGGCGCTATGTGCTCAACAGCAGCCCGACGTGGACCGAGAACCTGGCCCTGGTGCTGATCCTCTACGTGACGCTGATCGGCGCCGCGGTCGGCGTGCGCGATGCGGGCCACATCGGCATGGACTCGATCCTCATCCTCGTGCCCGAGGACCCGCGGCGCATCGTCGAGATGGTCGTGCACGTGCTGGTGCTCGTGTTCGGCATCTTCATGGTCTGGAACGGCTGGGTGCTGGGCATGTCGGTGGCGCCGTACAAGCTCGCCAACATCAGCCTCTCCGAGGGCTGGCGCTACGTGCCGCTCGTGCTGTCGGGCGCGATGATCATCCTCTTCTCGATCGAACACCTCATCGCGCTCATCCAGCGCACGGAAGTCGAACCGGCATGGCACTGATCATCCTCGGAGTCACCTTCGCGATCCTGCTCGTCCTGGGCGTGCCGGTCGCGTTCGCGATCGGCCTCTCGGCGGTCTGCACGATCCTCTACGAAGGCCTGCCGGTCGCGGTGCTCTTCCAGCAAATGATGTCGGGGATGAACATCTTCTCGTTCCTCGCCATCCCGTTCTTCGTCTTCAGCGGCGAGCTGATGCTGCACGGGGGCATCGCGGACAAGATCGTCACGCTCGCCCGCAACATGATCGGCCACGTGCGCGGCGGCCTGGGCATGTCGAACGTGGTGGCCTGCACGCTCTTCGGCGGCGTTTCCGGATCCCCTTCGGCCGACGTCTCGGCCATGGGCTCGGTGATGATCCCGATGATGAAGCGCGAGGGCTACGACACCGACTACGCGGTGAACGTCACCACGCACGCCTCGCTGGTCGGCGCGCTCATGCCCACCAGCCACAACATGATCATCTACTCGCTCGCGGCGAGCGGGAAGGTGTCGATCGGCGCCCTCATCGCCGCGGGCGTCATCCCGGCGATCGTGCTCACGCTCTGCATGCTCGTGGCAGCCTACGCGGTCGCGGTGAAGCGCGGCTATCCGGCCGGGGTGTTCCCGGGCTGGAACGCCGTGTGGCGCTCGCTCGCCGCGGCGACGCCGGGCCTGCTGATCATGGTGATCATCCTCGCCGGCATCCTCTCCGGGATCTTCACGGCCACGGAGTCGGCCGCGGTGGCGGTGGTGTACTCGATCATCCTCACGTTCTTCCTCTACCGGACGATGACGTGGGACAAGTTCATGAAGGCCGCGGCGCGTGCCGTGAAGACCACGGGTGTCGTGCTGCTGCTGATCGGCGTGTCGGGCATGTTCCAGTACCTGATGGCGCTCTACCAGGTGGCCGACCTCGCGGGTGCCACGCTCGGCAGCATCTCGACCAACCCGTGGGTGATCTTCTTCCTCATCAATTTGATCCTGTTCCTGCTCGGCACGTTCATGGACATGGCGAGCACGATCCTCATCTGCACGCCGATCTTCCTGCCGATCGCCATGCAGTACGGGATGGACCCGGTCCAGTTCGGGATGGTGATGCTGATCAACTGCGCGCTCGGGCTCAACACGCCGCCGGTGGGCACCACGCAGTTCATCGGCTGCGCGATCGGCGGCATCTCGGTGGGCGAGGTCATGAAGACCATCCTGCCGTTCTACGGCGCACTCGTCGCCGCGCTGATGCTCGTCACCTACGTGCCCGGCTTCTCGCTCTGGCTCCCGCACCTGCTCGGCGCCAGATAATTGGGGTCTGACCCCATTTATTTCAGCTGGTCTTGCGGAATTTCTGCTGGCCGGGATAGACGCCGGACTTCGGCTCCATCGTGTCGAGGTTCCAGTCGGCCTCGACGAACGGCGCGCGCGTTTCCTTCGGCGACGGATACTTGCTCACTTCCGTCTCGTCGTTGATGATGCCGCCCCGCCCTTCGGCGATGAAGAACAACACGCGGATGTCGTCGTAGTCGCGGTCCCAGGGCCGGGCACCGGCCTGGTCCAGCACGTGCGTCTCGACGTCGCGCGTCTGCATCACCTCGAGGCCCGCGGGCCATGTCGGAGGCTGGCTCACCTCGATCAGCTTCGCCTTCGTGTTGCCGTAGCGGCCGAACATCGGCAGCGGCTGGCCGAAGCGGTCGATGGCCACGTTGTCCTTCCCGTAGTACTCCACGTCGCCGTCGCCGCCCAGCATCATGAACGGCAGCTTGTCCTCGGTAGAGGGCCCGCCACGCATCACGTTGCCCACGACGCTCATCTTGCCGACCTCGTAGGTCCGGCTCTGCCACTCGAGCGCCATCAGGTTGTAGTGCACCGCGCGCTTCTGCGGGTCGTAGATGAGGTTGTTCACGATCGCGCCGTGCACGCCGCCCTTGAAGAGGGGGCTGCGCTCCACGTTGTGCGCGAAGATGTTGCGGTAGAAGAGGATGTTGGTGACGTTGTCGTGCACCAGCGAGCCCTTCGAGTGCTCGCCCTTCGGATGGCTCGAGTCGGCGATGCCCTCGGCGGCCAGGTTGTACGAGAAGGTCACCTCGCCGGAAGTCCCCGCGCGCCATTCGGCCACCGTCTCGCCCTTGAAGCGCGGGCCCGACGCGGACATGTTCTCGTCCAGCGCCCAGGTGAGCGAGCAATGGTCGATCACAACGCGGTGCGCGCCCACGGTCGTGAAGGCATCGGCCTCCCAGCCGCTGCGCTTGGCCGCACCGTCCGCGCCGGTCTTGATGCGGATGTGCCGCATGATCACGTCGCTCGCGTGCAGGTTGATCCCGCCGCGGATGATGGTGATGCCGGGCGACGGCGCGGTCTGCCCCGCGATCGTGAGGAACGGCTCCCGGATGTCGAGCTCCTTGCGGCCGAAATCGATCACGCCGCCCACTTCGAACACGACGATGCGCGGACCCTTCGCCTTCACGGCCTCGGCGAACGAGCCCGGCCCGTCCGCGTTCAGGTTGGTGACGCGGATGATCTTCCCGCCACGGCCGCCCGGCGTCGTCGCCGCCCAGCCCACGGCGCCGGGAAAGGTGGGCGCCTGTGCCCCGGCGGTCGGCGCGTAGAGGATCAGGCAGCACAGGGCGAGCGGCAGGTAACGCATGCGATTTCTCCGATTCGGTGACTTCACTTGTTGTTGTATTCGGCGAGGAAGCGTTCGGCGGGCTGCATTCGTGGCGGGTAGCGCAGCTCCTTTACCGGATCGACGCCCGCGGCCAGCAGCCGGTCCCAATGCTCGTCGGCGTCATATTGCACCGGACGGTAGCGCGGCGTCCCGATGCTCCAGTCCGCCCACGGCCGCACGGGGTCGATGTGCGGGCCGATCGTCGAGTTCAGCACCGCCACCTTCCCGACCGCTTCCGTCGCGCGGTACCACTGGCGGGCGAGCTTGAAGGTGCCGGCGCGCGCGTTGGGTGTGCCGTCGCCGGTGAAGCGGCAGGCGTCGAACACGAACCCGAAGCGGCGCTTGTAGTGCGTGCTGGGCGCCAGCGTGTACGAAACGGCCCGGTCGCCGAGCGTGCGGATCTCCGAGTCGAGGAAGAAGCCGGTCGCCTCCCCGAAGATGAAGTCCATGTCGCCCTCGATGTACGAGCGGTGGACGAAGGCACGCGCCGGGCGCTCCGGCGACGAGGCGGCCAGGAAGAACGTGTCCTGGTAGCCCACGAGCCGCACGTTCTCGAGGTGCGCCCGGTCCGCGTCGTCGAGCAGGAGGGCCACCGCCTGGCTCTGGTCGAGACGGTCGCCGCGATCCTTGTTGTACGAGTTCTCGAGCGTGAGGTTCTTCACCTCGAAGCCGGACTGCTTGACCCACACGACCGCCGAGCCGGGAGTGCCCACCGTCGGCCGCGACTTGAGCGACGCGAACATCGCCGTTACCGAAGCGGGCGCATCGTTGAAAGCGGATCCGAATGCCTGGGCATAGGCATCTCCGGTCACGGTCGCATCGAGCTTCGCGCGAATCCGCACGGCGGCAGGATCGCCACCCTCGCCGTAGAGCGTGATGGCCACGGGCGATTCGGGAAGGTAGACGAGCCCCTCGTGGATTCCGGGGCGCACGAGGATGAACGCCCGCGACGGAGCACCCTCCTTCGCGCTGCGCACCGCCGCATTCACCGCGGCCTGCACCGTGGCAAACGTACGCTGCCCGTCGGGACGCTCACGATCGACGATGTAGTCCGCCTTGAGCGGCTCGCCCTTCGCGAGCGGGCCCGACAGCGGATCCCAGCCACCGAGCACCTCGCGATACGAATAGTCCCTGGCCTGGGCCGCGCTCAGCTGGGGCCGCGCAATGCGCCCTGCCGGCTCCACGGCGCCCACGACGAGCTGCGCCGCCAGGCCGGGCACGGCTTGGGCGATCTCGCGCGCCACCAGTCCGGCGAAGAACGCAGCGCCTTTCGGACCGAGATGGGTGTGGTCGAACACGGGATCGGGTGCCGGCGCCTGCGCGAGCTCGTCTGCCCGCACCGGGCCCATCCGCGAGACGCTCGCGGCACTGTCGGCGTAGAGGTCCAGCAGCGGCACGGAGAGTTCCGTGGCGACCTTGCGCGTGGTCTCGGCCCATGAAGCCAGGTCCGTCTTCAACGAGCCGCTGGCGTCGAACTGGCGACGCGTGAGCGGCGTCACCAGCACGGGAATCGCGCCGGCGGAGCGCACCTCCTCCACGTAACGGCGCAGGTTGGCGGGAAACTCGGTCGCGAGATCCGTGGACCGCTCGGCTTTGCCCGGCTGGTCGTTGTGGCCGAACTGGATGAGGACATACGTGGTGCCCCGCCCCGCGCGATCGCGCAGGTGGCCCGCGACGCGGTCCCACGACCCATCGCCGCGGAAGCTCTTCGTGCTCCGGCCGCCGCGCGCGAGGTTGGCGCACTCCACCTGCCACTTGAAGAGGCCGCAGAGCGCATCGCCGTAGCCGGTGCGCGGCGCCATCGTCGAGTCGCCGGCCAGCACGACCCGGACTGCGCCGGGATCCGCCGCCCAGCCGGCGGACCCCAGCGCGAGTCCCGCTGCGAGTACCAGCTGCCTCAGAATTTCACGCGCACCCCGGCCATGTACTCTCGGCCCGTCACGGTGTAGACGACGTTGCTGTTGCGCGAGTTCGAGATGAACTGGTCGTTCGCCTCGTTGGTGAGGTTCACGCCCTCCAGCACGAGCTGGATGTTCGGGGTGACCTGGTAGGACACCGACGCGTCGATGTTGATGGTGCTGTTCTTGCCTTCGACGTCGTTGTTGTTCTGCCCCGGAACGCGTGTCAGGAAGCGCTGGCGATACGCCGCCGAGACACGGCCGGAGAGGCGCCCGTCGTCGTAGTACAGCGTGGCGTTCCAGGACTTCGGCGACAGGTTCAGCAGGTCATCCGTGATCGTGGCGTTGCCGGTGGGCGAGATCAAATAGTCGATCTCCGACTTCACGTACGTGTAGTTGAGGATGGTGCCCGTGTACTTCAGCACGCTCGGCAGGAACGTGAACGGCTGCATGTACTGCAGCTCGATGCCGGTCAGCTTTCCGCCCTTGGTGTTGACCGGGGTCGTGACCTGGAACACCTCGGTGCCGGTGAAGTTGGGCGGCAGCAGCGAGATCGGGAGGCCCGTCTCGTTGTAGGGCACGTTGACCCGCAGCTGCTGGATGTACGTGCCGATGTCCTTGTAGAACAGGCCCGCGGCCAGCAACGCGTTCTTGCCGAAATACCACTCGAGTCCCAGGTCCATTGTGTTCGCGCGGAACGGCTCGAGCAGCGGGTTGCCGACCGTGATCGACAGGTTGCCCGTCGTGGTGATGGTTCCGCCCGGCGACAGGTTGCCCAGCTGCGGGCGCGCCATCACCTTGGCCGCCGCGAATCGCAGGATGAGGTCCCGATTGAGGTTCATCGCGAGGTTGAGCGAGGGCAGCCAGTCGTCGTACGTCTGGTCGACGGTGACCGCCGTGCCGCCGCCCGTGGCCTGGTAGCCGGTGGCCGACTGCTTCGTCTGCACGTAGCGCAGGCCCACGTTGCCGCGCAGCGGCTTGCCGACCAGGTCGGTCCAGAAGTCGGCCATCACGAAGCCGCCGCTGTCCTTTTCCTCCACCTGCCGGTTGTTGCCTCGCGCGTTGCCGTTGGTGATGGACGACAGCGTGAAGTCGCCGGGGCCGCCGGCCGGGCCCGACTGCAGGCAGTTGCAATAGATGTTGTACGTGGAGGCGATCGCGTTCAGGTCCGGGATCACCCACGTCGTGGGCACGTTGCCGGGCAGGCTCAGGCTGCGGCCGAATCCCGAGAGCGTCGTCGTGAGGTTCGCGACCGTCGTGCCGGCGGGCGGGGCGAAGATCGTGTCGTTCTGGTTGACGCGGCGGAACTCGAACGTGTCGAAGTCGTACTTCTTGAAGTCCACGCCGCCCTTCAGCGTGAACTTGTCGGGCACCGCTTCCCACGCGAGGTCGAGGTGAAAGAGATCGGTGGTGTTCGTGGATCCCTGCGGGCGGATGCGGATCTCGCTCGAGGTGGTGTTGGGGATCGTCGCGGGTTGCGTGCCGCTCGCGACCAACGGCACGCCCACGATCGTGAGCGCCCCGCCGACCTGGGCCGGGTTGAACGGATAGCGGATATCCGGCTGGGTCGAGGAGTCGCGGAAATCGATGGCGTAGCCGTTGACGTTCAGGGCGTCCAGCGTGGTCGTGGTCTGGATCGGGTTGTCGAACTTCGACTTGGCCCGGCCGCCGCGCACGTTCATCTTGAGGGTGTCGGTGAGCTCCTGCTCCCACGTGATCGTCGGCTGCGTGAACGTCGTGGTGAGCTTGTCGAAGCGCGACTCGGCGCGGATGTCCACGCCGTTGTACACGCCGTAGAGCAGCGCTCCGTTGGGCCCGTACTGCGTCTCGACGACACTCGTCTGCGGCTTGCCGCCCTGCGCGGCCGTGCGGCTGAAGGAGATCGCCTCGAGGAAGTCTTCCTGGCGCGTCGCGTCGAGCTTGGAATACAGCATGTCGACCGTGACCAGCGTGCGCGTGCTCGGGCGCCACTGGAACGATCCGGTGATGCCGGTGCGCTCCTGCTCGTGCGTGAGGCGGCCGTAGCGCGGCAGGCGCGGATGGAAGTTCGCGGGATCGCTCGCCGTGTTGTACGCCGCGATGTTGCCCGGCGTGTTGGGCAGGCGCGCGACACCCTGCGCGGCCGGGCCGCACGTCGTGGCGGTGGAGGTAGTCGGGTTGGCCGGGGTCACGCCGATCGGGGCGCACCAGCCGCCCGACGACGCGCCGTTGTCCCAGCGCACCGTGCTGAAGCCTTCCTCGAACAGGTTGCGCTTCGAGTACGCCCCCGAGATGAGGAGGCCCATCGTGTTGTCGGCGAAGGTGTTCGAAAGGAGGAAGGCGATGCGCGGGTCGGTGTTCTTCGCCAGGTCGTTATAGCGGCCCAGCAGCGAGGCCCCCCCCGTGAAGCCGGACTTGAGGTCGAAAGGCCGCGTGGTCTGGAGGTCGACGGTGGCGCCGAGCGAGCCTTCGTCCACGTCAGCGGTGGCGCTCTTGCGGACCACGATCGAGCTGAAGAGCTCGGAGGCGAAGACGTTGAAGTCGAAGCCGCGCGAGCGGTTGTTGCCGCCCGAGCTGTCGGTGCCGCCCGTGGTGGCCAGCGCTTCGATGCCGTTGATGCGCACGCGCGTGAAGTCGAGCCCCAGGCCGCGCACGGTGATGTTGCGGCCCTCGCCCGCGTCGCGGTCGATCACGACGCCCGGAATGCGTTGCAGCGATTCCGCGAGGTTCGTGTCGGGGAACTTGGTGATGTCCTCGGCCTTGATGACGTCGACGATGCCCATCTCGTCGCGTTTCGCGTTGAGCGCGCTTTCGAGCGAGGCCCGGAAGCCCGTCACGATCACGGTCTCCTTGGACTGGGGCGACTTGCCTTCGGGGGCCGCCTTGGGGGCCGGCGCTGCGGCCGGTGGCGTTGTCCCCGCTTCCGGCGGGGTGGCCGGTGGCGTGGCCTGCTGCGCGTACGCCGGGTTCAGGATGGTCAGGACTGCCAGCGCGATGGGCGACAGCAGGAACGCCTTGGAATCATTCTTCATGGCTCTCTTCTCCTCCGAGCGTCGTAAACGCCGAGCTCTTGCACAGGCCGTTGGCGGGTAAACGTTTTCGTAATCTAGCCCCCCAACCAAACCGCTGTCAACAAAGCTTGGGAAGAGATTGAGGGTCCGGGAGAAGAAAACGTTTACTACCAATCGGGAAACAAGTTTCCTGGAACGCCGGTGCTGTCGAGGAGAAACACAAGGAAAAAGGCCCGGGGCGGGAGCCCAGGGCCTTTTCGGGTACTGCGGATGCGGACTTAGCGGGCGCGGGTCGCGGCGCGCTTGGCCTTGGCGGTGGCCGCCTTGGCCGTCGACACGTTCTGCTCGACCGACTTCTCGACCGTGTCGTAGATCTGCTTGTTGATGGTGACGAAGTTGTCGTAGGCGCTCTGCGCGGCGGCCATCGCCGACTTCACGTTGCCCACGACGGTCTCGGAGCCGGCGGGCGCGTACTTGAACGCCTCTTCGAGGGCGGCAACGGCGGCCTTGTTCACGTCGGCGGCCTGCTTCTCGAACACCTTCTTCACTTCGTCGTTGGTCTCGGCGAACGTCTCGTAGGCGGTGCGCGAGTACGCGTAGGCCTTCTTCATCGCCGGCTCGACGGCGGCGGAGTTGATCGCGATCATCTCCTGCACGTCGCGCGCGGAGGCGAGCGTCTGGGCATGCTTGGTCGCGGATTCCACGGAATCGCGAGCGGCACCCAGGCCGAGCTCGGCGAACTTCTCCATGTTGGCGAGGGACAGCTTGGCGAAATAGGACATCTGGTCGATCGCGGCTTCGTTGGCGGCGGCGAACTGGTCGGTCTTGAACATGGGTAGGCTCCTTGGGCGCGGGGAATGCTGCACTGCACAAGCCGGGTATTTTAGGCCGAAACCCCATGGCGTCAAGGGGTTTGGCGACTAATTTTTGTGCAGGGCACCATGCCCCGGCGCGAGGGCCGGAAGCCCTTGTGCATCAAGGGCTTACTTGAGGCGCTTGATCATCGCCCGGGCGAAGTCCGCGGTCGTGGCCTTGCCGCCGAGGTCGCGGGTGCGGACCAGGTCCTTGTTGAGGACGACGTCGACCGCCTTGTTGATGCGCTTGGAGAGGTCTTCCTTGCCCACGTGCTCCAGCATCAGGCCCGCGGCCAGCAGCAGCGCCAGCGGATTGGCGATCCCCTTGCCCGCGATGTCGGGCGCCGAGCCGTGCACCGCCTCGAAGATCGCGGCATCCGGGCCGATGTTCGCACCGGGCGCCATGCCCAGGCCGCCCACGAGGCCCGCGAGCTGGTCGGAGAGGATGTCGCCGAACAGGTTGGTGGTGACGATCACGTCGAACTGCTGGGGATTCAGCACGAGCTGCATCGCGCAGGCGTCGACGATGCGGTCGTCGAAGGCGATCTTCTTCTCGTAGCGCGAGGCGACGTCGCGCGCCGTCTCGAGGAAGAGGCCGGTGAGCGCCTTCAGCACGTTCGCCTTGTGCACGATCGTGACCTTCTTGCGTCCATGGCGCACGGCCCACTCGAAGGCGTGCTCCGCGATCCGGCGGCTGCCCGCGCGCGTGTTGATGCCGCTGGAGACCGCGACGGCCCGCGGGTCGTCGTCGATGGCCACGTAGTGTTCCCAGGCGACGTACAGGCCCTCCAGGTTCTCGCGGAAGAGGACGATGTCGATGTCTTCGTAGCGCCCTCCGGGCACCAGGGTGCGGACGGGACGCATGTTGGCGTAAAGGCCGAAGGTCTCGCGCAGGCGCACGTTGATGGAGCGGAAGCCGCCGCCCACGGGCGTGGTGAGCGGGCCCTTCAAGGCCAGCTTGTTCCGGGCGATGGAGTCGAGCAGCGCCTTCGGGGCGGGATCGCCCTCGGACTTCGCCGCCGCCATGCCGCCCAGCTGCCGGTCCCACGCGAAGGGCGAGCCCAGCGCGTCGAGGATCTGGACGACCGCCTCGGTGATCTCCGGCCCGATCCCGTCTCCGGGGATCAGCGTCGCGGGGATCTTGCCTTTGCCTTTGGTTTTGCCTTTGCTGGCTGCCATGTCTTCTTCCCTTGTCTCTCGGTGTTTCCGCGCCCCGCGACGTAGTCGTGCGCCTCGTCGGGCGTCCCGAAGATGTGCGGGACGACCCGGCGGCGCGTGAGCGTCTCGCCGAGCTTCTCGCGCATGAACTCGCTCGAGGTGTAGCGCGACGCGGTGGTGTAGTAATTCTGTTGCATGTACCGGATCATCGCCGCGTAAGTATCCGCCACCGCCTGGTCGATGAATACGTTCTCGTAGTTCACGACCATCTTCACTTTGCGGCCGATCGACTGGCAGCGCTCCTCGATGATCCTGCGCACGCGATCGACGTCGTCGCGCGTGAGGATGTGCATGCCCTCGGCGTTCAGGAACATCACGTTGGTCTTCGAATCGTACGAGATGCGCTCGTGGAGGCCCAGGCCCAGCAGCGATTCCTCGAGCTGCATCAAATGGTCGCGGAAGATGCGCGCGTCCATCATGACCGGCTTCTTCACGATGGGCTCGAAGTCCATGTGCGCGAGGATGTTCTCCTCGATGTCCATGCCCGGCGCCACCTCCACCAGCTCCATGCCCTCCTCCGTGCGGCGGAAGACGCAGCGCTCCGTCACGTAGAGCACGGTGGTGCCCTGCTCCGCCGCGTACGAGCCGTTGAAGGTGATCTGCTCCACGCGGTTCACGAACTTGCGGCTGCGGCCTTCCTTGATGATGCGAAGGATGCCGTTGTCGACCTCGACCTCGAGGCCGCCCGCGGTGAACGTGCCGGCGAAGGCGATCCGCCGCGCGTTCTGCGTGATGTTGATGAAGCCGCCGGCGCCGGCCAGGCGCGGGCCGAAGCGGCTCACGTTCACGTGGCCGTTGCGGTCGGCTTCCGCCATGCCGAGGCAGGCCATGTCGAGGCCGCCGCCGTCGTAGAAGTCGAACTGCTGGTTCTGGTGGATCAGCGCCTCGTTGTTCACCGCGGCGCCGAAGTTGAGGCCCGATTGCGGCACGCCGCCGATCACGCCGGGCTCGGCGGTGAGCGTCACGTAGCTGAGGATCCTTTCCTCGTTGGCCACGGATGCGACGCCTTCCGGCATGCCGATGCCGAGGTTCACGACGCCACCCATCGGCAGCTCGAACGCGCAGCGACGAGCGATCACCTTGCGCTCGTCGAGCGGCAGGTTGCCCAGCATGGTGAGCGGCACCTTGAACTCGCCCGAGAAGGCCGGGTTGTATTCGGTCCCGTAGGTCTGCAGGTGGTTCTCGGGCTTGGCGATCACCACGTAGTCGACGAGGATGCCGGGCACGACGACCTGGCGTGGGTTCAGCACGCCGGGCGCGGCGACCCGCTCCACCTGCGCGATCACGATGCCGCCGGAGTTGCGCGCGGCGGTGGCGATGGCGAGGTTGTCCAGGGTCAGCGCCTCGTGCTCCATCGTGATGTTGCCCGCGGGATCCGCCGTGGTGCCGCGGATCAGCGCCACGTGGATCGGGAACGACTTGTAGAAGAGGTACTCCTCGCCGTCGACTTCCATCACGCGCACGATGTCGTCCACGGTGCGCTTGTTGATCTTGCCGCCGTCCTGGCGCGGATCGACGAACGTGCGCAAGCCCACCTTGGTGAGGTTGCCGGCGCGGTGCGCGGCGATGTCGCGGAAGAGATGCGAGACCACGCCCAGCGGGATGTTGTAGGCCTCGATCTTGTTGTCGACCGCGAGCTTGCCCAGCTTGGGCACGAGCGACCAGTGGCCGGCGATGACGCGCTTCACCAGCCCCTCGTGCGCGAGGCGGTTCATGCCGCGTTCCTTGCCGTCGCCCGGCGCGGCCGCGAACACCAGCGTCAAGTCGTGCGGCCCGCCGTCTTCCAGGAAACGTTTCTCGAGCGCGCAGATCAGCTCGTCGGGCGTGCCGGTGCCGACGAAGCCTGAGCTCGCCAAGGTGTCGCGGTCGCGAATGAACGCGACCGCCTCCGCCGCGGACACGAGCTTGTTGCCGCGCTGGCCCCGCCGCGGCCTTCCGCCGGGCGTGGCCGCGACCGCCAGCTTCAGTCGGCCGTTGCCCCGCTGTCCTTTACGACCTTCGCCCATTTCGTCGCCTCCGCTTGCACGAACTTGTTGAAATTCTCCGGCGTGTCACCCACGTCTTCCGAGCCGGTCTCCTTGAGCACGTTCTTGAATTCCGGGGACTTCATGGCCTTGCGCGCCTCGGCGTTCAGCTTGTCGATGATCGGCTTCGGCGTGCCCGCGCGCGCGAACATCCCGTACCACGCGTACGACTCGAGGCTCACGCCCTGCTCGGCGAAGGTCGGCACGTCCGGCAGCTCCGGCGAGCGCTTGGCACCCGTGACGGCGATCGGGCGCAGCTTCCCGGCCTTCAGCTGCGGGACGATCGCGATGGTGCTGTCGAACATCATCGGCACGTGGCCGGCGATCACGTCGGTGAGCGCGGGGGCCGAGCCCTTGTAGGGCACATGCGTGATGTCGAGCTTGGTGACGGTCTTGAAGAGTTCCGAGGTCAGGTGCTGCGGCGTGCCGCTGCCCGACGAGGCGTAGTTCATCTTGCCGCCCTGCTTCTTGATGTACTCCATCAGCTCCTTCAGGTTCTTGGCCGGCACCGAGGGATTCACCGCGAGCACCAGCGGCACGCGAAGGATGTTGGTGATCGGCACCAGGTCCTTCGACGCGTCGTACGGCATCGTCTTGTAGAGGCTCGGGTTGATGACGATCGGCGAGCTGGAGGTGATGAGGATCGTGTAGCCGTCGGCCGCCTGCTGCTTGGCCACGATGGCGCTGCCGATGTTGCCGCTGGCACCACCCCGGTTGTCGATCACGAACGGCTTGCCCATCTGGTCCGTGAGGCCCTTGGCCACGGGGCGCGCGGCGATGTCCGAGGGGCCGCCGGCCGGCCACGGCACGATGACGGTGACGGCTTTGTTCGGATAGTCCTGGGCGAAGGCAGCGCCGGCGCTGAGAGCGAGGGCGGCAAGTGCAATTCTGGCGTTCATGCATTTCTCCTCAAGCAAATTAAGCGGCGTTCACGCGCCGCGTTCCCTTGTCCGTCTCGAGGAATTCCTCGATGAGCGAAATCTGGTGGTCGGCCATCAGCGCCGGGGCGTGGCCGCAGCCCCTCACCTCGACGGCGCGCACGAGGTTCTTCTTGGCGGCGATGCCGCGGTGCTGCATCTCGCGCACCGTGGTGGCGTGCAGGAGATCGGATTCCTCGCCGCGCAGCACGAGCACCGGGCACGAGACCTTCTCCCACACGTGCCACAGGCCCACGTCCACCATCAGGGGCCACTGGAAGTTGCGGCCGATCTGCGGGTCGTAGTGCTGCGCGTAGTCGCCTTCGGGCGTCTTCACGCCGCTGTGCTTCGCCATGTGCTGCCACTGCGCGTCGGTGAGCTTGCCGAACGGCGCGTGGATGGAACGGAAATGCTGCTCGAGCTCGTCCAGCGTGGCGAAGCGGCGCTTCAGGCGCATGTACGCGCCCATGCGCTGCAGCGCGTGGCCGGAGACGCGAGCGCCGAAGTCGTTCAGCACCAGGCGGCGGATGGGCGCCTCGGCGATCGCCGCCATCTCCATGCCGACGTAGCCGCCGAGCGAGGTCCCGACCCAGTCGATCGCATCGGCGCCGGTGCGCGCGATGACGGCGGCCATCGCGGCGAGATAGAGGGGTGTTGCATAGTCCGTCGGCGTGGTGATCCAGGCGCTCTTGCCGCGGCCCGGAAGGTCGGGACACACGACGCGCATGCCGCGCGCCGCGAGGCGCTTGGCGAGGAAGTCGAAGTCGCGCGCGTTTCGGGTGAGGCCGTGCACGCACATCACCACGTGCTTCGCGTCCTTCGGGCCCCATTCCACGTAGGCGATCTGCGTGAAGCCGTGGGGCCCCAGCGCCGGCACTTCCCCTTCCCGGGGGGTCAGCGCTGCTTCAGCCATTCGTAGATGGTCTTTCCGAGGATGCCCTGCGACTTGCCGCTCACGAAGACACCGACGTGGCCGCCCGGAAGCGGGAGCTCGGTGTAGTCCTTGGTGCCCACCCGCGTGCGCAATGCCTGGGAGCTGCGCGGCGGGATGATGTGGTCTTCCTGCGCGTAGATGTTCAGCACCGGCATCGTGATCTTCTTCAGGTCGACGATCTTGCCGTTCAGGCGGAACTCGCCCTTCACCAGCTGGTTCGCCTGGTAGAGATCCTTCAGCCACTGCTTGCCCGCCTCGCCCGGATGGTCGGGGCGGTCGGCAAGCCACTTCTCCATGCGCAGGAAGTTCAGCAGCTTCGCCTCGTCGTCCATCACGTCGAAGAGGCCGACGTTGTACTTGGTGA
Source organism: Usitatibacter rugosus (assembly GCF_013003965.1). NCBI lineage: Bacteria > Pseudomonadati > Pseudomonadota > Betaproteobacteria > Nitrosomonadales > Usitatibacteraceae > Usitatibacter > Usitatibacter rugosus. The sequence continues at coordinate 2,149,652 of NZ_CP053069.1, read as the reverse complement.
GCGAGTTGATCGGCGTCATCAGCGAGAAGACGAAGCTCATCAGCTCGCCGGGCAGGTTGCCGTTCGCGTCGATGAGGCGATCGACGTCGGAAGCGGACATGCTGCGCGCCCACGTGCCGATCATCCCGTGGTGCAACGGTGCATCCTTGTCGCCGGCGTGGAAGTCGATCGGCGTGATGGTGAGCATCAGGTTCTTCACGCGCTTCGGGTGGTTGGCGGCGTAGCACGACGTGAACACGCCCCCCTCGCACACGCCGAGCAGCGTGATCTTGTCGAGGCCGCTCTCCTCGCAAATGCGTTCGACGCAGTCGCCGAGGTAGCCCTCGATATAGTCCTCGAGGGTGAGCCACCGGTCGCTGCGGGAGGGCGAGCCCCAGTCGACGACATAGAGGTCGACGCCCTGGGCGAGCAGGTTGCGGACCAGGGAACGGTCCTCCTGCAGGTCCATCATCGTCTGGCGGCCAATGAGGCCATAGACCACCAGCACGGGCGCAGCGACCGTGCGCTTGGCCACCGGCTCGTAGTGGTAGAGCGAGACCTTGTCCTGGCTCCAGATCTCGCGCTTGGGCGCCGTGGCGATCTGCACGTCGCTGTTCTTCGTGCGCTCGAGGAGCCTGCGGCCTTCCTGCATCCGCTGGCTGAAATCGGCGAATTCCTGCAGGGCGTCCTTGGGGTCGACCTTCACGCGCATGCCGGCCACGTCGTCAGTCCCCGGCTTTCGACGCCGCGCGCTTCTTCGTGCGCTTGCGGGCGGGAGCCGTCCGCACATTCTCCTGCCGGCGCAACGCGCGCACTTCGCGCTTCAACTCCGTCACCGCACGCTGCATCTCATCCATCTCGGTGCGGGTCGGGATGTGGTGGATCTCGCAGAAGGCCTCCGCGATGCCCTGCTCGGCAAGCCGGTACTCGGTCGAGGAGCGCGTCATGCGGCGCTGCGAATCGAGGAATTCCTTGGAACGGTGCATCTCGACCAGCGAGCTGTTCGCGGTGGCGAGCCAGAGGTCGAGCAACGCGCGGCCGCTCTTGATCGGAGGGCCCTCGTTCTCGCCCAGCAATTTCAGGAACCGTTCGTAGGCGCGGTTCCACGCGCCCTGCACGACCTCGTAGTACTGCTCGATGTCGCGCGTGCGGTCGAGCCAGAGCTTCTGCGCCTTGAGGATCTTGCGGTCGAGGTCGTAGAGCGTGGCGTACGTCGGGCCTTCGGTGAGCTTCTCCAGGCCCATGTCGAAGCGCGTCCCCGCCCGGCGCCATTCCGCCGGATCGAAGAGCTTCTTCATCATGCTTTCGTCGAAGCGGCCGGTCTGCGACCACGCTTCCTGCGCGAGCGCCGCCCACTCTTCCATCGAGCGCTTCATGAGGTCGCCCATGGCGTCGGCGGCAGGCGGAACGTTCGTTCCGCCCTTGGCCTTGCCCTTCGCGCCCGGCTTCACCCCGGGCGCGGGTGCTGCGCCCGGGAATGCGCCTGGCATCCCCGGGAATGACGTCGCCTTACCCTCGGCCCACGCCTGGAAGAGGTTCTTCTGGTTCTCGGTCCAGAGCCTGAACCAGTCGTTGGCGGGAGCCGACTCGCTCACGGGATGATGACCTGCCTCACGACCTTGCCGTCGTGCAGGAGATCGAAACCCTCGTTGATCTGCGCGAGGGGCATCTTGCCGCTCATCAGCTTGTTCACCGGGAGGCGTCCCTGCATGTAGAGATCGACGTAGCGCGGAATGTCGCGCGACGGCACGCAGGTTCCGATGTAGCTGCCCTTGATCGTGCGCTCCTCGGCCACGAGGTTCACGCCGGGCATGGCCCACGTGGCGGTCGGCGGCGGAAGGCCCGCGGTCAACGTCGTGCCGCCGCGGCGCGTGATCTTGTACGCCGTGTCGAACGCGCGCGGGGAACCGGCCATCTCGACGGCGAAGTCGACGCCGCCCTGCGTGGCTTCCCTGAACTTGCCGACCAGGTCCGGATCCGACGCGATGAACGTGTGCGTCGCACCCAGCTCCTTCGCGAGCGCGAGCTTCTCTTCCGAGAGGTCCACGGCCGCGACGATGCGCGCGCCGGAAACCACTGCGCCCAGGATCGAAGCGAGGCCCACGCCACCCAGGCCGATGACGGCGACACTGTGGCCCGGCTTCACGCCGGCGGTGTTCACGACCGCACCCATGCCCGTCAGCACGGCGCAGCCGAAGAGCGCGGCCTCATCGAGCGGGAGATCCGGGTGCACCTTCACGACGGAGTTGCGCGACACCACGGCATGCGTCGCGAACGCGGAGCAGCCGAGGTGATGGTTCACGATCGTGCCGTCGCCGCGGAAGAGGCGACGGTCGCCGTTCAGCAGCGTGCCCGCGGTGTTGGCCACGGCACCCGGCTCGCAGAGCGCGGGTCGGCCTTCGGCGCAGGGCGCGCAATGGCCGCAGCTCGGCACGAACACGAGCACGACATGGTCGCCCTTCTTGAGGTCGGAAACCCCGGGGCCCAGCTCCTCGACGACGCCGGCGGCCTCGTGGCCGAGAGCCATCGGCATGGGGCGCGGACGATCGCCGTTGATGACGGAAAGGTCGGAGTGGCAGAGACCCGCCGCACCGATCTTGATCAGGATTTCGCCGTATCCCGGGGGCTTGAGCTCGATTTCCTCGATCGTGAGCGGCTTGGTCTGTGCGTAGGGACCTTTGTTGCCGATCGCGTTCAGGACGGCGGCACGGATTTTCATGGCTTGCCTTCTCCTAGTTTTTTGAGCCGTTCGGTAAGTTTCATGTTCTCCCGGTAGTCGACCGGGCAATCGATGATGACAACGGTGTTGTCCGCGAAGGCCTTCTTGATCGTGGGGACCAGGTCTTCGGTTTTCTCGATGCGGTAGCCCTTCGCGCCGAAGCTCTCGGCGTACTTCACGAAATCGGGGTTCTTGAAGTCGATGTACGCGGGCCGGCCGAAGTGGCGCAGCTGGTGCCAGGTGATGAGGCCGTACTCGGAATCGTTCCAGATGAGGATCACGATCGGCGTCTTCATGCGCATCGCCGTCTCGATCTCCTGCGAGTTCATCATGAAGCCCGCGTCGCCCGTGACCGCGATCACTTTCTTGTCCGGGTAGGCGAGCTTCGCGGCGATGGCGCCGGGCACCGCGATGCCCATGGCGGCGAAGCCGTTGGAGATGATGCAGGTGTTGGGGCGCTCGGCGCGGTACATCCGGCTCATCCACATCTTGTGGGCGCCGACGTCGGAGATGGCGATGTCTTCAGGCCCGAGGCATTCGCGCACGTCCCAGACGATCTTCTGCGGCTTCACCGGGAACTCGGTGTCCTTCGAGTGCTCGGCGCGGTCGGCCACGATCGTTTCGCGGATCTCGCGGAAGCCGAGGTTCGTGCGCGGCTTGGCCTTGAGCGCGATGCCCCGGAGCGCGTGGCCGATGTCGCCCAGCACGCCGACGGCGACGATGTAGTTCGCGTCCACCTCGGCCGGGCTCGCATCGATGTGGATGATGGTCTTGTCGTTGCCGGGGTTCCACATGTCCGGGTGGTACTCGACCATGTCGTAGCCGATGCAGATCACGACGTCGGCCTTCTCGAAGGCGAACCACGGAAGGTCGCGCGCCTTCAGGCCGATGGTGCCCAGCGAAAGCTCGTTGGTGAACGGCATCACGCCCTTGGCCATGAACGTATTGGCCACCGGGATCTTCAGCATCTGCGCGAAGGTGACGAGCGAATCGGCCGCGCCCTGCCGGATCACGCCGTTGCCGGCGAGGATGATGGGGTTCTTCGCCGACGAGATCAGCTTGGCGGCGTACTCGATCTTCGCGTCGGGGGCGACGGGCGTGTACGCCGTCTGCACCGGGATGGGCTTCTTCTCGACCTTCATCTCCGCGATGTTCTCGGGGAAGTCGATGAAGGCGCCGCCCGGCTTCTCGGTCTGCGCGACCTTGAAGGCCTTGCGCACGACTTCCGGAACGATCTCGGGCGCCACGACCTGCGCGCTGTACTTCGTGATCGGCTGGAACATGTTCACGAGGTCGAGGATCTGGTGGCTTTCCTTGTGCAGGCGCGTGGTCGCGCCCTGCCCCGCGATCGCGACGATCGGGGCGCGGTCCATGTTCGCGTCCGCGACACCGGTGATGAGGTTGGTGGCCCCGGGGCCCAGCGTGGACATGCACACGCCCGCGCGGCCGGTGAGGCGGCCATAGACATCCGCCATGAAGGCAGCGCCCTGCTCGTGGTGGCAGGTGACGAACTTGATCGAGCTGCCGAGCAAGGCATCCATCACGTCGATGTTCTCTTCTCCGGGGATGCCGAAGATGTACTGCACACCTTCGTTCTCCAGGCACTTGACCAGCAGTTCAGCGGCGGACAGGGTCAGGGCCTGCTTCGGGCGGTCGTTGGGCATGTGGATGTGCTCCGGGAGGGTGGTGATGCGCGGGCTTTTTCCCAGTGTAATGCGTTCTAGGTCTTGCCGGAATCCGGTTCCGAAGGATCGCCGAAAAGATCGGGGCTCGGTTTGCTTTCGGGAGCCTGCAGGCGCCGCGCGGTGCCTTCGACCAGCTTCAGTTCGACGATCTCCGCACCCTGCGACGTGGCGCCCAGGTCGCGGAACTTGCGAGCCGACACGAGCACGCGGCTCTCCAGCGAGGCGATCGCCCGGTTGTAGTTCATCGTGGCGCCCTCGAGGCCCGTGCCCACCTTCGCCAAGTGCTCGGCCATGTCGCCCAGGCGCTTGTGGAGCTCCTGGCCGAGCTGGCTGATCTCGCGCGCGTTGTCCGCGATGCTCTCCTGGCGCCAGCCATAGGCGACGGCGCGCAGCAAGGCGATGAGCGACGTGGGCGAGGCCACGATCACGTTGTTCGTGAAGCCGAACTCCATCAGCTCGGGATCGGCCTCGAGCGCGGCGGCCGCGAACGACTCGCCGGGGATGAACATCACCACCACCTCGGGCGTGGGCTCGAACTGCTCCCAGTACGACTTGCGCGAGAGCGACGTGAGGTGCCCGCGCACGAGCTGCGCATGCTGGCGGAGCTTCTCGCGGCGGTCTTCCTCCGTCAGCGCGTCGTGGGCATCCATGTACGCGATGACTGGCGCCTTGGCATCGACGACGATCTGGCGCCCGCCCGGAAGCTTCACGACGAGGTCGGGGCGCACGCGGCCGTCTTCCGTCTCGGCGGTCTCCTGCTCGGCGAAATCGCAGTGGTTCAGCATGCCGGCCAGCTCGACGACGCGGCGCAGCTGCACCTCGCCCCAGCGGCCGCGCACATGCGGCTGGCGCAGCGCCCGCACCAGGTTGCTCGTCTCGTTGCGCAGCAGGCCCTGGGCCTCCGACATCAGCGCGAACTGGGCGCGCAGCTCGCCGTAGGCACTCTCCCGCGCCTTCTCGAGGGCGAGGATCTTCTCGTCCACGCTCTTCAGCGACGCCGACACGGGCGCCACGAGGGAATCGATCGCGATCTGGCGCTTCTCGAGATCGCCCTTCGCGCCCTGGTGGAACTCGTTGAGCGAGGTCTTGGCGAGGTCGAGGAAGGACTGGTTGTTCTGGCGCAGCGCCTCGGAGGACAGCGACTTGAAGGCGTTCTCCATCACTTGCTTCGCGCTTTCGATGAGGGCCAGCTTCTCGTCGGACTGCTGGCGTTCCTCCTCGAGGCGCGTGGCGAGCTCGGCACCCTTCTCGCGAAGCTGCGAGACCTCGGCCCCGAGCTTCACGATGGCCAGCTCGCGCTCGCGGATCGTGCCGCGCATCTCCTCGGCCTGGCGGGCCCTCTCCTCGAACGAGGCGCTGCGCTGCACGGCCTCCATCAGCTGGGCGCGAAGCGTGGTGGCTTCCTTCTCCTGCTCCGCGGCCTGCACGCCGGCGCGCTGGGCTTGTTCCCTCGAGGCGACGAGCTGCGCTTCCAGCTCGGCCACGCGGCGTTGGTCCTGCACCGGCCGGGCACGCCCGAAGAAAAATGCGGCACCAAATCCCACGACGGCGCAGAGGACGGCGATGACGGCGGTTGCGAGCGCGGATTCCATGGCCGTATTTTCTCACGCCCTCGTTAAGATAAGCGCATGCCCGAATTGCCCGACGTGCAGGTCTACCTGGAGGCCCTGGAACGGTGCGTCGTGGGCCAGCGGCTCGAGCGGATCAAGCTCTCGAGTCCTTTCGTCCTGCGCAGCTTCGATCCACCGCTGGACGCCGTCTTCGGCAAGGCCGTGCTCGGTGTGCGCCGGATCGGCAAGCGCATCGTGCTCGGCTTCGAGGATGGGCTCTTCCTGGTGATCCACCTGATGATCGCGGGGCGCTTCCGCTGGCGCGACAAGGGCGTGAAGCCTGGCGTGGGCGCCCGGATCCTCCTGGCGACGTTCGAGTTTCCGGAAGGGGTCCTGCTCTTCACCGAGGCCGGGACGAAGAAGCGCGCCTCGCTCACGCTGGTGCGCGGCGAGGAGGCGTTGAAGGCGCTGGATCCGGGCGGCATCGAGCCGCTGGAGGCCTCCGCGGCCGACTTCCACGCGGCCCTGGTGCGCGAGAACCACACGCTGAAACGCGCGCTCACCGATCCGCGCCTCTTCAGCGGCATCGGCAACGCGTATTCGGACGAGATCCTCCACGCGGCGAAGCTCTCGCCGATGAAGCTCACGAAGTCGCTGACTGAAACGGAATCGTCACGCTTGCGGGACGCCACGCGCGAGACGCTCTCGCGTTGGACCCAGTGGCTGCGGGATGAGGTGGGGGACGGTTTCCCCGAGAAGGTGACCGCTTTCCACGACCGGATGGCCGTGCATGGGCGCTACAAGCTGCCCTGCCCCGTTTGCGGCTCCCCGGTACAGCGGATCGTGTACGCGGAGAACGAGGCGAACTACTGTGCCCGGTGCCAGACGGGCGGAAAGCTGCTGGCGGATCGAAGCCTGTCGAGGCTACTGAAGGACGACTGGCCGAAGTCGATCGACGACCTCTGAACGCCTTCGGCTTACTGGGAGACGGACGCGACGCTGGCGACGGCGGAAACGGCGATCGAGACGAAGAGGACGGTGAAGGTGGCGGCGAGGAAGAAGGTGATCATTGGGGGCTCCTTGGGGGTGAATGCGTTGTCGATGGGTGAACTCTAGGGACCGCCCCGGCCCCCGGACAGCGGAAAGCGACGAATTGCAGGAATCCGGGGCCGAAATGGGCCCTGGCCGCCCGTTCCGGTAAAGAGCGCTTCCGCACCGTTTGCGAACTAGTTCACTTCGGGGATTCCGGGGGCCCTGTAGGTTCCGGCTATAACGGGAGAAATCCGGATGCTGGGCACCTACAACCAAGGCCTCGTGCTGCTGTCGCTGCTGGTCGCCATGATGGCGTCCTACACGGCGCTCGACCTGGCGTCGCGCATCACCGCCTCGACCGGCGCCGCCGCGGTGGCCTGGCTGCTCGGCGGCGCGTTCGCGATGGGCACCGGCATCTGGTCGATGCACTTCATCGGGATGCTGGCCTTCGATCTCCCGATCGCGATGTCCTACGACATCCCGATCACGGTGGGCTCCATGGGCATCGCGATCGTGGTCTCCGGCTTTGCCCTGCTGATCGCCACGCGCCAGACCTTGAGCCACTGGCGGCTGGCCGCCGCGGGCGTGCTGATGGGCCTGGGGATCTGCTCCATGCACTACGCGGGCATGGCCGCGATGGAGGTGCTGCCGGCCATCCGATACGACGCCCTCCTCTTCCTCGCCTCCGTCGCGGTCGCCATCGCCGCGGCGACGGCCGCCTTGTGGATCGCCTTCCAGCTCCGCACCAACGGCCGGCGCCGGATCCTCGCCCGCATGGGAAGCGCGGTGATCATGGGCGGCGCCATCGTCGGCATGCACTACACGGGCATGGCCGCGGCGAACTTCGCGCCGGGCTCGATCTGCCTCGGCGGGCCGCTCGCCACCAACGGCTGGATGGCCGCCACGATCGCGATCATCACCTTCCTGATCCTCTGCGGGACGCTCTCGCTGTCGGTCCTCGATGCCCGCATGGAATCGAAGACGGCGCAGATGGCCTCCTGGCTGCAATCGGCCAACGCGGAGCTGCAGCGCCTCGTCCTGCACGATTCGCTCACCAAGCTGCCCAACCGCCTGCTGCTCGAGGACCGCCTCCAGCAGGCCGTCGAGGCCTGCCGCCGCCACGGCGGGCGCTGCGCGGTGCTCTTCGTCGACCTGGACCGCTTCAAGACCCTGAACGATTCCCTGGGCCACTATGCGGGCGACCGCGTGCTGCGGACCATCGCCGACCGGCTGCGCGCCGCGGTGCGCGAAGAAGACACGGTCTCGCGCCTGGGCGGCGACGAGTTCGTGATCCTGCTTCGCAACGTCTCGCGTCCCGAGGACGCCGGCGAGACCGCGGCCAAGATCATGAGCACCCTGTCGCGCGTGATTCCCTTCGACGGGCTGGACCTGCGCGTGGGCTCGAGCATCGGCATCAGCCTCTTTCCCGAGCACGGCCAGGACGCGACGCGGCTGATCGCGAGCGCGGACGCGGCGATGTACCACGTGAAGAAATCCGGCCGCGCGAACGTGGCCTACTTCTCCGAGGACATGAACACCTTCTCGCCCGAGCAGCTGGTCCTCGAGTCGGAGCTGCGGACGGCGGTCGAACGCCAGCAGCTCATCCTCCACTACCAGCCCAAGGTCGACCTGCATACGGGGCGCATCACCGGCGTCGAGGCACTGGTCCGGTGGAAGCACCCGGAGCGTGGCCTCGTGCCGCCGGCCGAGTTCATCCCGTTCGCCGAGGAAACCGGCCTCATCATCCCGATCGGCAACTGGGTGCTACGGGAAGCGTGCGTGCAGAACAAGGCGTGGCAGCGGCGTGGGCTCCCGGACCTGGTGATGGCCGTGAACATCTCCGGCCTGCAGTTCCAGCAGGCGGATCTCGTGCAAACGGTGTCGGAAGTCCTCGAGGAAAGCGGGCTGGATCCCTCGCTGCTCGAGCTCGAGATCACGGAGAGCGTCGTGATGCACAACGCTCCGCAGGCGATCGTGATGCTGGAAGAGCTGCACCGCATGGGCGTGGGCCTGTCGATCGACGACTTCGGCACCGGCTACTCGAGCCTCAATTACCTGAAGCGGTTCCCGATCCAGAAGCTGAAGATCGACCAGTCGTTCATCGCCGACCTCTCGGTCGACGCCGACGATGCGGCGATCGTGCAGGCCATCATGGCGATGGCCCATGGCCTGCGCTTGGGCATCGTCGCCGAGGGCGTCGAGCGCGAGGACCAGCTCCAGTTCCTCCGCGGCCTGGGCCAGGGCGAGTACCAGGGCTTCCTGTTCAGCCAGGCGGTGCCGGCAGCCGACGTGGAGCGCCGGCTGCTCGCCCAGCCCTCCAGCGTGGTGGTGACGGGGAACTAGCCCGCCTAGGCGGGCTGTCGGGACCTGCTCCGCCCTACGCTGCTTCCCGCGACGCGCGCTTGCGGTCGTGCTCCGAGAGGAAACGCTTGCGGAGGCGGATCGACTTCGGCGTGACTTCCACCAGCTCGTCGTCCTCGATGAACTCCACGGCGGATTCCAGCGTGAGCTGGATCGGCGGCGTGAGGACGACGTTCTCGTCCTTGCCTGCGGAGCGCACGTTGGTGAGCTTCTTGCCCTTCACCGGGTTCACGATGAGATCGTTGTCGCGGCTGTGGACGCCGATCACCATGCCGACGTACAGGCGCTCGCCCGGCGACACGAACATCTTGCCGCGGTCTTCGAGGTTGAAGAGCGCGAAGGCAACGGCATCGCCCTGCTCCGAAGAGATCAGCACGCCGTTGCGCCGCGACGGCAGCTGCGTGCCGACCGGGCCGTACTTGTCGAACACGTGGCTCTTGATCCCCGTGCCGCGCGTGAGCGTCATGAATTCCATGTGGAAGCCGATCAGCCCGCGCGAGGGAATGCTGTAGTCGAGGCGAACGCGGCCCTTGCCGTCCGGGACCATGTCCGTGAGCTCGCCACCGCGGCGGCCCAGCTCTTCCATGATCTTGCCCTGGTTGTTCGTGTCGACGTCGACCGTGAGGCTCTCCCACGGCTCCTGCTTCACGCCGTCGACTTCCTTCACGACGACGCGCGGCTTGCCCACCGCGAGCTCGTAGCCTTCGCGGCGCATGTTCTCGATGAGGATGGTCAGGTGCAGTTCGCCCCGGCCGGAGACGCGGAAGACATCCACGTCGCTCGTGTCCTCGACCTTCAGGGCCACGTTGGAGAGCAGCTCGCGCGCGAGGCGCTCGCGGATCTGGCGGCTGGTGACATACTTGCCTTCCTGGCCCGCGTAGGGCGAGGTGTTCACCTGGAAGTTCATGGTGAGCGTCGGCTCGTCCACGCCGACCATCGGCAGGCCTTCCTGGATGATCGGGTCGGAGAACGTCGTGCCGATCACGAAATCCTCGATGCCGGTGACGGAGACGATCTCGCCCACGCCGGCGACGTCCGTTTCAACTTTTTCCAGGCCCTGGAACGTGTGCAGCAGGCCGATCTTGGCTTTGCGCACGAGCTTGTCGCCGGCCATGATCGCCACTTCCTGCGCTTTCTTGATCGTGCCGCGGCGGATGCGGCCGACGGCGATACGCCCGAGGAACGTCGAGTAGTCGACGGCGCTGATCTGCAGCTGCAGGCCGCCTTCGCGGTCGCCCTTGGGCTCCGGAACGTTCTTCAGCACGCAGTCGAACAGCGGACGCATGTCGGTGCCGACCACGCCTTCTTCCATCGTGGCCCAGCCGTTCAGGGCCGAGGCGTAGATCACCGGGAAATCGAGCTGTTCTTCCGTCGCGCCGAGCTTGTCCATGAGATCGAAGGTCTGGCTGACCACCCAATCGGGGCGGGCGCCATCGCGGTCGACCTTGTTGATCACCACGATCGGCTTCAGGCCCTGGGCCAGTGCCTTGCGCGTGACGAAGCGGGTCTGCGGCATCGGGCCTTCGACGGCATCGACCAGCAGCAGCACGCTGTCGACCATCGACAGCACGCGCTCGACCTCACCGCCGAAATCCGCGTGGCCGGGGGTGTCGACGATGTTGATGTGGACGCCGTGGTAATCCACCGCCGTGTTCTTGGCGAGGATGGTGATGCCCCGTTCCTTCTCGATGTCGCCCGAGTCCATCACCCGTTCGGCGATGTGCTGGTGCTTGGCGAACGTGCCCGCCTGGTGGAGGAGTTTGTCGACGAGCGTGGTCTTGCCGTGGTCGACGTGGGCAATGATGGCGATGTTGCGGAGAGGCCGGGACATGGAAAGGACCTATTTGATGACAGCTGTAAAAAATCTTTAATTAACTCAACATTTTAGCATCCCGGCTGTTGCAGTGCATCAACTTTCTGCGTCAGTCCTCCCGGTTGCGCATCCAGTCCGCGGTCTTGAAGAGCGCTCCGCCCAGCTGGAGGCGGAGCAATTCCTCCAGCCCGACCTCCTCCATGGCCTGCGCCATGCACGCCATCCACTGGTCGCGCTCGACCGCGCCGATGGAAAACGGCAGGTGGCGGGCGCGCAGCATGGGGTGGCCGAACTCGTCGGTGTAGAGCGGCGGGCCGCCGAGCCAGCCGGACAGGAACATGAACAGGCGCTTGCGCCCGTTCTCGAGCGTCCCCGGGTGGGCGCGCCGGAGTTGTGCGTACCCGGGCTCCAGGTCCATCAGGTCGTAGAAACGGTCCACCAGCTCGCGCAGGACCGGCTCCCCGCCCATGCGCTCGTAGGGCGTGGGCGTGTTGGCTTCGGCATTCATGCCGCCATTATCGCAGCCTCAGTTGATCCTCCAGCTGCGCGTCGCGGGGCTCGCGTCCACGTTGCCTGCCGCGTCGATCGCCCGCACCCGGAAGGTGCGGTTGCCGACCGCGACGCCCGTGTAGGTCTTCGGGCTGGTGCACGGAGCGTAGGCGGCCGAATCGAGCTGGCACTCGAAATTGGAGGGGGTCTGCGACGAGGAGAACGTGAACGTCGCGGTCGTCGAGGTCACCGTGCCCGAGGGCCCGCTGTTGATCGTCGTGTTGGGCGCCGACGTATCGACGATCCACGAGTAGCTGGCGGGCGTCGCATCCACGTTGCCCAGCGAATCGGTCGCGCGCACCTGGAACGTGTGCGAAGCCTGCGAGAGGCCGCTGTAGCTCTTCGGGCTCGTGCAGGCCGCGAACGAGGCCCCATCCAGCTTGCACTGGAAGGTCGCGGTCTCGGACGCGGAGAACGAGAAGGATGCGCTGGTGGAATTCGAAGCGGCCGGAGGAAACGACGTGATCCCCGTCCCGGGCGCCGTCGTATCCACGGTCCACGTGCGCGACGCCGGGGTCGGGTCCACATTGCCGGCGGAATCCTTCGCGCGAACGTCGAACGTATGCGAGCCATCGGAAAGCGCGCTCAGCACGCGCGGCGACGTGCAGGCGGCAAACGCGGCGCCATCCAGCCGGCACTCGAACGTGACGCCCCCCTCGGGCGAGCTGAAGGTGAAGGTCGCGGACACCTGCGTCGTCGCTCCGCTCGGCCCCGACACGATCGCGGTGTCGGCCGCCACCGTGTCGATCGTCCACGCGAAGCTGCTGGGCGATCCGTCGGGATTGCCGGCTCCGTCGAACGCGCGCACCTGGAAGGTGTGCGCGCCGTCGGCGAGCGAGGAATACGTGGCCGGACTCGTGCAAGCGGCGAAGGCCGCGCCGTCGAGGCGGCACTGGAACGTGGATCCCGGCTCGTTCGCGGAGAACACGAAGGTCGCCGCGGGAAAAATCGAGGCCGGAGCCGGACCGGAAACGATCAGCGTGTCCGGAGAGGTCAGGTCCACGGTCCATGAGAACGACGGCGGCGTGGGGTCGGGTTGCCCCGCCCCGTCTCGCGCCCGCACGGAGAACTGGTGCGCGCCTTCCGCGAGGCTCGCATAGGTCTTCGGGCTGGTGCAGGGCGTGTAACCGGACTCGGCATCGAGCTTGCACTCGAACGCGGTGGCCGGCTCCGATGCCGAAAAGGTGAAGGTCGGAGCCTGCGACGCGGTCGTGTCCGAGGGGTGCGACAAGATGAAGGTCTCGGGCGGCACCGTGTCGACGGTCCAGTGGCGGCTTGCGTAGGGGTACGGCGTCGCATTGCCGTAGAGATCCACCGCCTGGACCCGGAACGTGTACGAACCGTCCGAGAGCGCGGGGTACGTGACCGGGCTGGTGCAGGGGGTGAAGAATCCGTCCCCCAGCAGGCACGCGAACGTGGCGCCCGATTCCGTCGAGGTGAACGTGAACGTCGCGCTGGCCTGGGAGGTCGTGGAAGACTCGACCGGCCCGGAGGTGATCGTAACGTCCGGCCCGATGGTATCGACGACCCACGTGATGGACGCCGGCGTGGGATCGATGTGCCCCAGCCCGTCCACGGCCCTGGCGCTGAACGTATGCGTTCCCTGCGAGAGCGACGAGACCGTGGTGCTTCCGATCGTCGTGAAGACGTCCCAGCACGGCCGCCAGGCCTCGCCGTCGAGGCTGCACTGCACCGAGCCGCTGCCGGGCTCGCTGGAGGCGAACTGGAAGGTCGCGGTCGTGCCATGCCCCTGCCAGGGGCCGGTGAGCGTGGTATCCGGCGGCGACACGTCATAGACCCACGTGTAGCTGGGCGGGAAGGCCTCGATGTTCCCGGCGGCATCGACGGCGCGCACGCGGAACGTGTGCGTGCCTTCGGGGAGCCCCGTGTACGACTTCGGCGTCGAGCACGGCGTGAACGGCTCGCCATCGAGGGAGCACTGGAACACGGCGCCCGAGTCGTTCTTGGTGAACGTGAAGGTCGCGCTTGCGCTGCCCGAAGGGTTCGGCGGCTTGTTGACGATGGACGAGCTCGGCGCGTTGGTGTCGATGAACCACGCGTATTCCGCGGGCGTCTGGTCGACGCCGAATGCGTTGACCGCGCGCACGTAGAAGCGATCCGATCCGAAGAGTCCCGAGAAGGTCACCGGGCTGGTGCAGGGTGCGAACGCCGTCGAGAACAAGCGGCACTCGAAGGTCGCGGTCGGGTCGTTCGAGCTGAACGTGAAGGTCGCCGTCGTCTGGTTGGTCGGAACCGGCGGCGTGGAAAGGATCGTGGTCTCGGGCGGAGCAGCCACCGACCACGCGTGCGTGGCGGGCGTGGGCTCGGTGCCCCACTCGTTCACCGCGCGCACCTGGAAGGTATGCGGCCCGTTCGCGAGACCGTTGTAGTTGCCGCCGGCGCAGGGCGCGAAGGGAGCGCCATCCAGCGAGCATTCGAAGGTGGCTCCGTAGCCCGACACGTCCCAGTCGTGGCCCCAGCCGAACTGCACGTTCGTACCCGACGGATTGGCCGGGTAGCTCAACAGGGTCGTGTCGGCGATGCCACCGGTGATCAGCGTGAGGGTGCCCTGCGTCGAACCCACGTGCACCGTCGTGCCCTGGGTGGTGAACGGTGTGGCCGCCGCGATCGCCCGCACGCAGATCATGTCGCCATTGTTCGCGGTCCCGGGCGTGGCCACGTAGTCGAACGTGCAGCCGATCGAGTACGTTCCATTCTCGATGGTGACCGGCACGGCCACGTTGATGCCCCCGATGCGAACCGGATCCGTCTGCCACTGCGCGGAGGGACCGAAGCGCCCGAAGACCGGCCGGAAAGCCAACGGGTTGGGTTCGGCATCGGCGCCGCTGACGGCGAAGTCGGTGTCGAAATCGAACTTGTCCGCGAAGTACCGGGCGATTCGCGCCGACTCGACGCCGGCCTCTTCCCGCGTGCCCACCGCGATCACCTGGCCGCTCGCGTTGGGATACGCGGCCTTCAGCAGGTCGTCGCCCCCCAGCTCTTCCACCAGCGGGTTGAAGTCCATGCCGCCCCAGCCGCCATAGAAGCGCGTCATGCCGAAATAGCTGGCGCCGGTCGAGGGGCGAACGACGGTTCCGCCCAGGATGAGGTCGCCGCTTCCCGGCACGACGGCCACCGAGGTCGTGGTCACGTCGCTGAATTCGCGGTCGTAGAAGATGCCCATGCGGGTCATCGAGTGATAGAGCGGCCACGAGTAGTCGGGAGTCCCGTACGGCGTCATGCGCACGTAGAGGAAGTTGGACATGGATTGCGTGCCGTAGCCATGGCCGTCGCGTCCCGCCGCCACGATGCTCCCGAAGGTGTCGAGCGTCACCGCGAACGCCTCGTCGTCATGGCCCCCGAACGCATTGACCACGGCCGCCCCCCCCTGGCCGAAGCCCATGTCGGGCGTGCCGTAGCTCTGGAATCCCATGAAGAGGAAGTTCTTGTCGGCGCCCGGCTGGCGGGCGTAGCCCACGCCCACGAAGCCGTTGGAGGTGCGCACCGCGGCTCGGATCTCGCTGTCGCCCAGGCCGGATGCCGCCAGCCACGCGCCCGCGGGGCCCGAGGAAAAGCCGGCGTCGCGAAAGCCGTACGAGTAGTAGCGGGCGACCATGGAGCGCCAGGCACCGCCCGTCTCCGGCCCGTTGTACGACCCCAGCGCGAAGATCGTCCCGTCCGCCTGCACGACGAGCGCGTTCACGCGGTGGCCGTCACTCGAGTCGTCGATCGCAAGACCCGGTCCGGAGATCCCGAACGAATAGTCCGGCGTGCCCGTGTCGTTGAAACGCACCAGGGCGACCCTGCCGTCGAGCACGGTGGCCACGAGCAGCTTGCCGTCGGGCTGGACCGCGATCGCCGTGACGCGGAATTCGGCCGTCGCCTGCATCGCGGAGTACTGCGTGGATCCACCGCCGAAGAAGGCCGTGTCCGCCGTTCCGTCGGCGTTGCGCTTCGCGATCGTGATGGAGAGCGGGGAACCGGAAGGCACGCTCTGGCCCGCCAGCAGGATCCCGCCATCGGGCGCGGCGACCGAGGCTTCCACCCGCATCGGGAGGGCGGCCTGCGAGGACGAGACGGGAACGAGGGCGAACGCGAGCGCGAGGCTCGCAGCGGCACGGCGCAGCATGAGGACTCTCCCTGAGCTTCTTCTTGTTGGGCCCGGAGGCCGGTTCACGCGGCCAAGATACCGAGTTTGCGGCGTCCGTCCAACCCGGGGATTCACCCCAGCCAGGGACGCTCGCGCCGCCGGCGATCTTCGTAGGCGGCGATGTCCGCCTCGTGACGCAGGGTGAGGTCGATCTCGTCCAGGCCCGCCAGCAGGCACTCCTTGCGGAAGGGATCGACGTCGAACCGGTCGACCCTGCCGTCCGGGCCGGTGACGGTCTGCGCGGCGAGATCGATCGACATCGAGGCTCCGGGCTTCGCTTCGAGCGCGGCGCGAAGCTCGGTCACTCGCCCGGGAGGCAGCACGATCGCGAGCACGCCATTCTTGAAGGAGTTCTCGAAGAAGATGTCGCCGAACGAAGGCGCGATCCAGGCACGCAGCCCGCTTCCCGCCAGGGCCCACACCGCGCCTTCGCGGGACGACCCGCAGCCGAAGTTGTCCGCCGCGACGAGGATCTGCGCACCCCGGTACTCCGCGCGATCGAGGACGAAGGACGCGTCGGCCTCGCGAAGGTCCGCGAACAGGAAGTTCTCGTAGCCCGCGGATCGGGGCTGGCGCAGGAAGCGCGCGGGAATGATGCGGTCGGTGTCGACGTTCACGATGTCGAGCGGCACGGCCACGGCGGTGAGCGTCGTGAACGGTTTCATCGCAGCAGCTTCCGGACGTCGGTGATGCATCCCGTGACGGCGGCGGCCGCGGCCATCGCCGGGCTCATGAGATGCGTGCGCGCGCCCTTGCCCTGGCGGCCCTCGAAGTTGCGGTTCGAGGTGGACGCCACGCGCTCGCCCGAGCCTGCCAGGTCGCCGTTCATGCCGACGCACATCGAGCAGCCCGCGTCGCGCCATTCGAAGCCCGCGTCGAGGAAGACGCGGTCGAGTCCTTCGGCCTCCGCGTCGCGCTTGACGAGGCCCGAGCCGGGGACCACGAGCGCGGGCACCTTGGCCTTGCGTCCACGCACGACCTCGGCGGCGGCACGCAGGTCCTCCAGCCGGCTGTTGGTGCACGACCCGATGAAGACGCGCTCGATCGGAAGGCCGTCGATGCGGGCTCCGGGCCGCAGGTCCATGTAGCCCAGCGCCTTCTCCATGCTGCCCCGCCGCGCGGCATCGGCTTCGCGCGAGGGGTCGGGCACCACGCCCGAGATGCCCACGCCGTGCTCGGGGCTGGTGCCCCAGGTCGCCATCGGTTCCAGCGCGCTTGCATCAAGCGTCACCTCGCGATCGAAGCGCGAGTCGGGATCCGAGGGCAAGGCGCGCCAAAGTGCAACGGCCCGCTCCCAATACTCCCCTTTCGGAGCCTGAGGACGGCCGTGCAAGTAGGCGAACGTCGTCTCGTCGGGTGCGACCAGGCCCGCCTTCGCGCCCGCCTCGATCGACATATTGCAGATCGTCATGCGCGCTTCCATCGAGAGGGCGCGAATGCCGGGACCCGCGTACTCGAAGGTGTAGCCGGTGCCGCCGAAGGCGCCGATCCTCGCGATCAGCGCGAGGATGATGTCCTTCGCGTGCACGCCCGGCGACAGCGCTCCTTCGACGGTCACGCGAAACGTCTTCGACGGCGCTTGCCACAACGCTTGCGTGGCGAGCACGTGGGCCACTTCCGAAGCGCCGATGCCGAAGGCGAGCGCCCCGAACGCGCCGTGCGTCGAGGTATGCGAATCGCCGCACACCAGCGTGATGCCCGGTTGCGTGATGCCCTGCTCCGGCCCCACCACGTGGACGATCCCCTGGCGATCGTCGCCGACGGGATAGATCGTGATGCCGTTCGCCGCGGCGTTGGCAGCGAGCGTCTCCACCTTGTCGCGCAGCTCGGGATGGGTGATCGGATGGCGGTTGTGCGTCGGAACGTAATGGTCCGGCGTCGCGAACGAGGCCTCGGGACGGCGCACCGCTCGGCCGGCCTGCTTCAGCGCCAGGAAGGCGTGGAAGCTCCCGTCGTGCACGAGCTGGCGGTCGATGTAGAGCAGCGTGCGTCCGCCCGCGCCGTGCGCGATCGCGTGGTCGTTCCAGATCTTCTCGTAGAGCGTGAGGCCCACGGGATCTAGCGCGGCACGTGCCCCACGGAATCGGCGTACTTCTTCATCGCCTCCTCGCCGAGGTACTCGCGCTCCCACGTGCGGACCTGGTCGAAGCCGGCGAAGGTATGGAGGTCGCCCAGCGGATGGTCCTTGAAGCGCGCATTGAAGCGCGTCTCGGCCGCCGGGCCGTCGGCCTTCAGCTCCTTCGCGAGGTCGTGCATCGCCGCCAGGGCGGCACGCAGCAGCGGGTTGGGCGAGATGCACATCGCGATGCCCATCGAGCGCATCTCGTCGACGGTGAAGCGCGGCGAGACGCCCGTCATGTTGTAGAAGACCGGGCCCTTCACCTCGCGGCAGATCCGCTTCACTTCATCGGCCGACGTCGGGCCCTCGATGAACGCGAGGTCGGCTCCGGCGCCGAGGAAGGCGTTGGCGCGCTTGATGGCCTCGTCGAGCGAGCCGCCGTGCGCTCCGCGCGCGTCGGTGCGGGCGACGATCACGAAATCGGGATCGATGCCGTTCTTCGCATCGACCGCCGCACGGACCTTGCCCACGGCCTCCTCGAAGGAGATCACGACGCGGCCCGCGACGTGGCCGCAGCGCTTGGGACTCACCTGGTCTTCCATGTGCACGCCGGCCACACCCGCCGCGATGTACTCGCGCATGGTGCGCATCACGTTGATGGCGTTGCCGAAGCCGGTGTCGCAATCGGCGAGCAGCGGGATCTTCACGGCCTGCGCGATGTAGCGCGCGTTGGCGACCATCTCCGTCATCGTCGTGAGGCCGACGTCCGGCAGGCCCGTGAGCGAGAGCGACGTGCCGTAGCCCGACATGTAGATCGCCTCGAAGCCCGCCTCCTCCAGCACCCGGGCGCTCATCGCGCTGTAGCAGCCCGGCACGTAGAGCGTCGGCCCCTGGGCGATCAAGCCCCGCAACTGCGTCGTCATGCGTTTCATCAGTCCGCCTTCGCTCCAGAGTCCTTGACCACCTTCATCCAGATCGCCTGCTCGCGCAGCAGCAGCTCGCGCAGCTCGTCGGGCGTGTTGCCCACCGGTTCGGCGCCGAGCTTCGAGAGCCTGTCGCGCACCGCGGGCGAGGCGAGCGCCTTCACCGCGGAGGCATGCAGCCTGGCGACGATCTCCTTCGGCGTTCCGCCCGGGGCCAGCAGCGCATACCAGGTGTCGGAGGCGTAGCCCTTCACGGTCTCGCCCAGCGTCGGAATCTCCGGGTTGCTCTGGGCACGCTTGGTGCTCGTGATGCCGATCGCCTTCAGCCGCCCGTCCTTGATCAGCGGCTGCAGGGGGAGCAGCCCGTCCATCGCGAGCTGCACCTGGCCGGCGAGCACGTCCTGCCGCGCGGGCGTCGAGCCTTTGTACGGCACGTGCACGATGTCGATGCCCGCCATCGAGAGGAAGAGCGCCATGTTGAGGTGCGTGGCCGAGCCCGTGCCGGCCGAACCGTAGTTCAGCTTGCCGGGGTTCTTCTTCGCGTAATCGATGAGCTCCTGCGTCGTGTTCACTGGAACCGACGGATGCGCCACGATCACCTGGTGCGTGTTGGCGAAGACCGTGATCGGCTCGAAGCCCTTGATCGGGTCGTAGGTCTTCTTGCCGGCGTGCAGCGCGGGAATGATCACGTGCGCCGGGCTCACGAGCAGCATCATGTAGCCGTCGGCCGGCGCCGCGGCCACGAGCTCCGTGCCGACGAGGCCGCCCGCACCGGGCTTGTTGTCGATGACGATCGGCTGCCCCAGGTCGCGCGACATCTCGTCGCCCACGGTGCGAGTCAGCGTGTCGCCCGTTCCGCCCACGGCAAACGGCACGACGATGCGAATGGGTTTCGCGGGATAGGACTGGCACCAGGCGGCGCCCGACGCGGCCATCGCAAAGACGGCCATCGCCTTCCAGATTCTCTTCATCGCTCCTCCGAGCGGCTTTCCGCCGCCTCGAGACGAATGTAGCACGCGTGATTCGCGCTTCGATTCGTCACCCGGGGGATGAAGGCCTCACCTTTCCGCGAGCACCTGCACGGCACCGCGCATCGAAGCCTCGTAGATTTGTTCGACCGCCACGCGCGGGACCGGACCGGCGCTCGCGGGCGTCGGATCGGCCTGGCCGAGCACCCGTCGAAGCTGCGACGGCGTGAGGACGCGGTTGCCGGAAAGCGCGACTCCGACGAGGCGGCCGCCCTGATCGTAGACCGGCCCACCGCGAGGACCGGCCGGCATCTCGACGCCGATGTCGCGCAGCTTGCCGTCGGACGTCGCCGCGCCGAGAAAGCCGCTGCGCAGCACCGGCCAGCGCGGCTGCGCG